>NZ_JBIGLU010000040.1:0-37700 GCF_043658375.1 Pseudomonas sp. PsB | reverse complement strand
TGGAATTGCACACCTCACATACACAGCTAGGTGCGCTGCCCATCTTTGGTTAGGTGGGGTTTATGGAGCGCTTACTACGGTAATACGCCATTGCGGGGGTCCTTGATGCATGGTGATGCCTCTAAAACGGCAGACATTGCCAGGCAGCGATAACGCAAATGGATAATCCATTGCGCCACAGAGTATGCAGCGCACGGTGCTATCTTTACTGAGTAATTAAATCCGACAATGCGGATTTGCAGGTTACCCCAATATTTGCAAAGTAATCCTGCCAGCCCTTGAACTCCGTCCAGGCCGAGACAAAGACAAAATCGGTCTTGAACATTTCAGAAACCGTATGATCGTAACGACTATCCCCAATAAAGAGCGCAGGGAATTCAATGTTACCCGAAGCGATTTCCCGGGCGAAAATGGTGTCTTTGGGATCGGGACTGCCAAAAATCCCGCCATCGAAGTAATCAGATATGCCCCGTTCAGAAAACACATGCCTCAACTCGACCTGAGCACCACCAGAGACAATCAGCCATTTAGCATTCGGCGAAGCGCATCGAAGATCCTCAAGGCCCTCTGCAATTTTACATTGCATCAGGCCATCCGCAACTTCCTTGCTATAGGCATCTAGCAGGTATTGCATGCCCGTCTCATCCGAGCGCACACCCACTATTTCATTTAAAAAGTATTCAAACTTTTTAAACCTGGATATGCCGCCGTTGGCAGTATGATGCTCGACGAGCGCTTGCGCAGCTGCTTCACCGTAGCGCAGTGCGGCCAAGTAGAACGCCTGTGTTTTTACGCGATTCGAATCTAAAACCACGCCATCACAATCAAAAATTATTGTTTTATACTTTTGCAAGTTCAAACCCAAGCTCCTGCAGCGCACGCTCTACAACATCTACATCGGTAGGTACATCCACCGCCAGGCTACCACCGCTGGTTTCGACCATTTTGACCGGCACACCCAACTCGAGGAACCGCAGAATTTCGATGTCCTCGCTGCTTTCTACCTCACCTTTTCGGCCAAAGCTGGCGTAGCTATCCAGTTGCTGGCGGGTGAATCCATAAATGCAGACTTGTTTTTTGTAGCGGCTTGGCGCAACGGCCGGATCTTTAAAACCAGGAACCGGTAGGCGAGACATGTACATCAGGTCACCTTTTTCAGTAGTGACCACTTTAGGAATATTGACGCTGTTTGGGTCTTCGGCATCATCAATCCAGCAGTAACCGTTCACCACCGAATCCATTGCCACCTTCTTGAGCTCAAGAACTTTCTGGATATCAACAGGATCAATCAGCGGCTCATCACCTTGTACGTTGATGTAGATGTCAGCCTCAATTTGCTGAGCAGCCTCTGCCAGACGGTCAGTCCCAGTCAGGGCCGTGCTGCTCGTCATCACCACATTGAAGCCAGCACCTTCCACTACCTGCGCTATGCGGTCATCTTCGGTAGCAACAAAAACGTTTTCCTGGCCGACCGCTTTGGCAGACAGCTCCGCCACCCAAAGGATCATGGGTTTTCCCAGCAGATTCACCAAAGGCTTGCCTGGGAACCGTGACGATTTATAGCGCGCGGGAATAACGACAACTGATTTCATATTAGTCAGATCGCATAAATAGATTTGGATTCGATCGCATAACGCGAAGGCGTTACTGCGGTGACGGGCAACTCCGGCGTCGACTTGAGGAACAGTTCCAGCACAGACTCAACTTCAGCTGTACGCGGGTCATCTGCGCCATACCCATCGAACCCTGCCAAATTGATCGAACGCGCATCCCCGCTAGCAGCGATGGCCAACGCGTAAGCAAATACCAAAGAGGTCGGCAACGTGCAGTGTGTTGAGTTGAACTCAAACATATCCGAGTTGACGGTAATCCCGAAGTCAAGAAGGGTCGTCTCCCCCAATGCTTGCCTTACATCTTCTGGTAGCATGCTAGCGGGGGTTACCAGCGGCTGCGGCAAACGAGCATGCTCTGCGCAGTCAGCTAGCAGACGAACCGGATGGCAAGCCACTCTCACATCAATCAATTCCGAAGCAATTTTCGCTTGTGTGTTGAGTGCCATTACAAACGGCTTGCACCTACGGATATAGGCCTCGATCGCAGCCCTATGCTTTTCTACACCAGGCCCGGTCCCCAGCAGCAACACATCGCGACCCGCTAATACCTCTGCGGGCGCCCAGCTCCCCTGCGTAGGGCTCTGATAGAAGACCCGGGCGGAATTCAATGTGCGCGAGCTGAATTTTTTGCCACCCTCAACACGCAGGTGCTCTATAACAGCCAGGATATCTTCTTCGCCATAACGCGAGTCGCCCAGCATTTCCTGGATGTAGGTAGGGTGTATCCCATACTTACCCGCCAGGTAATAGTAAGTATTGGTACCCCACCCACACTCATGCTGCAGAGGACGGAAGTAGCGATTGATCACGCCCATCAAGGGAACAACGTTAGCGCTTAGCCCACTGCGCTCCGAGAGTTCGATGACCAAGTACTCAGTTTTCGCATTACCGGGGCCACGCCCCATGCCGGTAACGGTGGCGTCCAACCAAGTGACGCCTTCGTCCAAGGCGCGCAGAGTGTTTTGTAGTGCCAAGCCCATGTTGTCATGAGTGTGAATACCCAGAGGGCCCTTCCAGCGCGAGCGCAGCCAACCGACAACCTGTGCCACTTGGTCAGGGCTCATGCTGCCCATGCTGTCAGCGAAATACAGAACATCCAATGGCCAGTTGGCGGCTGCGGCGGCCAAAGTCTCGACTTCCTGCTGATTACGGTCAGCAATCTGCATGAGGTTGAACCCGACCTGGAAACCGCGCTCTTTCAGCCAGGCCGATGCAGGAAGTGACTGTTCGAATTCGTGTACATGGCAGGCGATACGTACGAGTTCCACAGGCGACGTCGCCGCGGTCTCTGGAAACAGCCGGCTCAAGACCTCTTCCATCGGCAGGTCACTTCCGAGCAGCTCCACAGCATTAATCATGACTGCGACTGAAAGTGAGCCAGGTACATCGAGACTGCGGATGTAATGATCGGTGGTAAAAGCGCTCGCGCCCTTGAAACCGGAGTTTTTCAGAGAGCGTAAGCCCAGCTCGACGACGTTCACACCGGCAGCAGCCATTGCCTTCAGGTAGTCATCAACTACATCTTCCGGAAAATCCCAAGAATTATAGTAACCACCATCGCGCAGGGTGCAATCGATAACAGTACTCCCACTCACTTTGAACCTCCCTCAATAACCTGAACCAGTTCGTTATACACAACCTGCCAGTCCAGACTGTAACTGATAAAATCCATTCTCAAGTCAGAGTCCTCAGGACGATCAACAATATGCTTGACGTCTATGAGGCGGGTTCGCTTGCGAATGTGATTATTCGCATTAAGCATTTTCGTATTCAAGTGCGCCACTCCTGGGCGCCCTGCAAACCTAGCAACATGTAGACCACCTGTGCCAGAGTTACCTACATAAGCATCGACAAAGCTTGCATATTGAATTTTTTTGACACTATCCGCGCCAACCACATTAAAAACAGGAATCGAAGGATCCAGACTCTTTCTAATTTCCTTTACAACGCCATTATCGAGATCGGTCTCACGCTGATCTCTTGGTGTTGGATGCATCGGCGAGGTCCATCCATCAAATACGACCCCAACCTCCGGGTATAGAGCCTTAAGCGAATTCAGTATATTGACCGCAGAGTCAATCTGTTCAAGCCATGAACGCTTCTGGACTGTAACCCCAAACCAAATCAGCGGATAACAGGACATTAACCCTTTTGTAATTGTTGGATCTAGTGAAACCATCCCCTTCCGTGCCAAGGAGACAAATCTACGATCAAACCGATTAACGCAATCAACTCGTGTCTGATCGAATACAGAGCCCACATGAAAATAGAAGCCCTTGGTTTTTGTCACCTTACTCCACACCTCATCAGGCGTCAGTAAAGCTTCAGGGACATTTACGCCATACAAACTCGAAAGGGAACAGAAATCAGCCCCCTTGTAATGAATGATACTCGGCAAGCGCTCTAAGAACCGGGCATCATGAAGAGCACCGACTGCGGGAGCCACATCGTAGTAAAAATGATAAGGACGACTATGTGATGCAATAATCCCAGAAAAACCTCGCCCACCCGAAGCGTACGCCGAAACCTCAACCATACTTCTGACAAGCTTGTAAATGAAGCCCCTTACAAGACCATCAGACAAGTGCGGGGTCAGCGCAATAATATTTTTAGTAGGGAAATATATAGCGTCCGCCGAACCAACATGCTGAAATACAAAGCACGCTTCACCTGTGGACGAGATAAATCTAAGCACATTTATCTCATTGCCCATCACATAGCTTTCATTACAGCAGGCCATACCATAGCCGAAAGGATCGGGAACAATGACTGATCCTTGTGAAAGCGCAGTCTCCACCGCATCAATGCAGAAGTCACTAGAGGTAACATATTTTAAGAACGGTACGGCTCGAGACAGTTCCGCAGGAACCTTACCAGAACTTAATTCCTTCAAACTGCAAACCTGCACTCCTCGAAATATAATATCATCGAGGACTGCATCACTGATTTTTGCTAAGAAACCGGACAAATCCGCCGCAAGCTTTCTAATATCTTTGCAATTGACAAACTCAGACCATAGATTTTGCAGACTGGCAGCTTTGAAACCAGTTGCCGCGGCATGAATCACCCGCCAGGGGTATTCCTCGTTATCAACTACAAAAATAATGTCGACAGGCTGATTTAGGTCCACCTCGATAGTCACTTTGAACCCGCAGTGCAACTGAGGATGCACACTTAGCAGATCCTGTGAGACCCTTAGGACACTGCTCAGCACATCACGACGCTCGACCGTTGCATAGACCTGATGCTCCGCACGCCCATTCCTAATTACTAAATGGATATCGGAGACATGGTGATCTTTCAAGAACCAACCCGCAAAAGATAACTTTCCATTGCCCAATTGTCGATGGGATGGTGTATCCAGGCACGAGTGAGGCACAACTCGCTTTAAGTTTGACTTAGCTTTATCGAGCACGGAAAGCTCTAAAAAATCAGGATGCACCTTTCCTTCCTTACGTAAAAAGATCTACCAGTCAGTATTCGGGACTCGCAAACCTCAAATCAAACCGCGTAAAAATGCCGCACGTTTCCAACCAATCAATACATCACCACCAAATGGGCGCGAGTACATGATCCAGCGAAACTCACCGCGCTGGTCCGGCTCGAGATCCAGTGCAATATTTTCGATATCTTTGGATACGAACATACCGCGATAAACACCATCCAACTTAATAATTGGCAAACCGATACGATGGAGGAAGATACCATTCTGATGGATCTGAGAGCCATGCGCAAAGCAACCGATGAAGTTGGAAATGACCTCCCCCTTTACAGTCGAACGGATACTTCCAGCTGCGGATGAAGAGTTTGTCACAGCACCACAGACAAACTCAGAGAATCCACTCAAAGAATCAGCATAGTGCACTTCAACTTCCGACAGCGAATCAAAATCGGCATTCAATGCCGAAACACCAGCGATCGCGGCTGGAGAATGAAGATACTTGCTAATAACATCCTTACTAACAGCAGAAAAAGAAAATCGTGGCCAGTGTAAAAGCTCGGAATTTCGCGACAGGCGAGCAATATCTTCCAGCACCTCATCGCTGCCATGCAAAAGCTCCGACGCACGACCAATATCATATAGCGAACGGAAATTGTTGGGCGAACTCACAATACGCTTCAGCGTTTTAGAAAGCTCCATTTCACCTGTTTTTATAACCACAGGGCGTACGTCAGTACATTTATAGTCTTTCCAATACTTCTTCAGCCTAGGATGATTGAGAACGTTATTACTCAAGGCAATACAGAACGACCCAAGGTGATGCTCGATCTCATAATTCTCGGTCGCCCCTAACGCCTCGACGCTGGAATCAAACATCTCATGAAGAAATTGCGCGTTATGCTTGCGACTAAAGAAGACGCTATCATTCACAAGCATCATTCGAGGACACTGCTCAGCAAGCCCACTGGAGTAGAGATAGTTAAAGCCAGACTTATAACTACCAAAGTCTCGACCGTAATTATACTTTTCAACATAGCAATCAATGATATCGCTATACCGTTCGGGATTTTTTATTTTTAACGTATTTACACAGACAACGTACAAACCCGCCTCTTTGGCCGCACGAAGAAAATGAACTACATCGTTACGAATCTCGCCTTTCTGAAACAATGCCATCAGAACAATTTTCTGGCCAGCATAACTGGACGAATACAGCACGCTGTCTGCCTTGCCCAAACTCCTGAACCAGTTCATCCGAGACTGAAGCGAAACATAAGCGTATGCTGCCGGGTAGCGAAGCTGATCCGACAATTTCTGAAAAATACCCACAACGGCCCCTCAATCAATAACCAGTTAAAAGATCACGATTCAACAATAATATTCTTGCTCACCGAGCAAGCAACAACACGATCTTTCTCCGGAGTTTTGATCAGAATACCGTAGGCACCAACTGGCAGCGTAGAAAGATCCGCACGAATGAAGAAACCTGATTTTGTGTACTTTTCGTCATTAAATGCTTTAGCGACGTCTAAGCGATCATAACGCGAGCTTTCTTCAAAAGTATAGACATCGCCTTGAGCATTTTTCATTGTTACAACGAGCTTTCCGGTTCCTGCAGCGCTGTCGGAACCAAGTGCCCACCCGCGAAGCTCAACAACACCCTGACGAACCTTCACCCCCCGATCTTTACTTCCTTGTACCAAATCTAATGCACAGCGATTAGATTTTTCTACTGGCAACGACGCAACGGAGTTCTCACCACCACAACCAGCGAGCGCCATTACGATTACTGCTGGAATCAACACGTATTTCATGCTCATGCAATTTCCCTAACGTTTATTTTCAATAATTTCTTCGTAGAGTTTCATGACCTGCCCAACACTTTCTCCTGTGATGAGCTTGCCCCCCTCCAAGATGACGCAACGGTCGCACAAAGCGGCAATCTGGCCTTGAGAGTGCGATACGAGTACAACTGTTTGGCCTGACGCAATTTTTTGAATCATAGTACGCTCAGCCTTCTTCTTGAAGCTGGCGTCACCAACGCTAAGCACCTCATCGACCAGAATCACATCGGGACTCATGATGGTGCTGATGGCAAACCCCAATCGAGAGGCCATACCCGTCGAGTAGTTTCTCACCGGTTCCTCGAAATAATCACCCAGCTCCGAATAGGCCTTTATTTCTTCTACCCGTTCGATAACGCACTTTTTGGGATGCCCCAGTAGCATGCCGCCAAAAATTGCGTTATCTCGACCGGTAAGATTGCTGTCGAAGCCCGCCTGCAAGGCCAGCAAGGCCACCGAGGCGCCATGGTTCAAAACCTCGCCCGAATCGGGGGTCAATGCGCCCGACAGAACTTTGAGCAACGTCGACTTGCCTGCGCCATTCCTGCCAAGAATGCCGAGCGTTTCGCCAGCCTTGATATCCAGGTCAATGCCTTTCAAGGGCTCATGGAACCCTCGCTTACCATTCAGCTTGAACCGCACACCTACGTTACGCAGCGAAAGGACTACATCAGACTTCATGCCATGCCTCGCCTTACAAACTTTTTCCGCTGCAGCTTGTAAACAACGTAATTGACAGCTCCCAAAGCAATGCTTACTGCAAGCACATAGAGCAACCCTTGTATTTCAGGAGCAGTGCCCTGCAGAATCACCTGGCGATAAGCAGAAATTATGACCGCCAGCGGGTTGTATTGAACCCACTCTGCTACCCTCCCAGGCAGAGATTGGTAGTTATAGATCACCCCCGAAAGGATCATCAACAGGGTCAAGCCCGTACCAACGATATTGGCAATGTCACGGACCATTGAAACAAGCGCTGCAAGCAGCATACTCAGCACGATGGTCAGCAGAAACTGTAGCACCACGATTAGCGGGAAATAAATAAGGCTCAAGCTCAAACTGTCATCGTCAGCTACAAAGCGTAGAACGATTAGCAATAGCATGGCTGGCAACTGCTTGAACGTCGACTGCACAATATTGACAAGCGGAAAAAAGGCGGGCTGAACGTTACTGTTCAGCATCAGTGACTGACCGCCCAATATGCTGGTTGCACTGGTCGACACCGCTTTGGTGAACCACATCCAGGGCACTAAACCGCAGAGCAGGAATAGGCCGTAATTCTCGACCCCCGCATTCAAGACTCTGCCGAACAGGAAATAATAAATAACGAGATGCAGCAGTGGCTCCAGCACCACCCAAGCGTAATTAAGGTGGGTGCGCGAAGACTCTGACTTCAGGTTCAAAATGGCCTTGGTTACCACCAAAGTAGCAAAGTGCATAACCGAGGATGCCGAGCCTTTGGCTTTTTTTAGTTCATCTTTTACAGCAGGCTCCGGCGTATTTAATATTTCGGCACCATATTGCATTGCCAACCGATATCGCCGCGCCAATGCGTGTTGCCCTGCCCGCTCGTAGGCCTGCGAAAGCTTTTGATAGGCCTGGGGGTGTGCTGGCTTCAAAGCGACTACAGCGTTCCAATACTCAGCGACTTCTTCCCACTGCTCTAGCTTTTCGGCGATGTCCGCAGCTTGGACCAGCGGCTCAACTTTATCGGGGGCCACATTGCGAGCAGTGAGGTTATGCGCCTTCGCGGCGGTAACATCACCGTTGCGCATTGCCAACGCGGCAGTACGGCAAAGTAACTCCCAACAGTCACCCAGCACCGCACGACCTTGCACCAGCAGCTGCGCTTCGAGCGCCGCCTCACCTTGCACCTGGGCCCAGTCTGCACTGATCAACCAGGTGGAGACGTGCTTATCGAAACGGTGTCGACTAAATTCTAAAAGCTCGCCCGCTTGTTCATACTGCTCTTGCTTAAAGCAGCAGACAGCGCCTTGCAACCATGGCGCAGGGTGGCCCTTATATTGCTCGCGGAAGGCCTGCCATAGCGTAGCCGCCTCCACCCAGCGTTTCTGCCGCATCAACGCGTTCGCCAATTCGAATGCCTGTGCGGGTGCGAGGTTTTCTATCTGAGTCATAAGTTCCAATGCGCAAAACGCAGGGCATTAGCCCTGCGTCTCGTCGATCGCTACCGTGGTTTTATTTGCTGTAATTCTCGAACACATCAACCTCGGCCAACCGCTTGCCAAGCAGGTCTTTCGCCGACAGCTGTGGTTCAAAGTCTATCGGCCAGTCAATTCCGATATCCGGGTCGTTCCAGATGATGCAGCGCTCGTGCGCTGGGGCGTAGAAGTCGGTGGTTTTGTACAGGAACTCTGCCGCTTCCGAGAGGACGACAAAGCCGTGCGCGAATCCTTCCGGCACCCACAGCTGATGCTTGTTTTCTGCGGACAGGTGCGCCCCCACCCATTTGCCAAAGGTGGGCGAATCACGACGGACATCTACAGCAACGTCGAACACTTCACCCTGGACTACACGCACCAACTTGCCCTGTGCTTGCTGCAGCTGGTAGTGCAGCCCGCGCAGTACGCCCTTGGCAGAGCGGGAATGGTTGTCCTGCACAAAATTGACTTCGCGGCCTACCACTTCATCAAAAACCTTCTGGTTGAAGCTTTCGAAGAAGAAGCCACGGTCATCACCGAAAACCCGAGGCTCAAACAAAATGACTTCGGGAATAGCCAAAGGAGTAGCTTTCATTAGTAAATTTTTTCCTGCAGCAGGCGTTTCAGGTATTGGCCATAACCATTCTTGGCCAGCGGCGCAGCCAGTTTTTCCAGCTGTTCAGCAGTGATCCATTGCTGGCGGAAAGCAACTTCTTCAGGGCACGCAACCTTAAGGCCCTGGCGGTGCTCGATGGTAGCGATGTAGTGGCTGGCCTCGAGCAGCGAGTCGTGGGTGCCAGTGTCGAGCCATGCGTAGCCGCGCCCCATGATCTCGACAGACAGGCTGCCCTGCTCCATGTAGATGCGATTAAGGTCAGTGATCTCCAGTTCGCCACGCGGCGAAGGCTGGATGCTCTTTGCAATCTCAACCACTTGCTGGTCATAGAAGTACAGACCGGTAACCGCGTAGTTCGACTTAGGCTGCAGCGGCTTCTCTTCCAAGCTGACAGCTTTGCCCTGGTCGTTGAACTCGACCACACCGTAACGCTCAGGGTCGTTGACGTGATAGGCAAACACGGTCGCGCCATGATCACGCGCTGTTGCGCTATGCAGCAGTTCATTGAAGTGATGGCCGTAGAAGATATTATCGCCCAGCACCAACGCCGACAGATCATTGCCGATAAACTGCTCGCCAATGATGAACGCTTGGGCCAGACCGTCCGGCGAAGGCTGGACTGCATACTGAATATTCAGCCCCCAACGCGCACCATCGCCCAGCAGTTGCTCAAAGCGTGGGGTGTCCTGCGGTGTGGAAATGATCAAAATGTCGCGGATTCCCGCCAGCATCAGCGTAGTCAGCGGGTAGTAGATCATCGGCTTGTCGTATACCGGCAACAGCTGCTTGGAAATGGACAGCGTTGCTGGGTGAAGACGGGTGCCGGAACCACCGGCCAGGATAATCCCTTTACGTTTACTCATCATTGCTTCTCTATGATTTCTGTCAGCATCCGTGCCACACCGTATTCCCAGGACGGGAGATTCAGCTGGAAGGCTTTCTGCAGTTTTTCGGTATTCAGGCGGGAGTTGGCCGGGCGTTTGGCTGGCGTAGGGTAGGCATCTGTGGTGAGTGCATTGACTGCCTCGGCAGAGACCTTCAGCTCCAGACCAGCGGCAGCAGCCAGGTTGATGACATAGCGCGCGTAACCGCACCATGTGGTTTCACCGCCCGCTGCCAGGTGGTAGATACCATCCAGCTTCGGGTTGTGCCGCGCAGCCGGAATGGCATGCGCCGTCACGTCGGCGATCAGTTCGGCCCCTGTAGGTGCACCAAACTGGTCATCGATCACGCCCAAGGTGTCGCGCTCACGCGCCAGTCGCAGCATGGTTTTCGCGAAGTTGTTGCCGCGGGCTGCGTACACCCAGCAAGTGCGGAAGACCAGGTGGCGGCAGCCCGATGCCTGAATCGCCTGCTCCCCGGCCAGCTTGCTGACGCCGTAGACGTTCAGCGGGCCAACACCGTCAGTCTCGCGCCAGGCCTGTGTACCGTCGCCAGGGAATACGTAATCGGTGGAGTAATGCACCAGCAACGCGCCACTGCTTGCCGCGGCCTCAGCCATTACAGCTACAGCCTCGGCGTTGACCAGGTGTGCCTGGCTCGGCTCGGATTCGGCCTTGTCCACTGCGGTGTAGGCGGCGGCATTAACGATAACGTCGGGGGCATAACGCGCCAACGTGTCCTTGAGCCCTTCGAGGTTGCCCAGGTCACCGCAGAAATCAACGCTACGCGAATCCAGGGCAAGCACCTCGCCCAAGGGGGCGAGGCTGCGCTGCAGCTCCCAGCCCACTTGGCCATTCTTGCCCAACAGAAGAATTTTCATGCGCGGCGCTCGGCGTAGTTCTTCTCGACCCAATCACGGTAGTTACCGGACAGGACGCTTTCGACCCACGGTTGGTTTTCCAGGTACCACTGGACGGTCTTGCGAATGCCCGTTTCAAATGTTTCGGCAGGCTTCCAACCCAGCTCACGCTCCAGCTTGCGAGCATCGATCGCATACCGGCGGTCGTGCCCAGGGCGGTCGGTAACATAGGCGATCTGTTCGCTGTAGAGCTTGCCGTCGGCGCGTGGACGAAACTCGTCCAGCAAGGCGCAAACACGATTGACGATTTCCAGGTTCGGCTTTTCGTTCCAACCGCCAACGTTGTAAACCTCGCCCACGGCACCTGCTTCGAGCACGCGACGAATGGCGCTGCAGTGGTCTTTCACATACAGCCAGTCACGAATCTGCTGGCCATCGCCGTATACCGGCAAGGCCTTGCCTGCCAGGGCATTGACGATCATCAGCGGAATCAGCTTCTCAGGGAAGTGATACGGGCCGTAGTTATTCGAGCAGTTGGTGGTCAGTACCGGCAGGCCATAGGTATGGTGGTACGCGCGCACCAAGTGGTCGCTGGCTGCCTTGCTCGCGGAGTACGGGCTGTTCGGTTCGTACTGGTGCTTTTCGGTGAAGGCTGGCGCATCGCCAGCCAACGAACCGTACACTTCGTCGGTGGATACGTGAAGGAAGCGGAACTTTTGCTGCTCATTACCTTCCAACCCATTCCAGTAAGCACGAACGGCCTCTAGCAAGCGGAAGGTGCCAACGATATTGGTCTGGATGAAGTCTTCCGGCCCATGGATGGAGCGATCAACATGCGATTCTGCAGCAAAATTGATGATGGCACGAGGGCGATGCTCGGCAAGCAGCTGCCCTACCAGTTGGCTGTCAGCGATGTCGCCATGCACAAACACATGCTGCGGGTTACCTTCCAGGGTGGAGAGATTCTCCAGGTTCCCGGCATAGGTCAGCTTGTCCAGGTTGATGACGGTTTCACCCGACTGGCCAACCCAGTCAAGCACGAAGTTGGCGCCGATGAAGCCGGCGCCACCAGTTACCAGAATAGTCATTTGATCAGATCTTTTTCAGTATTGTCGCGAGCAGCAACCCAAGGTTGCCAAGGAGGGTCTGACGATGCAGGCCTGCTTTGAGCACTTTGTAGACGCGCACAGGCAGGCTTCGTTTTCGGGCTGTCTTGAACAGCTTGAGGGTCTTGCGGTGATCTTTGCTCAACCGGTGACTCATGCTCTCCAAGGCACGGATATTCTGGGCATTCCACTCATAGAAACGCCCTTGGAATACCATGACCAGGCGTCGCAGGCGGGCGCACCAGTCAGAGTTGCTGCCGATGACATTGTCGGCATGCTGCCGGTAAAAAACCCGGGGTTCAGGGTCGTAGCGAACGGCGCCAGACGCACCAGTGATCAGCTGATAGCACCACCAGTCGTGGGAGGGCACGGTCAATTCAGCACCGGCTTCCATGATCAAGGCACGCGCGGCCTTGTTGAAGACCATGGTGTTGCCTCCGCTGATACTCTGTACCAGTGCATTTTTGAAATGCGGTGGCGAGGCAAAATTTGGCGATAACCCGCGATGGATTCCCCCGTCACAAATCAGCAGGGTGCGGCCACAATAAAGGGCAGGCTGGTCGGCAGGCACACTCGAAAGCCACTCTACAGCCGCCTGGAGCTTGCTTGGGCACCAAACGTCATCTTGGTCCGACCACGCGAAATAATCCGCATCGATGTCAGCCCTGCAGGTCAGCGAAAGGAAATTACGCACAAAGCCGGCTTGGGGACCACTCACTACTTTGATGCGGTGCGAGCCCCACGAATCCACGTACCCTTCGAGTACGTCCAGCGTACCGTCCTGCGAGGCGTCATCCGACACGTGGAGGACCCAGTTTCGATAGGTTTGCCGCTCGAAAGAATCCAGCTGCTGAGACAGGAAATTGGCACCGTTATAGGTGCACATGAGGATCGCCACACGCGCAAGCTCAGGAATGCTTAATTCCTGAGCGAATAGGAGTCTGTCCGGCGTGTGAACGCCAGGGGGTTGAGTGAGCACCGCCACGCTTGCCTTCCCTGAAATGACAACTGCTTCCGCAGATACCCTAAACTAAACTTGAGTGCCATCAAAAAGCCATTGCACAAAATCGCGAGGAAGGATAGCACATTCGCATCAGTTTCTGAATATCTCGTGAAATTCTTGCGCTCCAGATAAAATTTTCTTTAAAAAACAGAACCAAAACAACCAAAATCGTCACTGAAATCACAGAAATTATCTGCCCGGTCACTTTCAGGCTGAAAATTTGACCAGCCGGCGAGAAAATGCAGACTCGCCCTGTGCTGCCAACAGCGGCACAATGCACTCGCCAAGGAATGCCAGCTTCAAATGTGGAACCGCATCGCCCTTAAAAAACCGTTCCCTGCACCAACCGCCTCAGATACTGCCCGTACCCATTCTTCGCCAAAGGCTCAGCCAGCCTCAACAACTCCTCGGCCCCAATCCATCCTTGCCTGTATGCCACCTCTTCCGGGCAGGCTACCTTCAATCCCTGCCGCCGCTCGATAGTCGCGATATATCCACTCGCCTCCAGCAACGAATCATGCGTACCGGTATCCAGCCAGGCATACCCGCGCCCCATGATCTCCACCGACAGCCGGTGCTGTTCCAGGTAAGCCCGATTCACATCGGTAATCTCTAACTCGCCCCGTTCGGATGGCCGAATACTCTTGGCAATCTCGATCACATCATTGTCGTAGAAGTACAACCCGGTCACGGCATAGCTGGACTTGGGCTTGGTTGGTTTCTCTTCCAGGCTAATGGCATTGCCCTGCCCGTCGAACTCGACTACGCCGTAGCGCTCGGGGTCATGCACGTGGTACGCGAACACGCTGGCGCTTCCCTGACGATCCATAGCACTGCGCAGCAATTGCTGGAAGTCGTGGCCGTAGTAGATGTTGTCACCCAGCACCAGTGCTGTGGGGTCGTTACCAATGAAGCCTTCGCCTATCAGGAAGGCCTGCGCCAGACCATCCGGGGATGGTTGCACCGCGTAGGTGATGTTGATACCCCAGCGGTGACCGTTACCCAGCAGCTGCTCAAAGCGCGGGGTGTCTTGGGGGGTGGAGATGATCAGGATGTCATGGATGCCCGCCAGCATCAGAGTGGTCAGCGGGTAATAGATCATCGGTTTGTCGTACACCGGCAGCAGTTGCTTGGAAATTGCCAGGGTTGCGGGGTGCAGTCGGGTACCCGACCCGCCCGCCAGAATGATGCCTTTACGCTTCATGATGGTCATTTCTCGTGGGTTTCCTGAACATGCACAGGTTGGTCGGCCACTTCGCCGAAGCGGAGTACACATCGGTGATCAATGGCAGGAATGCTTGAACTTTCGAGGCTACGTCCTGCCCCAACGAGGCCAGGCTGCGTTGCAGCTCCCAACCTACCTGACCGTCCTTGCCCAGTAGCAGAATCTTCATGCCGAGCGCCCTGCGTAGTTTTTCTCGACCCAGTCGCGGTAGCTGCCGGACTGTACGTTCTGCACCCACTCCTGGTTGTCGAGGTACCAGGCCACGGTCTTGCGAATGCCGGTTTCGAAGGTTTCGGCAGGCTTCCAACCCAGTTCGCGCTCGAGCTTGCGGGCGTCGATGGCGTAGCGGCGGTCATGGCCTGGGCGGTCGGTCACATAGGTGATCTGCTCGGCGTAGGGCTTGCCGTCGGCACGGGGGCGCAGTTCGTCCAGCAGGGCGCACACGCGGTTGACGATTTCCAGGTTGGGCTTTTCGTTCCAGCCGCCCACGTTGTACACCTCGCCGGTCTTGCCGGCTTCCAGCACGCGGCGGATGGCGCTGCAGTGGTCCTTGACGTACAACCAGTCGCGAATCTGCTGGCCGTCGCCGTATACCGGCAGCGGTTTGCCGGCGAGGGCGTTGACGATCATCAGCGGGATGAGCTTTTCCGGGAAGTGATAAGGGCCGTAGTTGTTCGAGCAGTTGGTGGTCAGCACCGGTAGCCCGTAGCTGTGGTGGTACGAGCGCACCAGATGGTCGCTGGCGGCCTTGCTGGCCGAGTACGGGCTGTTGGGCTGGTACTGGTGGGTTTCGGTGAAGGCCGGTTCGTCGGCGGCCAGCGAACCGTACACTTCGTCGGTGGACACATGCAGGAAGCGGAAGGCCTGGCGCGCCTGCTCACCCAGGCCGCCCCAGTAGGCGCGTACGGCTTCCAGCAGGCGGAAGGTGCCAACAATGTTGGTTTCGATGAAGTCTTCCGGGCCATGGATCGAGCGGTCGACGTGGGACTCGGCGGCAAAGTTGACGATGGCGCGTGGCTGGTGGGTTTTCAGCAGCTGCTCTACCAGCGCGGAATCACCAATGTCGCCATGCACGATAATGTGCCGCGCGTCGTCCTGCAGGCTGCTCAGGGTCTGCAGGTTGCCTGCGTAGGTAAGTTTATCGAGGTTGACCACGGGCTCGTCATTGCCGGCCAGCCAGTCCAGCACGAAGTTCGCGCCAATGAAGCCCGCACCGCCGGTTACCAGAATGGCCATATATGTCTGCTTCCGCTGTCATGGTCCGCTCTTCCACCTTCCTGGATTCTAGCTTGTTGGCGCTTGGCCCGAGAGCTGGAACGATGTCATCGTGACATTGAACCATGACCGCCTGGTCTACTTCGCTCAGTCAACGGAGCTTAAGCCTTGCAGCACTTTGCCCTGTAATCCGTGCCTAACGGGAAGGGTCAATAGATTATGGAATGCCGACTATGGGCCCCTCCCAAGTCACGCAGCTTTTGAACTGAGGCTTATAGACCGTGGTTTTGTACGAGAATTCCGCATGCTGGGACAACGTGGCGAAACCGCGTCTGGAGCCTCCTGGGGTCCAGCATTGCTTTCATTGAATTGCCTTCAAAGGTAAACATACGTTGATTGGCATCTTTGGGGCAGAGCGCAATGCTGGGTGCAAGGCATTCACTATCCCTGTGGGGGCACCGGCGCAGCGGCGCCATATACCGAATCACACTCTTCGCGGGTAAATCCGCTCCCACAGGGTTAGTGCAAACCTTTGAGCCTTGAGCAAGACTAACCCGCGCACTGCAGCTGAATCAGGGTTCCAGCCGTCGCTGCTGGTAAAGCCAGTCCACAATCTCGCCTTCCGGCGAATAGCCGCTTACAGTTTCGCGCAACAACTGCCGTACCCGCACAAAATCATCTGCCGCCACCGCCGCCAGCAATTGCCGCAGCACATCCTTTAGCGTATCCCAGGCCAGGAAGTCTTCGTTGGCGCTCATGATCATCGGGTGGCGAGTGGCAATCACGTTATCGCCAATCAACAGCTCCTCGTACAGCTTCTCCCCTGGCCGCAGACCGCTGAACTCGATGGCAATATCGCCCATCGGGTTACGTTCGGAGCGCACGCTGAAGCCGGACAGGTGAATCATCTTCTCAGCCAGCTCCACAATCTTCACCGGCTCGCCCATATCCAGCACGAACACATCACCACCCTTGCCCATCGAGCCGGCCTGAATCACCAGCTGCGCCGCTTCGGGGATGGTCATGAAGTAACGGGTGATCTTCGGGTGGGTGACCGTCAGCGGGCCACCTGCCTTGATCTGTTTGTGGAAAAGCGGAATCACCGAACCCGACGAGCCCAGCACATTGCCGAAGCGAACCATGGTGAAACGTGTCTTGTTCACCTGCGAGACATTGCTGCTGTCGCCGAACAGCACTGGCGCCATTTCCCGGCTAAGGGCTTGCAGGGTCATTTCCGCCAAGCGTTTGGTGCTGCCCATCACGTTGGTAGGGCGCACAGCTTTGTCGGTAGAAATCAGCACGAAGTTGGCAACGCCAGCCTGAAGCGCAGCCTGGGCGGTGTGCAGGGTGCCGATGACGTTGTTCATCAGGCCTTCGGCGATGTTGTGCTCCACCATCGGCACGTGCTTGTAGGCGGCGGCGTGATAGACGGTGTCGACCCGCCAGGTTTTCATTATATCGAACAGTTGCGGCTGGTTGCGGACCGAACCCAGGATTGGTACCAGGCACACCGACAGCGATTCGCGGGCTATGCGCTGCTCGAGTTCGGAGAGGATGCTGTACAAGTTGAACTCGCTGTGATCGAACAGCAGCAAGGTTTTCGGCGCCTGGCCCAGAATCTGTCGGCACAGTTCCGAGCCGATCGAACCACCGGCACCGGTCACCATCACAGTCTGCTCGACGATGCAGCGCTCCAGCAGGTCGGCCTGAGCGGGCACCGCATCGCGGCCCAGCAAGTCAGCAATGTCCACTTCCTGGATGTCGTCCACCTTGACTTTGCCGCTGGCCAGGTCCATGAAGCTGGGGATACTGCGCACGTGCAGCGGGTAGCCTTCAAGGAAGTTGAGGATCTCGCGGCGGCGGGTGCGGGTGGAGGATGGTATGGCCAGCAGAATTTCCTGGGCGCCGGTAGCATCAATCATGTCTTGCAACTGGTCAGGGCGGTACACCTGCAGGCCGGCAATCACCCTGTCGGTGATGCTCGGATCATCGTCGATGAACGCTACCGGGCGCAGCGCTCGGTCGGACCGCAAGGCTGCAACCAATTGGTTGCCGGCACCACCAGCACCATACACGGCCACCCGCGGCAAACCGTCGCCGCGGCTGCTATTGGTAAAGGGCACGTGCTGCACGGCGGTGGTAAACCAGTCGCCAAGAAAGTACTGGCGCATGGCCAGACGAAGGCCGCCGACCATGATCAGGCTCAGCCACCAGTAGTTGAAGGTGATGGAGCGTGGCACTACGTTTTGATGGTTGCTTGACCAATAAATGATAAAACCGAGAATCAGCGCGGACAGGGTTACAGCCTTGGTGATGGCAATCAGCGCGTCAGTGCCGAAGTAGCGCATTACCGCGCGGTACAGACCAAAGCGGATGAACAGAGGGATGCCTACCATCGGCGCGACGAGGAACAGCCAGCCGTGGTCGAGGATGGGGTTGGCCAACTCGTCGATGCCAAGGCGTACCACGAACGCCAGCCACAAGGCAGCCCAGATCAGGACCACATCGGTCAACACCTGCAGCAAGCGTTTGTATCTACGTGGTAGAGCAAGCAGTTTAGCGCGCACCTTGTCCATCGCTCCTCTGAAACGTTTCCAGAAATTCCCTGACATCAAGTCGCTCACATCACCTTAATGTCTTTCTTCAATCTGGCCAGCGCGAAAGCGCACCGCCAGCAGCACCAGCGGGATATAGGCAAGCAACACGCCCACTGTGCCATCCAGGCCTAGCCGCGCAACGCAAAAAGCTATCGGCAGCAACCAGCACAGGTTCAGCGCGGCTACCGCCAGCGTTACCGGTAGGTGCCTGCCGAATTGCCGCGAGGCGAACTGATAGCCGTGGCTGCGATGGGCCTCGTACACCTTGTCACCGCGCAGTAGGCGGCGCACCAAGGTATAGGTTGCGTCGACAATGAACACCCCGAGCAGGATCAACCAGCACCAGAGCAGCTCCGGGGCCAACCAGGCCGCCTGCAAAGACAGGCCTCCGAGGACGATGCCGAGGAAGCCGCTGCCAGCGTCACCCATGAAGATTTTTGCCGGCGGGAAGTTCCAGAACAGGAACCCGGCCACCGCAGCGGCCAGCAGCAATGGCAGCACGGCATGCCCCCCCAAGCCCGCCAAAGAGTATAGCGAAGCCGCTCCCAGGCACACAGTGATGGCTTCGATGCTGGCAATGCCGTCGATGCCGTCCATGAAGTTGTAAAGGTTCAGCAGCCACACCAGGTATACGGCGGCCAGTACCCCCCCCAGCCAACCTAGATCCACCTGCCAGCCAAAGAAAGTGAGCGGCGGCAGCCCGCCCATCCAGACCAGCATCCAGGTGGCGGCTATGAAATGCCCCAGCAGACGCCAGCGGGCCGGAATGTGACCGTGGTCGTCCATAAAACCGATAATGGCGATCAGCGCACCGCCGCCACCCAGAGCCATCAGCGTGCGGCTCTCCCCTACCCCGCTGAGCATTACACCGACAATAGCCAGCAGGAAAGTCACCACGATCGCCACACCACCACCGCGTGGCGTAGGTACGGTGTGCGAACTGCGGGCATTGGGCACATCGATGACACTTCGCGCCAGCGCGTAGCGGCGCAGGCCGGCGGTCATCAGCAAGGACAGCAGCAGTACGGTGGGTAAAGCCCAAAAGAGCATCATTGATTGTTTTTTTCCTGATAGTACCTGGCTGCAGCCAAAAGGGCCGCATCCACCCGCACCGGGGGTCGCCAGCCGAGCAGTTTACAGGTTTTATCGATGTCTACTTGTAGCGAGCCACACAGGCGCTGGGACAGCGAACCCTTGCCCAGGACCTTGGCACCGCTGCTCAACAGCCAGGCCGGCACCGGCAGCAGACGTGCCGGCTTGCCCAGGGCTCTGGCCATGCGCGCCAGCAGTTCGGTGGTGGACAGGTCTTCGCCATCACTGACCAGAAACACCTGGTTGGCCGCTGCCGGGTGGTCAATGCAGGTCAGTACCAGGTCCACCACGTTGTCCAGCGCCACCAGACTGCGACGGTTGTGAATGGCGCCAAAAGGTAACGGCACGCCACGGTCAAGCCAGCGCATCATGCTGAGGAAGTTGGCCTTCACCCCCGGGCCATACACCAGTACCGGGCGGATGATGACGATTTCCATACCGGTTTGCGCTCCCAGCGCCAGCAGCCCCTGCTCCGCCTCGTGCTTGGAAATACCGTAGGGGTCGACCGGGTGCGGCATGTCATCGGCACTATAGGCCTGGCCAGGGTGGGTCTGCTCGCCATTGACCTTGATAGAGCTGATGAACACGAAACGGCGGGCACCGGCCGCGCTGGCAGCGCGGGCGAAGGCCAAGGTACCGTCAACGTTGATGCGGCGAAACTCTGCCAGCGGGTCGCTGGCGGTGTCGCTCATGATGTGCACGCGCGATGCACAGTGCACCACCACATCGGGACGGTGGGCCAGCAACTGCGCGCTCTGGTCATCGGTGAGGTCGCCAATCGGGTAACTGACAACCCCAGCTGGCATCTGGCGCAATGGTGAACGCAAAGGGACGACTGTCTCGACGTTTGCATTACGACTGAGCGCCTTCAGTACTGCCCCCCCGACGAAGCCGGACGCACCCGTCAAAATTACTTTCATTCGCACCTGATCACTTTTTGGGTTTAGTGGTTATTACTATCGGACAGAACGCATGACAATTGAAGGCTCGCACGTAACATGCAGAAATTTCTGACAAAACCTTGGTCTAGGACACCCAGGCATCAGCTAATTTGCGCAAGCTGAACAGCGGATACACACGACCCTAATGAATCCGAACCAAAACTACAAATCGGCTGTCGATATTCCAGCTCATATCCATGAGCGATATCAAAATGCCTCGACGCCATTGCATACAGAGCATGGACAGCCTATGCAAAACAAAACAGAATCCCTCCTCCGTTCCAGGTACCTATAAGAATCCATGTCCACAGGGAAAGTCACCAACGCGCTATCCTCCCCCATAGCCGCAAGTATTGCCGCCATATTTGGCCGCTTCCTGCTGCTGGGTACCGGCGCCCTGACGGGCATCATCATTCCCCTGACCATGCCGCAAACTTCGGTGGGGCTGTTCTTTCTGGCGCAATCGCTGATTGCCGCACTCGCTACCTTGGGCCAGTTGGGGCTAAGCATCACCGCACCGGCCTGTATTTCCACAGCACAGGGGCACCGCGACGGTGGTCAGGTCAAACAGGTATTACGCCGCACCTTGCTGCTGGCGGTGCTTTCGACCATTGCCCTGGCCATCGGGTTCAACGTTTTCATGCAGGTGTTGTCGCGTTACGAAGGCGACGACCTGCTGCGCCTGCTGCACGGTATTGCCCCGCTCGTGTCGCTGAGCATGATCCTGGCGGCGATGAGCACTATCCTGTCCGAACAGCACCGGGCGCTGGGCCACTTCGTGCAAGCCAGCTTCCTGACCACCGGGGCCAGCCTGGCCAGTGCAGCAACGGTGATCCTGGCCTGGCGCGGCGAATTGCACATAGAGCTGAGCACGTTGATCCTGGCCGGTGCGGTGGGTGCCGGCTGCACCACGCTGCTGGGCGCCTGGAGTCTGCGGCGCTGGTATCGGGCGCAGCAGCAGGACAAGCCAGGCAGCAACATTGGCTATACTACCCTGCTGCGTGAAACCCGCCCCAACCTCACCACTACCGTGGTGCTGTTCATCATGGCGCAGGCCGACTTATGGATCATCGCCTGGTTCGGTGATGCGGCCGGGCTGGCTATCTATGGCCTGGCTTCACGCCTGGCAGCCTTGGTACTGATACCTTTGGCAGTGATCAACACGGTGGTGGCGCCCTCCATCGGGCGCATCTGGGTTCGGGGCAAAAGGCGCTACCTGCAGCGCGTGCTGGGGGTGGGCGCTGGTGCAGCGACGGTGCTCGGCCTGGCGGGCTACCTACTGTTCATTCTGTGCGGCCAGTTCCTGCTGGCCCATGTCTGGTCCAGCGAATACGCCAATGCATACTATATTTTTGCCATCCTCGGCGTTTCGCAACTGGCGCAAACTTACGCAGGTACTGCCGGGTTTGTGCTGATGATGCTGCAGAAACAGCACGTGGCCATGCGCATTTCCGTGATCAGCGGCCTATGCATGATTGCGGCCGGACTAGTGGCCATGTGGCTGCATGGAATCATCGGTTTGGCCGTGGTATACAGCCTCGGTGGGGTCTGCCAATCGCTGGCACAGATCTATTGCGTCAAACGCATATTCAACCTCAGCACTACCGCCGATTACTCTTCATTGCGCAGGTTCATGCGCCTCTATTACCGTCGAAAGGTATCTCATGGACGCTAGCAACATAATGCCCAAGGTGTCGATCATCATCCCTACCTATAATACCGGGCGCTATGTTCTGGATGCGATCGACAGTGTGCTACAGCAGACCTACCCGAACGTAGAGCTGATCGTCGTCGACGATGGCTCCACCGACGACACCGCGGCACTGCTGGAGCAACACCCGGGCAATTTCATTCGTTACCGCCAAGTCAACGCCGGACAGAGTGCGGCGATGAATTTTGGCTGGCAGCAAAGTAGTGGCGAGCTGCTAGGTTACCTGAGCGCCGACGACCGCCTGCACCCACGCGCCGTCGAGGCCATCGTCGCAACCATGGCCAAGGAGCCTGAGGCCGTGCTGGCCTACCCGGACTTCTGCGTCATCGATGAAGACTCCAAGCACGTGCGCACTGTGCAGACACCCGACTACGAAGAGCGCCTGCTGATCGCAAACTTCCAGTGCCTGCCAGGCCCTGGGGCGCTGTTCCGGCGTTCGGTGTGGGACAAGGTGGGTGGCTGGAACACCGGGCTGCGCAATATCCCGGACATGGACTTCTTCCTGCGCCTTTGCCAATACGGGCCATTTACTCGGGTGGCCGAGCCACTGGCAGACTTCCGCATACACTCCGGCTCGACCACTTACAACCCATGCAACGCCGAACGTTCCGACGAGCCGCTGAAGGTAATCAACAGCCTTTACCAGACCAGCGGTCTGTCGCCTTCCATCCTTGGCTGGAAGCGCAAGGCGGTTGCCAATGCCCATATGCTTTCGGGCTTCATGCACGGATTCTCCGGGCGCTATGCAATGTTCGTGGTACGCATGGGCAAGGCCGCACTGCTGGACCCGCCGTCGATTCTTTCCCGCAAGATGGTAAGTTACGTGCTGACCATTTTCAGGCCCAAGTCCAAAGCCTGAGTTTCCGGGGCAATCGATGATTGCCCCAACTCCGTTAATCTTGTGCAGCGCCTGTAGGTTCAGCGGTCCCGCAGGTATCGAGAGCAGCAAAACCATTCTCCCCCCTCCTGGAGCGCGCGGATGAAGAGTGTTCAAGCTCACTTGCTGGGTAACCGCTACTTGCATGTCAGTGCGTTACTGCTGGTTGCCGTGGCCACCCTCGCCGCAGCAGTGGACTATCCAGCGTCCCTGGCGCCGCTGCTACTTAACGGTTTTCTGGCCGGCTTGCTGGTACGCAGCTTGCTGTCCAACCGCACCAGCTTCTTCTCGTTCTTCCTGTTGGCATTCCTGATTCTCGGCTGCTGGGCGAAGCTGGTGCTGCATTTCATTCTCGGCACCCAGTTCATCGAACCAATCGGGGCCTTCGATGATTCGTCGAAGGCATGGGATTCGGCCATGCTGGCCCTGAACATCGCATTTGCCACACTACTGGCCTGCCAAGCCGTTGCTTCGCGCCTACAGCCGCCAGCAGTCATCCATATCGAGCGGCCGCGCGGGCTGCTCAAACCGTCCATGTGGCTGGCCATAATGCTCACGGCCCTGTTACTGGCCGCAAATTTCAAGTTTGCCATTCTCAAGGTGGGCACCGAGCCTGCGCTGAAGCTCCACAGCTACGTCTACGTACTGGTCTCGTTCATGATCGCCTGGGGCAACCTGATCCTGCTTGCCACCCTGGGTTACTGGCTGGTACAGGCGCGCCAGATGAAGCTGGAGACGCTGTTCTACATTCTCATTCTGGAAGGCGCGGTAACAGCGGTATCCATGGGCAGTCGGGCGCAGATGATCCTGCATGTGGCCGCGCCGTTCGCGGTTTACCTGGTGCATGGCCGCGATCTGGTCACTGCATTGCGCTTCGTCCAATGGATCAGGATTCTGCTGGTGACGGCGGTGTTGTTCGTGGCATCACTGCTATTGGTGTCTGCCGACCGACTGCAGTCGTTCGCCCAAGCCCGGCCAGTCGTGGCCTCCATGGCTATCGGCGAGCAGGCGGTGAGCGACGTCAGACTGGCGCCTGCGCGTCCATCTACCAGCCTGCTCATAGCACCGGCCGATTCAGCGCAGGCGGTTGCAGGCGCACTGGCACCAGCACTGCCTCAACTGCGGCTGATCGCGAACCCGGTATCGGCGGCGCCTGTCTACGCAAAACCTGTTCCAGTAACCGTGGCTCCTCTCGAGGAAACCGCCGAGGTCAAGCGTGCCCGCTGGAAAGGTATGCTGATGGAGCTGAGCAAACTGGTGGTGGACCGCTGGGTTGGCCTGGAAGGCATACTGGCGGTGGTCAGCCACGAAAACACCGGCTGGCCTCTATTTCTGCGCAGCCTGGCCGAGCGCCCGGAAGCCGGCACTCAGGCCATCTACCAGCGTATGTCGAATGCACAGTACCAGGCTTTCGAAAACTTCACGTTCATGACCATTCCCGGCCCGCTGGCCATTCTGCTCTACAGCGGCAACCTGGCAGTGCTGGCCGCCGGCCTGACACTGCTGTTTGCCGCCGGCATTCTTGCCGAACGGCTGGCCAGCCAACTGGTTGGCAATGTATTCACTCGCGCGACCATTGGTGTGGCCTTGGCCTATCTGGTGGTGCAGACCAACTTCCCGCGCGTGCAGATGTTCTTCCTCATCGAACTACTTGGGTTCATCGCGGGATTGTATCTGGCGCGCATTATTGTAAGTGCTCCAAGAACGGGGTCGGTTGCACTCACACCAGCGCTTTAATTCATCGTTTCGGCTTCAGGGACAGAGGGGATCGCCGGAGGTATCCGACGAACGTGCGAAAGATTATCGCACCGCTGCGCCTCGCTACTTGTCAAAGCGAGGTCAATCCTCCCAACCCTAAGCCGAGCACATGCCGATACTGCCTGTTGATCGGCCTGGCTCAGGTGTGATCAGGCAGATCCCCTCACTATGACTGTGGCTATAAGGACTTACAGCTCGAGCGCACCCATTGACGCCATGCTGGCGCCGCTATTTTCGCTATGCGCCTGGGTAACACTGAACCCGTATTTTCTCTGGAATTCGTTGCGTCACATGGCAATTGCCGGGATGCTTTCGGGTTGCCTGGCCATCGGCGCCTTCCTGCTCGGCGACCGCCCGCGCCGGCGCGAGGTGCCAGGGTTCATCCTGATATGCCTTTTCGTGCTCTACATCAGCATGTTGCCCAAGCTCGACGGCAGTACTACGCGCTGGTATTTCGTGCTACCAACCATCTTTGCCCTTGCGGTGTTCTCAGACCAGCGCCGCGGCAAGGTACTGCAATGGTTCGCCTGGTTCTTCGCGGTCAGCCTGATCCCGGGTATCGTCGTGTCCCTGTGCAAGATTGCCGGCCTGACGGTGCATATGGACCGCCTGCCTCTGCTCAACCCTGCGATGGCTGAAGCCGGGGGTTTCTACTTGCACGCACCCGGGGCGCTTCTGCTGTCCGGCAACCACGTGTCGCTACCTTGGGGTGGCGAACTCTACCGGTTGTGCGCCATGTACGACGAGCCCGGCATGGTCGGCACAGTTTCGGCATTCCTCCTGGCGGGCAACCGCTTCAGGCTCAAGCCTTTCCCTTTTCTCATCATCTTTGTTGGTGGTGTGTTGTCGTTTTCCCTGGCATTCATAGTCATGGCTACCATCGGCTTCCTGTTCCGTCTGATGCAGGCGCGCTCACCGCTGACCCTGCTTCCACTGGCCATCCTCGGGCTGTTCGGCCTGCTGGTATTGGGCATCATCAAGCCTGACGGCCCGGACCGGCAACCAACGGCACCCACGCCAGCACGGACACACGCCCTTGACCCGAGCACTCCGACCCGACAAGCACTGGTCATCCCGCAGGGTAAAAACGCCACATCATCGGCCAGCACTGGCGCCCCAGTGTCTGCTGCACCAGTTGCAGTGCAACCGCCAGAACCTGACCAACAATTGCGCCAGACCGAGTACATCAACAATCGCTCGTTACCAGAGATGGACAAACTCTTCGCCCGGTACCTGGATGCAGACACCCGTACTCTGCTGTTCGGCATGGGGGCCGACTCCAGCGTGGTCTATGGCGGGGTTTCGCAGGTGGTGACACGCATACTTACAGATTTTGGCCTGATCGGTGCCGTGCTGTTCGCCTTGGCCATGATCAGCCTGACCCTGGCCATAACCCACAATGCCAAGCGCCGTTTGTGGGTGCTGCTGTTCTTCGGTCTGTTTGCGTTAAGCATTTACCAGCGCCCGATCGTTTGGATGCCCTATGCATTTACCCTGTTCATTTGCAGCTCAACCCTGGCAGGACGCCGCAAATCGGCTAGCGAGGTGCAACCGGCAAGCTGAACCTTATCTCGCCACGGTCAGGCCGACACTGTTGCTTTCAGACACAGCTGGCGACGCGGCCAATTCGGCACCTGAGCTTCTGGCGATAGCCAGCGCAAACAGCGATGCCAGCAAAGTATCATAAGCCGGTGTCAGTAAAACTACTTCAAAGAGGCTCCAAAGGAGTGTAACGGCTGAGGCTATGAAAACCGAGCGCCAAAACGTCGAGCCGCTTGCCAGTTGCGAAAACAGCCGCATGACGCAGTAAAGATAAAACAGGTAGACGGCAGTACCGCCCACCCCCAGCAACAGGAGCATGTTCAAGATCGAATTGTGCGGGTCCCATGCCAATCCATTGAATATGTAGAAATATTCGGAGCGTGGCGTACCGATCAGCGGATGGTCGGCAATGTGATACACCGCCGCATGCCAAAGGCCTGCGCGGATGGACAAGGACTCCGGCAACCCGTCTTTCAGGAAGAAAGCGGTCAGGAACACAATCAGGCTGCAGGTAATGAACGCAAAGGCGAAAAAACGGGGGTATCGGGTAAGCAGTGTGGTTCTGGTGTCGAGCAACCAGATGGCGACAGCGAGCATCAACATCGCATACCCGGTACGGGAAAACGTGAACATGAATGCTCCAACCAGGGCAATGGCACATAGGTACTGCCTGGCATACAAAGCCACCAGAGTACCGACCAGCAAAAAGACGGCCAGGTAGTTGGAGCTTCCCAGAGGCGTCGCAACCAGATTCTTCAAGGTGTAGAAATCGAGCTGTTCCCGATAACCAAGCGCCGCATTCGCCAGCATGATGAACGCAATCAATATACAGCCGAAGAGGATGCAGTTCTGAACCAGCAATTCTTCGACCCTGCATCTGCTCAGCACCAGGATGGATACGGCAGAGTAAAAGAAGCAAAAGTAGACGGAGATATCATTCTTGATCGGTGGGTACGCACCGAAAAACTGAAACACTACCGGCAGGCAAGCCAGCGCGGGCATCACCGCCTGCCACTTGATCGTTCTGATCTTCAAGCGTAACGCCAGCATCGGCAAGATATATATCGCGAGCGGTAGCGTCACCCTTGCATAGATATTTCCATAAAATATCGCCAGGAAAAACAATGCAAACAGCACATGCTCCTGGGTAACGCCTTTATAACAACGCTCAAGCACCGACATTTCAAACCTGACCGCCATGAATCGTTGAAAGGACAGCTGCGCCTTGTCATCCTGCATCGCCGGGGAGCCAGCACAACTGCGATGCCCTCCGGCGAAGCCGACAGGCACGCTCACTCGACCATCGAACCCGTACGCAACAGGCGGGTAAAACGCTGCAACATCACCTGCACCGTGGCCGACCAGGTGTAGTGCTCGATAATGTAGGCCTTGAGTCGCCCGCCCTTGGCCTTGAGCTCGGCAGAATCAGCCAGCATACGCTCAAGGCCTGAAGCGATACCTGCAGCACTGGCCGGGACCACCAGCCCACCCTGTACCTGCTCGACCTGGTCGAAACCGCAAGTATCAGTGAGCAAAACCGGTAAACCGACAACCCCGGCTTCCAGGGCAACCAGCGACATGGCCTCCGAACGCGAAGGAATGACCAGCATCATTGCCTGGCGATACACCTGGGTACGCTGTGTTTCGTCAAGAAAACCGATGAAGTGAATGCGCCCGGCCAGGCCCGAGGCATCTACCTGAGCCTGAAGTTCCTGCTGCATGCCAAAGTCCGGACCAGCCATCACCAAGGGGTAACGCTGCGCCGTGGGCGAGTCGAGATAGGCCTGAATGAGGAAGTCCGGCCCTTTGACCGGGGCAAGCCGGCCCATGAACAGAATGAAGGGCTCATCCGGCAGTGGCACAGCCCCTGCCCCCCACGTCGGACCTGGCTCAGCCACGGCATTGCCGATAACCGGAATAGAAGCCGCCGGCATGCCTGCCACCTGAGCAATCAGCCCCTGCTCCAGGTCGGTAATGGCGATAAAGCCTGAAGCCCACTTGATCAGCCAACGGCCCAGCAGCAAGTGGAACACTTTCATGATCGGTCGTGGCGAACCAACTGAGGCAAATTCGCCCGCCGGGCACAGTATATAGGGACGCCGACCAATCACCGCCAGCAGGCCCATGGCGACGCTCAACAGATTCCAGTAGCCCATGATGTGCAGTACATCGGCGTTGCGCACCGCGCGCCAAGCCCGCCAGGGGTTGAGCAACGGGATCGGAAAGCGCTGGCCGATGCGGCCAGTGATATAGCTTTTCACTCCCTGCTCGTCAAAATCCTGCTGCCACGAGTTACCGGTCATGGCCACGACTTCGCACGTGCTACCGGCCTTGGCCAGGTGCAGCGCCAGGTGCCGAGTGCGCTCCGCTGTACCACCGCCGAGCTTGGCATCCAGTGAAATATTCACCAGTAACACCCTCATGCCGACGCCCTCAGCAGTACGATGTAGCGCTGCAATTGGTGTTTGAAGTCGGCCGTAGTTGGCTGCTGCCACTCAGCAAGCCGCCGTTCACTGAAGCGGCGCATCGGGTTTGCATTGCTGATTCGGCGCATACGTAACAGTAAGCCGAGCAAACCTTGCGGCAGGTGTGGCAAGTAGCTGATCGAGGGCCGGCCAAACGCCTGCATCAGGGCGTCCTGCAAATAGCCAAAGTTGTTTTCCGGAGCCGCGTCATCCGTTACGAGGACGACTTCCCCTTGGCGCACCTGTGGCACCCGGGCAACGAATGCCAAGGTTTGCGCCACCTTTTCAACACTGACCAGGTGCATGCGGCGAGGCCCGTAAAGCATACGGCGTAATGCCAGCTTCCAGGCAGGCGCGCTGGACACTTCGCGTACGAACGACACGATGTTCAGCCCGCCATCACCAAACACCGCTCCCAGGCGCAGCACCACCACTTCGAAACGGGTAGCCGGTACCGCGCGTGCCAGCGCTTCAGCACCGGCGTGCTCACGCTCGTATGGCGTTCTTGGTTCGAGCCGCGTGGAGGCATCGACCACCGCGTCCGGCGCGGCACCGAACACATCGATACTCGACACGTGCACATAACGCTTGATGCGCGCTTGATCGCACGCAGCGAGCACATTGGCGATCGCCGGTTCGAACCAGCCACTGCCATCGGGCCGCAAAAGATTGATCACAGTGCAGCCAGGTACAAGTATGGCTGCGAGGCTCCTGGGGTCATTCACATCAAAGCGTTCAACATGCACCGTGGCGTTGGTCAACCAGTCGGGCTCGGTACGGTGGACCGCATAGATGACCTCGGTGTCATCCAGCGTGTTACATACATCCAGGAAATGCCGGCCAACGAAGCCGCTTCCCCCAATCACTACCAGCGTGTTCATAGGCCGTTCGCTTCTCCATCAGCCAAGGCGGGGTTTAGTAAGCGCTGATACCTGTCAGCTGGCTAAAAAGGGGCTGCTGCACAGTCCTTCGGCGACAAGCTTCCCACAGAAAGCGCGCCATTCTTGAGCTCCGCTCAGAATTGACGCTGGCTTGCCGGCAATGGCCCGCAAGGCGGCCCCGATTAGCGTGATTGACGGGAACTAGCCTTGGACTGGTTACTTGGACCAGACCGTACGGTTAATGTAATCGGTATAGCTATACACGATCCGTACCACCTGCTTGGAGACCGGCCCGCCCAGGTAATCCTGCACCACCGGGATCACCCGCTGGCCGCGGTCATGCTGACTGATCACCACGCGCACGGCATCCAGCACGCGGTCCGGGGTAAGGCCGCACATGATCAGGGTGCCTTCATCCATGCCTTCCGGGCGCTCATGGGCGTTACGGATCGTGACCGCCGGCAAGTTCAGCAGCGAAGCCTCTTCGGTGATGGTGCCGCTGTCCGAGAGCACACACAACGCGCCCATCTGCAGACGGATATAGTCGAGCAGGCCATAAGGTTTGACGAAGCGAATCAGTGGATGCTCCAGGCTTTCGCCCAGGTCCTCGAGGCGCTTGCGGGTACGCGGATGGGTGGAGACGATGATCGGGAAGCCATAGGTATCGGCCAGGGCGCGCAGCGAGGCCAGCAGATCGCGCAGGTTCTGTGGCGTATCGACGTTCTCTTCACGGTGGGTGCTGACGATGAAGTACTTGCCCTCCTCCAGCCCCTCGCGCTCCAGTACCGTGGAGGCGTCGATACGAGGTCGGTAGTAGTCCAGCACCTCCTGCATGTGCGAACCGGTCTTGATGATGGTTTCCGGGCGGATACCTTCATCCAGCAGGTAGCGCCGGGCATGCTCGGTCAGCACCATATTGATGTCGCTGAGGTGGTCGAGCACCTTGCGGTTCAGCTCTTCCGGCACCCGCTGATCGAAGCAACGGTTACCCGCCTCCATGTGGAACACAGGGATCTTCCGACGCTTGGCAGCGATCACGGCCAGGCACGTGTTGGTGTCGCCATACAGCAGCAGGGCGTCGGGTTTTTCCAGCTCGAAGATTTCATCGGACTTGGCGATGACTTCGGCGATAGTACCGGCTGCCGTGCTACCCACCGCCCCCAGGAAGTGATCCGGCTTGCGAATGCCCAGGTCATCGAAGAACACCTGGTTGAGCTCGTAATCGTAGTTCTGGCCGGAATGCACCAGTACATGGTTGGCCTGCTCGTCGAGTTCAGCGATGACGCGGCTCATCTTGATCAGTTCAGGCCGGGTGCCGACCAGGGTCATGACCTTAAGCATTGAGTTGTTCCTGGATATAGTCGAGTTTCAGCAGCAGGGCCTTGATGCCATCGATGTCGAGCCGCTCGGTATTGTGGGAGGTGTAGTCATCCAGCTCGGAGATATGCTGTTCGCCTTCGACAAAGTATTTTTTGTAGTTCAGGTCGCGGTTGTCGGCCGGGATCCGGTAGTAACGGCCCATGTCGTCGGCCTTGGCCATTTCCTCGCGGGAAATAAGGGATTCGTAGAGCTTTTCGCCATGTCGGGTCCCAATCACCTTGATCGGGTTTTCCCGCTTGAACAACTGGCGCAGCGCTTCTGCCAGCTCCTGCACGGTAGAGGCCGGCGCCTTCTGCACGAAAATGTCCCCCTGCTGGGCGTTCTCGAAGGCATGCAGCACCAGATCCACCGAGTCCTCCAGCGACATCAGGAAGCGCGTCATGTTCGGGTCGGTCACTGTCAGTTCGTTGCCGGCCTTGAGCTGATCGACGAACAGCGGAATCACCGACCCCCGCGAGGCCATGACGTTACCGTAACGGGTGGCGCAGATCACCGGGCCCTGCTGAGGAATCATCCGTGACTTGGCCACCATCAGTTTTTCCGCCATTGCCTTGGAAATGCCCATGGCGTTGATCGGGTACACTGCCTTGTCGGTGCTTAGCACCACCACGCGCTGCACTCCGTTGGCGATGGCCGCATTCAGCACGTTTTCGGTACCAATGACATTGGTCTTCACGGCTTCCATCGGATAGAACTCGCAGGACGGCACCTGCTTCAACGCAGCGGCATGGAAGATGTAATCCACCCCGACCATGGCCTCTGCCACGCTTTGATAGTCACGCACATCGCCGATATAAAACTTCACCTTGTCGTTGGACAAGGCAATACGCATGTCTTCCTGCTTTTTCTCGTCGCGGCTGAAAACGCGGATTTCCTTGACGTTGGTATTCAGAAAACGCTTGAGTACCGTATTGCCGAAAGAACCGGTCCCACCGGTAATCATCAGAATCTTGTTATCGAACACCTGTGCGCTCCTTGTAATTCGTTATTGACGCTGCTCGTGCATGAATTGTATGAGCGCCGGCCAGGAAGGTGGCTGGTAGCCCGCATCTGCACGGAAGCGAGAAGAGTCCAGCGAACGATCGATCACCAGTTTGTCGTCCGGTACGATATTGATGTCTTTGCCGTAAACCTTCGCCACCTGCCTGAGCAGCTCATACTTGTCGATCGGCTCTGCAGAAACGTGGTAAAGCCCCTTCAGCGCAGGGTTGGGAATGACGTAGTCCAGCATCACCCGGGCCAGTTCGGCGGTCGGCAGCCCCGAGAAAACCGCCTTGGTGAAACCCTTCACATTGCCCTGCTGGGACAGGAACCAGTCAACCAGCGATGCATTGCTTTGCAATTCATGACCAATGATGGATGTACGCAGCGTTACGGCATCATCAAGGTCGTGCAATTCGCCAATGTATTTGGACTTGCCATACAAGTCGGTGCAGTCAGACTCGTCCTGTTCCCGGTACATGCCCTTGGCACCCGAAAATACGCAATCGGTACTGACATGGATCAGGCGCGCGCCAGCCACGCGGCAGAGCGTAGCCAGGCGATGCGGGAGCATTGCGTTGATTGGCAGTGCAGTAAGCGGGTCCTTGGCATCAGCCAGTTGCTTGATCAGGCCCACGCAATTGATCACCACATCCGGCTTAGCCTTAGCGAAAGCCGCCATCAGCGCGTCAGCATCGAGTACATCTACACCACACAGTAGATGCTCAGCCTGATCAGGCGTGAAGAATCTGCGCCCGGACGACGAGCGCAGCGTGCCCACCACCCGGTGCTGCGAATTGGCCGAGAAATACCGGAAGACGGCGTTGCCCAGCATGCCCGAGACACCCAGTACCAATATGTTCATTGCGTCGCCTTGTCCTGTTCAATCCGTTGTTCGAACATGCGCACCAGTGCCTTGCACTGGGCCTTGAGTTCGAAGTGTTTCAAGAAGTAAGCCCTTGCCTGTGTGCCCATCTGTTCTCGCTGCGTCTGCGGCATGGCCAGCATCGACCTTATGCACGCTGCAAGCCCGGCCGCGTCTTCGGCAGGGCAGGTAATACCGGCAGCAGCGTCGTTGATGACGCGGGCGCCCTCACCATCCAGGCTGCCAATTATCGGCCTGCCCGCTGCCAGGTAGGCCTGCACCTTACTCGGAATGGTACAACTGAAAATCTCGTCTCGCTTGAGTGTAACCAGCAATGCGGCACTGAGTTCGAACAGTTCGGCCATCGCCGTACGAGGGTAGGCGCCAGCAATGATCAGGTTGTCCAGGCCCCATTTGCATTTCTGCTCTGCCAGCCAGTCGGCTTTGCTGCCGGTGCCGACCATCACGATAAGGGCTTGCGATTGCTCGGCGTGCAGCACCCGCGCAGCTTCGACGATGGTGGCCAACCCTTGCGCGCTACCCAAATTGCCGGCGAACACTACGCAGAAGTGACTACGCAACACGGCAGTCAATGACTCAGGCAATTTGCAGATTTCGCCGGAATCATCCTGTTGCAGGTAAGAGTTGGGGTAATAATTGATCTTGTCGGCTCGCGCGTAGCGCTTGACCGGGTCAATGAACGCCCGTGACTGTACCAGCAATACATCCACGGCCCAATAAAGGCCGCGCACCAGCAAGCCGACGATCGACAATAGGAATTTGTTGCGAATGAAGCCCGTGGCCGCAAGGCTTTCCGGCCACAAGTCCTGTACCCATAGAAACACAGGGGCACGGTGGGCGCGTTTCATGGCTAGTGCCGGAATTACAGAAATGACAGGCGATGGCGCAAATACGAAGTAGGCATCAAACTGGCCGCGCTTTGCATGGCGTGTGAAGTACCTGACGCCGTTGGCCACGAATGAAAAATAATTGAGGATCAGGTTTTTCGCCCCACCTTTCTTGCGCGGCCGCAGTGGCGCCCGATGAACAGCTATCGTTCCAGCAAAGCAGTCTTCAACCGCATCATGGGCAGTATAACCTGGGAAAACCTCACCACTTGGATAGTTAGGTTTGCCGGTAAAAACTTCAACATGCACACCCAGCGCACTCAATTCCCGAACGATATCGTTGATGATAAAGTTTTCAGGAAAAAAATATTGGCTGACCACAGCAATTTTCAAAGGTGTTTGCGTCACACTGACTTATCCTTCTGGGCGTGGCGATATCGGCGCTGCATGAAGTGCCCTGAACTCTAATGGAGGCATGCATGATCGTTAACAAGTCGCAAAAGCTGACCTGCTAGATACCGACTATGCGCCGCGGAGACTGACCTGCCGCAATCCCTGAAAATTCGGAATACCAGAAGCCAAGCCCCCCACGATCATTGCCCCAATCACGCTCCGATGCTGGCGCATGTTATTGTAGCTACCCGCCCTTAGCCATACTTTGGCCATCATTTATAATATGTAGCTTGCTATCGGTTATCGTTCCAATGCGAAATCACGACCATCAAGCTACTATCCTGAGCGGCTCGCTTCAACCCCGAGTCGGCACCTTGGCTAAGTCAACCGTTTGCTTCGGCAAGTTCCTCAAAACGCTAAAAAAAACCTGCCATCCATCGGATGCACCTACACACCCTTAGAAGTGCTGCGTTTGCAACAAAAAGATTGTCCCTCTCTAGATTTGGCTGGCATAGCCCTCATGGGATGAAGACTTTGATCGAACGCCCCTGCTGCTTGATTTTCTCTTCGATGGCCTTACCCAGAGCCATCTTGGCATTGTTATCACCGTGTACCAGCACCACGCGCTCGGCCCCGCCCCGGTCCGGCGATGCAAAAGCCACGAGCTCTGCCTGGTCGGCATGACCAGAGTAGCCCGGCAAGGTTACAACTTTTGCGCGCACCTCATACATCCGCCCATCCAGATCAATCTGCACAAATCCTTCCGCCCCTTCGCTGGCCTGTATCACCGCGCCTGGCGTGCCCTTGGCCTGGTAACCGACAAACATCACCTCGTGCCGCGAGTCCCCCAGCATAGCCTTCAGGTAATTGACGATGCGCCCACCCGAGCACATGCCATTGCCGGCAATCACGATCGCCGGCCGCCCGGTGCTCTTCAGGTAATTGACCACCTGCTGGTGGCGGGCGTGGGTGTCCACGCTGATCAGCTGACTGAAACCCAACGGGTCGCGCCCTTCGGCAAGGCGCGCTCGGGCTTCGGCATTCCAGTAATCGTGCAGTTCCCGATATACACCGGTAATGCGCTGGGCCAGGGGTGAGTCGAGGATGATGGGCAATTGCGACCAGTCGAGCGGGTCGCCGTCGGGGGCCGGGCCGGCTTTGTTCAGCAAGGCCTTGCGATGAAGAATGCTTTCGAGTTCGTACAGCAACTCCTGGGTGCGGCCGAGGCTGAAAGCCGGAATGAGCAGCGTGCCCTGGTCAGCCAAGGCGCGGTCGATGGCCGCTTCCAGTCGCTGCTGACGGTCGCCTGCAGGCGGATGCAGGCGGTCGCCGTAGGTGCTTTCCAATACCAGCACATCGGCTCGTTCCGGGGGCTGCAAAGGGCGCAGCAAAGGGTTGCCACCGGAGCCCAGGTCACCGGAGAACACATATCGGGTATTGGCTTGTTCATGCTGCACATCGCATTCGACATAGGCCGAACCCAGCAGATGCCCGGCGCGCTGCAGGCGAATTCGGCAGCTGAGCCCTGGTTGCTCGACCAGGGTGTGCCACTGCTCGAAAGGCAGGGGCACGATCAGGTCGCGGATGAACTCCAGGTATCTTGCCACTTGGGCGGGCTCGCTGCTGACGCTCAGCTTGTAGGCGTCTTCCAGAACCAGTGGCAGCAGCCGGGCGGACGGCTCGCTGCACAGGATGGGGCCACGGTAGCCGGCAGCCAGCAGTGCCGGGATGCGGCCAACGTGGTCGAGATGCACATGGGTGATGACCAGGGCCTGGATGCCGTGCACATCGAAACCGAGCGGCGCCGATGCTGCTCCTGGCGCTGCCTCGGCGCCCTGCTCCAGGCCGCAGTCGATCAGCAGGCTGGTGGACGGATCGAGGTGCAGTTGATGGCAGGAGCCAGTGACGCCGCGGGTGCCACCATGATGGGAAAGGACGGGATATTCCATGCTGCGCACACTCGCCTGGGCCGAAAATGAAGTGCGTTATTACTCCATGACGGCCGGCGCAGGCATAGGTGACACTTTCCCAAACGGATGTAGGAAATGCCCTTAGTTACCGCTCAATGCTGCCTGGCGGGCAGAAGCCTTGATCTTGCGCTTGCTGCGCTGCACGCCGTAGGCACCCAACAGCGGACCGACTGCCAGGCCAATGACCAGGGCGGCCAGAACCAGCACTGCGACCGGCATGGCCGGGGCAGCCCAACCGAACAGGACCAACGAGACGGTTTGCTGGTTCTCCAGCACGAAGAACAGCACCACAGCCGCCAACAGCAGCACGAACACCGCCGCCAGGGCGCGCTTGAGGTTACGCATCAGATTGCTCCTTGTGGAATCAGGTGTGGGCCTCATGCTCTTCTTCATTGACCCGGTCGCGCAACTCTTTGCCGGGCTTGAAGTGCGGCACGAACTTGCCTTCGAGGCTGACCGACTGGCCGGTCTTCGGGTTACGGCCAACGCGAGGGGCGCGATAGTGCAGCGAGAAGCTGCCAAAACCGCGGATCTCGATGCGATCGCCGGTGGCAAGGCATTGTGACATCTGCTCAAGCATGGTCTTGATGGCCAGCTCCACGTCCTTGGACGAGAGCAGCCCCTGATGGGTGACAATACGTTCGATCAGCTCCGACTTCGTCATATTTTTCCCTTCGTTATCAAGCAGCTAGATCATTGCTTAACCAGTTTGTAGCACGCTGGGAGGGATTTGAACAGGGTGGTTCTTGACTTAATAAAAAAATTCAAGATTGAAGTTTTACAGGAATGGTCTAGCTGGCGGCGCGTGGCAGGCCCGGCCTCATCGCCGGCAAGCCAGCTCCCACAGGGATAGTGCAGGCTTTTGGAAATCGGACTTGGGTCGCTGGCCCTGCAGAGATGCTGCCTGCTTCGAAGCCAGGTACCAGCCTGTTGAGAGCAGGCTTTTCGCGACACAGGGCTGCTTCACAAGGGGATCGTGCAAGTACTGGGAACATGGGCCAGACCACTACCCCCCCCCCCGCATGGACATCACCTGCCTAGAGGCCAGCACAGCCCATGTGGGAGCGGCCCGCTCTCCAGCAGATGACCCATGGCTGCAGTGGGGTTCTGTAGGAGCAGCCTTGCGCTGCGAAGAGGCCGGTGCTGACAAAGCCTTTCTATCGGTTGTACCTGCCTCTTCGCAGCACAAGGCTGCTCCTACAAGGAACGCGTCAGACGAGCGATAATTGTTCTCTGCGCGACAGCACAACCCGAAAGGGCTGGGCAATCTCCCACAGGGATAGTGCAGGCTTTTGGAAATCGGGCTTGGGTCGCTCGCCCTGCAGAGATGCTGCCTGCTTCGAAGCCAGGTACCGGCCTGTTGAGAGCAGGCTTTTCGCGACACAGGGCTGCTTCACAAGGGGATCGTGCAAGTACTGGGAACATGGGCCAG
>NZ_JBIGLU010000003.1:0-317247 GCF_043658375.1 Pseudomonas sp. PsB | reverse complement strand
GCTCAGCAATCTCAAATGACTATGTGATTTCTCGCATGGTCACTTGTGATGCTGATAATCTTTGTGACTATCAGTCCATACTCACAAGCACCCACACGAATTGCTTGATTCGATTTGTTAAAGAGCATTTGGTTAAGAGCTTTTCGTCTCAACCGAGGCGCGCATTCTACGCTTTCCTCATTTGCTGTCAAGCGTTTATTTTGAAGTTTTTTGCGAGAAACTCGTTTAGCTTCAAACACTTGACTCGCTGCGATCTCTCGTAGCGGGAGGCGAATCATACAGCGTTTAGAAGCGCTGTCAACCATCATCTCAACCGCTATCGATCATTCGATCGTAGCCCTTTCAACTTCGCCTCAACTATCTAACTCATTGAATTTCAAGGAGTTTGTCGTTCCGGCGTCGCTGGAAGTGGGGCGCATTATAAGGGGATTCGAAGGGGCGTCAACCTTTAATTTCAAGAAATTGAAATATCAGGGGAAAAGACCACATCAAGGCCACCAGGTGTTCGCCACAACACCTTCTGCGCCTATGAGATCGAGCGCCGCCCGCGCGGCGCTTCGCAGCACAAGGCTGCTCCTACATCTGTTTCGGGCCAGTCTCTCCTGTGCCTGGTGCGCGCGACCGCCTTGTCTGTTCCATTCAATATCGAAGGTTGCGCCTGCTGCTCTTCATCAATCTCCAGCCATGCACCCAGGGTGCGCGCGCCAATGGCGCAGGAATAATTGGCCCGAAACAGATGTAGGAGCAGCCTTGTGCTGCGAAGCGCCGCGCGGGCGGCGCTCGATCTCATAGGCGCCAGAAAACACAAGGCAGGCACCTCTCAAAGCCAATACCATCTCAAGACAGGCCCATAGCCGCCCTGACGCACCCAACAACCAAAAGCCAAACCCCAAAAACAAAGCGGGGAGGCCTATCGGCCTCCCCGCTTCTATATAGCCACACCCAAAGCCAATCACTCAGCCTTCAAGGTAACCCGCGCAAACGACTTCTTGCCCGCCTGGCACACATGGGTAGCACCCAGCGCAAACATGAAGTCACGATCAACCACCGCACCATCGACCTTCACCGCACCACCACTCAGCAAGTCCCGCGCCTGCGCAGAGTTCTTCACCAGGCCAGCCCGGTTCAGTACGGCAGCAATCGGCAGGCTTTCGCCCGCAGCCACTTCGATTTCCGGCAGATCTTCCGGCAGCTCGCCTTCCTTCATACGGTTACCCGCTGCACGGTGAGCATTGGCCGCTGCCTCCTCGCCATGGAAGCGCGCAACGATCTCTTCCGCCAGCTTGATCTTGATGTCGCGCGGGTTGGCACCATTGGCGACGTCGGCACGGAACTGCTCGATCTCTTCCATCGAACGGAAGCTCAGCAGTTCGAAGTAGCGCCACATCAGGGTATCCGGGATCGACACCAGCTTGCTGTACATCACCCCCGGCGCTTCCTGGATACCTACATAGTTACCCAGCGACTTGGACATCTTCTTCACGCCGTCGAGCCCTTCGAGCAGCGGCATGGTCACGATGTTCTGCGCTTCCTGGCCATAGGCGCGCTGCAGCTCACGCCCCATCAGCAGGTTGAACTTCTGGTCGGTACCACCCAGCTCGACATCCGCCTTCAGCGCCACCGAGTCATAACCCTGCACCAGCGGGTACAGGAACTCGTGGATGGCAATAGGCTGGTTGGTGGTGTAGCGCTTGTCGAAGTCATCGCGCTCGAGCATGCGCGCCACGGTGTACTGCGATGCCAGGCGAATGAAGTCGGCCGGGGTCAGCTTGTCCATCCAGGTGGAGTTGAACGCGACCTCGGTCTTGGCTGGATCGAGGATCTTGAACACCTGCTGCTTGTAGGTCTCGGCGTTTTCCAGCACCTGCTCGCGGGTCAGCGGCGGGCGCGTGGCGCTCTTGCCGCTCGGGTCACCGATCATGCCGGTGAAGTCACCGATCAGGAAGATGACCTGGTGGCCCAGGTCCTGGAACTGGCGCAGCTTGTTGATCAGCACCGTGTGCCCAAGGTGCAGGTCAGGCGCGGTCGGGTCGAAGCCGGCCTTGATGCGCAGAGGCTGGCCGCGCTTGAGCTTCTCCACCAGTTCCGACTCGACCAGTACTTCTTCCGCACCGCGCTTGATAAGCGCCAGCTGCTCTTCAACCGACTTCATAGACAAACCCGCAAGGCTCAGATTCAGGGGGAGCCAACCATACAAGATCGGCCGTCAATTACAAGTTTCGCAAAGGAATGTGACCCGAACACAGGCTTGCGGCGTCTACGCGCCCTTGCGTGAAAATGGATTTGGTTATATTTTATACAGTTATTTCATCTTCATCATGTCATTCATCTTTTCCATTTCACCTTTTTCAAAGTCACCTTGCCCATGACCAACGAACCGCCTAAAGCGCCCCCGCTTTATCCGAAAAGCCATCTGTTGGCCGCCAGCGGCATCGCCGCCCTGCTCAGCCTGGCCCTGCTGGTGTTTCCCTCCAGCGAAGTGGAAGCCAAGAAAACCACCCTCAACCTCGAGCTGGAGAGCCCTGCCGAACAGTTGAAGGACGAATCCCGCGCTGCGCCCCTGGTGCAGGCAGAAGGTGAGCAAGGCTCGCCATTCGCCCAGATCGAAGAGGCCGCCCCCGAGACCCAGAACGCCGAGCAGGAAGCCCCTGCCGCCGAACCGGTCGTCGAAGCCGCCAAGCAACCCAGCCACCGCGAAGTCACCGTGGCCCGGGGTGATACCCTGTCCACCCTGTTCGCCAAGGTCGGCCTGCCAAGCAACGCGGTGCACGACCTGCTGGCCAGCAACAAGCAGGCCAAGCAGTTCAGCCAGCTCAAGCACGGCCAGGTGCTGCAGTTCGAGCTCGACAAGGACGGCCAGCTGGCCAGCCTGCACAGCAAGGTCAGCAACCTCGAAACCATTCGCCTGACCAAGACCGACAAGGGCTATACCTTCAACCGCGAAATCAGCAAGCCGGTAGTGCGTACCGCCTACGCCCACGGCGTGATCAAAAGCTCGCTGTCGGCCTCGGCCCAGCGCGCCGGCCTGTCCCACAGCATGACCATGGACATGGCCCGCGTGCTGGGTTACGACATCGATTTCGCCCAGGACATTCGCCCGGGCGATGAATTCGACGTGGTCTACGAGCAGAAGGTAATGGACGGCAAGGTCGTCGGCACCGGTAACATCCTGTCCGCGCGCTTCACCAACCGCGGCAAGACCTACACCGCCGTGCGCTATACCAACAAGCAGGGCAACACCAGCTACTACACCGCCGATGGCAATAGCCTGCGCAAGGCCTTCATCCGCACCCCGGTCGACTTCGCCCGCATCAGCTCGCGCTTCTCCGCCGGCCGCAAGCACCCGATCCTGAACAAGATCCGTGCCCACAAAGGCGTCGACTACGCCGCCCCACGCGGCACTCCAATCAAGGCAGCCGGTGACGGCCGCATCGAGCTGGCCGGGCGCCGCGGTGGTTACGGCAACACCGTGATCATCCAGCACGGTAACCGCTACAAGACGCTGTACGGCCACATGCAGGGCTTTGCCAAGGGCATCAAGACCGGCGGCTCGGTCAAGCAGGGCCAGATCATCGGCTACATCGGCACCACCGGCCTGTCCACCGGCCCGCACCTGCACTACGAGTTCCAGGTCAACGGTGTGCACGTCGACCCGCTGAGCCAGAAAGTGCCGATGGCCGACCCGATCGCCAGGAACGAGCGCCAGCGTTTCCTGCAGCAGAGCCAACCCCTGATCGCCCGTATGGATCAGGAAAAGGCCACCCTGCTCGCAGCGAACAAGCGCTAAGCCCATGGCGCTCTACCTGGGGGTGATGTCCGGCACCAGCCTCGATGGCCTGGACATTGCCTTGATCGAACAAGGCGAGCAGCTCGAACTGCTCGCCACCCACTACCTGCCCATGCCCGGCGACCTGCGCCAGGAACTGCTGGGCCTTTGCAGCAGCGGCCCTGACGAGATCGCCCGCGCTGCACTGGCGGAAAACCGCTGGGCCAGCCTGGCAGGCGAAGGTATCCGCGAGCTGCTGACCAGGCAAGGGCTGCAGGCCGGAGCCATCCGCGCCATCGGCAGCCACGGCCAGACCATCCGCCACGAACCTGCACGCGGCTTTACCGTGCAGATCGGCAACCCGGCGCTGCTGGCCGAGCTTACCGGCATCAGCGTGGTCGCCGACTTCCGCCGTCGCGATGTGGCCGCCGGTGGCCAAGGTGCGCCACTGGTGCCGGCCTTCCATGAAACCCTGTTCAGCCACCTGGGCCAGCGCCTGGCCATTCTCAACGTGGGCGGTTTCAGCAACCTCAGCCTGATCGAACACGACAAGCCAGTCCACGGCTTCGACTGCGGCCCGGGCAACGTGCTGCTGGATGCCTGGATCGAACGCAAGCGCGGCCAGGCCTACGATGCGGATGGGGCTTGGGCTGCCTCGGGCGTAGTGCAAGCCGACTTGCTCAGCGCACTGCTGGCCGACCCGTTCTTCGCCGGCAGCGGCCCGAAGAGCACGGGCCGCGAAGTATTCAACCTGCCCTGGCTGGATGGCCACCTGACCCGCCTGCCCGCTTACCGCGACGAGGACGTACAGGCAACATTGCTGGAACTGACCGCACGCAGCATCATCGACTCGTTGAGCAACGCCCAGCAAGGCACCGAAGCGCTGCTGGTCTGCGGTGGCGGTGCGCGCAACGGCGCCCTGATGGCACGCCTCGGCCAGTTGCTGCCCGACGCCCGTGTCGCCAGCACCGGCGCCCATGGCGTGGACCCGGACTGGGTCGAAGCCATGGCCTTCGCCTGGCTGGCCCACTGTTGCCTGGAAGGCATCGCTGCCAATCGCCCTAGCGTGACAGCGGCCAAGGGCCTGCGCGTACTCGGCGCAATCTACCCGGCCTGAACGTTACGCCAGAAAGCAAAACGCCGCGCAATTGCGCGGCGTTTTCATATGGCCAGGCCTCAGATCGAGAACGAGGAGCCGCAGCCACAGGTGGTAGCAGCGTTCGGGTTCTTGATCACGAAGCGCGAGCCTTCCAGGCCTTCCTGGTAATCCACCTCGGCGCCGGCCAGGTACTGGAAGCTCATCGGGTCGACCACAAGGGAAACACCTTCGCGCTCGACGATGGTGTCGTCTTCGGCCACGTCTTCATCGAAGGTGAAGCCATACTGGAAGCCCGAGCAGCCGCCACCGGTGACGAACACGCGCAGCTTCAGACGATCGTTGCCTTCCTCGGAAACCAGGTTCTTCACCTTTTGCGCAGCGCCGTGGGTGAATTCCAAAGCGGTGGGGGTGAAGGTTTCGACGCTCATGTTGATTCTCCCGGCGTGGTAGCCGCCATAAAACTCGATGACGCGCATTATCCGCTTTCCCGAGAAAATCGGTCAAGAATTGTGCGGCTTTAGTCGCGACCTACAAAAAGGCCCGCACGACGCGGGCCTTTTCGAACGCTGGCGGCTTACGGCAGCAGGCCCGCGTGTGACAAGCCCATGCGCTCGTCCAGGCCGAACAGGATGTTGAGGTTCTGCACCGCCTGGCCGGACGCGCCTTTGACCAGGTTGTCGATCACCGACAGCACCACCACCAGGTCACCGCCTTGCGGGCGATGAACGGCAATGCGGCAGACGTTGGCGCCGCGCACACTGCGGGTTTCCGGGTGGCTGCCAGCCGGCATCACATCGACGAACGGTTCATCGGCGTAACGCTTCTCGAACAGCGCCTGCAGGTCGACCGAGGTGTCGGCGACGGTAGCGTACAAGGTGGCGTGGATGCCACGGATCATTGGCGTCAGGTGCGGCACGAAAGTCAGGCCGATATCCTTGCCAGCGGCCAGGCGCAGGCCCTGGCTGATTTCCGGCAGGTGGCGATGGCCCTTCACTGCGTAGGCTTTCATGCTTTCGCCGGCTTCGCAGAACAGCGAACCCACCGCCGCACCACGACCAGCGCCGCTGACACCCGACTTGCAGTCGGCGATCAGGCGCGACGGGTCGGCCAGGCCAGCTTCCAGCAGCGGCAGGAAGCCCAGTTGGGTGGCGGTCGGGTAGCAACCCGGCACAGCGATCAGGCGCGCCTGGCGAATCTTCTCGCGGTTGACTTCAGGCAGGCCGTATACCGCGTCCTTGAGCAGCTCTGGCGCACCGTGCGGCTGGCCGTACCACTTGCCCCACTCGGCGGCGTCCTGCAGACGGAAGTCGGCCGACAGGTCGATCACCTTGGTACCGGCCGCCAGCAGTTCGCCAGCCAGGGCGTGGGCAACACCGTGCGGGGTGGCGAAGAACACCACGTCGCAGGCGGCCAGGGTCTTGCTGTCCGGCACGCTGAACGCCAGCCCGTCATAGTGGCCGCGCAGGTTCGGGTACATGTCCGCCACTGCAACGCCCGCCTCGGAGCGCGAAGTGATGACCGCCACTTCGGCCTGTGGATGCTGTGCCAGCAGACGCAACAGTTCGACGCCGGTGTAACCCGTGCCGCCAACGATACCGACCTTGATCATAACGCTTGCCCCTTATCAACGAGCCGTCTGGAAAGCGCACGATAATAGGGGCGCAAGGCGCCTGTAACAACTCTTCGGGTGACCCTTCGGGCGCTTGACCACTACTATCTGACGACCGTGAATACCTGAAGGAACTCCCCCATGCTTTACCTATGGATCAAAGCGCTGCATATCGTCAGCGTGGTCTGCTGGTTCGCCGGCCTGTTCTACCTGCCGCGGCTGTTCGTCTACCACGCCCAAAGCCAGGACAGCATCAGCCAGGAACGCTTCGTGACCATGGAGCGCAAGCTGTTTCGCGGCATCATGAACCCGGCGATGATCGCCACCTACGTGTTCGGCGCATGGATGCTCTACCTCACGCCCGGCTGGCTCAGCCAGGGCTGGCTGCATGCCAAGCTGACCCTGGTCATCCTGCTGACCGTCTACCATCACATGTGCGGCGCCCAGCGCAAGCGCTTCGCCAGCGGCAGCAACACCCGCAGCCACGTCTACTATCGCTGGTTCAACGAAGTGCCTGTGCTGTTCCTGCTGGGTATCGTAATTCTGGTGGTGGTCAAACCGTTCTGACATAGCCACCCGCTCAAGGAGCCTTGCCATGTCGTTACCTGCCTCCCTCGAACAACGCCTGCGCCTGCCCGTGGTTGCCGCACCGATGTTCCTGATCTCCAACCCCAGGCTGGTACTGGCCTGCTGCTCCAGCGGCGTGGTCGGCAGCTTCCCGGCCCTCAACCAGCGCAACAGCGCCGGCTTCAAGGCCTGGCTGGAGGAAATCGAGGCAGGCCTGGCACAGCTGCAGGCGCCAGCCCCCTATGCCGTCAACCTGATCGTCCACCCGACCAACCCTCGCCTGCAGGCCGACCTGGCGTTGTGCGTGGAACACCGCGTGCCGATCGTCATCACCAGCCTCGGCGCGGTGAAGGAAGTGGTCGATGCCGTGCATGGCTACGGCGGCCTGGTGTTCCACGATGTCACCACCCGCCGCCATGCCGAGAAAGCCGCCGAAGCCGGTGTTGATGGCCTGATCGCCGTTGCTGCAGGCGCAGGCGGCCATGCGGGCACCTGGAGCCCGTTCGCCCTGGCTGCGGAGATTCGCCAGTTCTTCGACAAAACCCTGCTGCTGGCCGGCTGCCTCAACCACGGCCACGAGATCCTCGCCGCGCAAATGCTGGGTGCGGACCTTGCTTACATGGGCACCCGCTTCATCGCCACCGCAGAAAGCCAGGCCCCGGACGCCTACAAGCAGATGCTGCTCGATTCCCATGCCGCCGACATCGTCCACACCCCGGCGGTGTCCGGCGTTCCCGCCAGCTTCCTGCGCCCGAGCCTGGAACAGGCCGGCTATGACATGAACGCCATCAAGGGCGGCCATGAGCAAGGCAAGCTCAAGCCGATCGACGACGAAGCCAAGGCCTGGAAGACCGTGTGGTCGGCGGGCCAGGGGGTCGGCGGTATCGACGACCTGCCCAGCGCCAGCGCGCTGATCGGACGGCTGCATGACGAGTACCGGGACGCCCTGGAACGCTGCCAGGCCCTGCGCGCCCGCACCCTGTAGCAAAAGGCAACACCTTGCCCGGCCAAGCTGTACACTAGGCGCCCTCTTCAGCCCCCAGGAGCCTTGCATGACCCGTTACGCCATGATCACTGGTGCTTCCAGCGGCCTGGGCCTGGCCCTGGCGGAAGCCCTGGCGCGGCGCGGGCGCAATCTGATTCTGGTGGCACGCCAGCGTGAAACGCTGGAACCGGTGGCCATCGAGCTGACCCAACGCTTCGGTGTCGAGGTACTGTTCCGTGCCTGCGACCTCAGCCAGCCGTTGCGCCTGTCGGGCTTCGTGCTGGAGCTGGAGGAAGGCGAGCGGCGCATCGACCTGCTGGTCAATTGTGCCGGCCTGCGCACCTACGGGCCACTCCTGGCCCATGAGTGGGCCGACGAACAGGACCTGCTGGAAGTCAACGTGCTGGCCCTGAGCCGCCTGTGCCACGCCATCGGTAACCTGATGGCCGTGCAGGGCGGCGGGCAGATCCTCAATGTCGCCGGCCTGGCCGGGGTGGCGCCTGGCCCGTGGATGGCCGCCTATGCCGCCAGCAAGGCCTATGTGCTGAGCTTCTCCCAGGCCTTGCGTGAAGAACTCAAGCGCACCGGCATCAAGGTTTCGGTACTGTGCCCCGGCCCGGTGCGCTCCTCGCGCCGGCGCATTCCGCGGCTGGATGGCAAGCCACGCTGCCTCAGCCCTGAGGAAGTGGCGCTGTACACCGTGCGCGCGCTGGACAAGAACCGCGCACTGATACTGCCCGGCCGGCGTAATCGCTTGCTGGCGTTCGCCCCGCGCCTGCTGCCGCGCTGGCTGGTGCGCAAGCTGGCAGGGGCCATCCACCGCCGCTATTGCCCGGTAGGCATGGAATAGCCACTGGGCGAGCGGCGCCCGGCTGAGTACACTCGGCCCGACCCTCACCATGGAGCAAGTGCTGTGGACGATTTATTCATCAAGATCATCAACCGGGAGATCCCGGCGAAGATCATCTACGAGGACGACCAGGTTCTGGCGTTCCACGATATCGCCCCCCAGGCGCCCGTGCATTTTCTGGTCATCCCGAAAAAGCACATCCGCACCCTCAATGACTTGACCGAAGAAGACAAAGGCCTGGCTGGTCACATCTTGTTCACCGCCCAGCGTCTGGCCAAGGAACTTGGCTGCGAGGAAGGCTTCCGCGTAGTGATGAACTGCAACGAGCAAGGCGGCCAGACCGTCTACCACATCCACATGCACGTGCTTGGCCAGCGCCAGATGCACTGGCCACCGGGCTGATCCACGGCAAGCGACCCTGCCACTATTGCGGTAAACTGTCGGGCACATTCTTGCGGAGGTGCCCGATGGCTACCGAACGTCACTACTCGCCGCTCGACCGCTTGTTGCTGCAGGCCGATACCGCCATGCGCACCTTGCTGCCCTTCAGCGGCCAACCCGCCCGCCCATCGCCGGCCATTGTCCAGCCGGACGTCGACCTGGACGAACAGCAGGCTCGTCATGTTGCCGGGCTGATGCGTATCAACCACACCGGTGAAGTCTGCGCCCAGGCGCTGTACCAGGGCCAGGCCCTGACCGCCAAGCTGCCCGAAGTGCGCAAGGCCATGGAACACGCCGCCGAGGAAGAAGTGGACCACCTGGCCTGGTGCGAACAGCGCATTCGCCAGCTGAACAGCCACCCCAGCGTGCTCAACCCGTTGTTCTACGGCATGTCGTTCGGTATCGGCGCACTCGCCGGGCTGGTCAGCGACAAGGTCAGCCTGGGCTTCGTCGCCGCCACCGAGCACCAGGTGTGCAAGCACCTCGACGAGCACCTGGAGCAGATCCCGCAGGAAGACGAAAAGTCCCGGGCCATCCTCGAACAGATGCGCATCGATGAGGAACAGCACGCCGAGTCTGCACTGGAAGCCGGCGGTTATCGCTTCCCCGCCCCTGTTCGCTTTGGCATGAGCCTGTTGGCCAAGGTCATGACCAAGAGCACCTACCGCATCTGAAGGCATCACCATGACGGACCGTTTCGACGCCAAGGACCTGGCGCGCGCCGTGCAAGCCGGCATTCTCCAGCCGGGCCAGGACCAGGCCCTGCTGGCCTTCCTGCGCCAGCAGCCGGCACAGCGCGGCAGCTTCCAGCTGGCCCATGTCGCTTTCTACTTCGGCGCCATGCTGATCATGGCAGCCATGGGCTGGCTGCTCACCGAAGCCTGGATGCGCATCGGCGACTGGGCACTGCTGGTCATCGCCAGCCTCTATATCCTGCTGCTCACGCTGTTCGCCGTTAACCTGCAACGGCGCGTACAGCCCGTCGCGGCCGGGGTGCTGGCAGCAGTCGCGGTAAGCATCGTGCCATTGGCGGTGTTCGCCATCGAACGGCTGGCTGGCTGGTGGCCAATGGATGATGCGCAGGCAAACTATCACCAGTACTACACCTACGTGCAGAGCGGCTGGCTGGCAATGGAAGCAGCCACGGTGCTTGCCGGGCTGTTGATGCTGAGGCTGATCCCCTACCCGTTCATCGTCATGCCGATTGCCGTGGCCTTGTGGTTCATGTCGATGGACCTGAGCGAATGGTTCTTCGGCTCGCCATTCAGCTGGGAACAGCGCCGCGAGGTTTCGCTGTGGTTCGGGCTCGGGTTGCTGGTGGTGTTCGTCGGGGTGGACGGCCGCACCCGCGAAGACTACGCCCACTGGGGCTACCTGGCCGGGCTGGCGGCATTCTGGGGCGGGCTGACGCTAGTGGACAGCGGCAGCGAGCTGGGCAAGGCCTTGTACTGCCTGATCAATATTGCCCTGATGGGTATGGCGGTGCTGTTGCGTCGGCCGGTGTTCATGGTTTTCGGGGCGTTAGGCGTGGCGGCTTACCTGGGGTACCTGTCGTACGAGGTGTTTGCCGACTCGCTGCTGTTCCCAGTGGTGGTGACCTTGATCGGGCTGGGGGTTATCGGGCTGGGGCTGGTTTACCAGAAGCGGCGGGAGCGGTTGAGCCGGGTGATGCGCGATTGTTTGCCGGGGTGGGTGCGGGCTGCGCTGCCGGCGCTTCGCAGCTGAAATTGTCGGGGCCGCTCCGCGCCCCATCGCGACACAAGGCCGCTCCTACAGGTGGTACGCGATCCCCTGTAGGAGCGGCCTTGTGTCGCGATGGGGCGCAAAGCGGCCCCAAAATGTCAGCCTTGACCCAGCTCTACAATCTCGTACCCGTGGGTAATCTCAACCCCGGCACGCTCGAGCATGATCGAAGCCGAGCAATACTTCTCCGCCGACAGCTCTACCGCACGCTTGACCTGGGCCTCCTTCAGCCCACGCCCCTTCACCACGAAGTTCATGTGGATCTTGGTAAACACCTTCGGGTCTTCGCTGGCACGCTCGGCCTCCAGGAACGCCTCGCAGCTTTCTACCGCCTGGCGCGACTTCTTCAGAATGCTGACCACGTCAAAGCTGCTGCAGCCACCCAGGCCCAGCAACAGCATTTCCATCGGGCGCACGCCCAGGTTACGGCCGCCGGCCTCGGGCGGGCCGTCCATCACGACGACATGGCCGCTCCCCGATTCGCCGAGGAACATCGCCTCACCGGCCCACTGGATACGTGCCTTCATCTACCCGGACTCCTGATTTTCGGAAAAGGGTGTCAGCTTAGACCTTGTACGGCTGTGGGAAAAGCACGAGTCGTGTCGGTTTAGTACCGAAACATCCTGTAGTGTCTGATAAGCTGGCGCCAAATGACTGGCGCGCTCCGCCAGCCGACCTTTATAAAAAGCCTATGCGTCATATCGAACAGGACTTCGTGATGGTTGCTTCCGCCCTACCCGCCAAGATCAAGAACATCGACAAGCTGCTGGTGCACTGCCAGCGCCGTCGCTATACCGCCAAAAGCAACATCATCTGCGCCGGCGACCGGGCCGAGACACTGTCGTTCATCATCAAGGGTTCGGTCACCATCCTCATCGAGGACGATGACGGCCATGAAATGATCATCGCCTACCTCAACAATGGCGACTTCTTCGGCGAGTTGGGCCTGTTCGAACCGGTCGAGGGTGAACAGCAGCGCAGTGCCTGGGTGCGCGCCAAGACCGAATGCGAAGTAGCCGAAATCAGTTATGAGAAGTTTCGCGAACTGGCGCGCCAGGACCCGGAAATCCTCTATGCCCTGGGCAGCCAGATGGCCCAGCGCCTGCGCAACACCACGCGCAAGGTCGGCGACCTGGCGTTCTTCGACGTTACCGGGCGTGTCGCCCGCTGCCTGCTGGAACTGTGCAAGCAACCCGACGCCATGACCCACCCCGACGGCATGCAGATCAAGATCACTCGTCAGGAAATCGGCCGCATCGTCGGTTGCTCGCGGGAAATGGTCGGCCGCGTCCTCAAGGACCTTGAAGAACGCAGCCTGGTGCAGGTCAAAGGCAAGACCATGGTGGTCTACGGTACCCGCTAGTCCCTGGGCAGGTCGGCCAGTACCTTGGCATAGGCCTGCGACAGCCGCTCGAACCATGGGGCCGCAGGCGCCACTTCGTGCAAGGCGATGTGCGCATCAGCGCGGCAGCGCTGTTCCAGCTCGCAGCACTCGTTGAAGCGGTTGACCGCCGCCACCATCGATTCACGCTCGTTGTCCAGCAGCAGCGCACCGTGCACCAGCACCACCGGGCGCTTGCCACCCAGCCCCTGGCGCCAGCGCTGGGCGGTGCCCACCAGTTTGCGGCCATTGAGGTTGACGTTGTAGCGGCCATCGCAGAAGGCGCCATCGATTTCGCCCACCGACGCCACCCCGCCCCACTCGCGCAGCACGTCACACAGCGGCAGGCACAGGCGCTCGTAGGCGTTTTCGATACGGCCGTGGTCGCCTTCGCTGCGGGGGGCAACATAGACCAGGGCAACGTTCACCGTGGCGTGTGATTGCGGCACCGGCTCGCCACCGGTTTCGCGCAGCAGCACCGGCCAGCCGGCAATCGCCAGCTCCGAACAGGCGGCTTCGAAATTGTCCAGACGGCTCATGCGCCGGGGCATGACCAGGGCGTGGTCGGTCGGGCGCCAGAACAGCACGCCACTGTCGCGCTCGCCGCGGCAGACGGCGGCCAGCAATTCCTGTTCGGCGTGCAGGCCTTGTTCTACGGTCAGGGCCAGGGGTTGATCGGTCATTGATCCACCTTTGATGTTGTTATTCAGGGCCTCTTCGCGGGCACGCCCGCTCCCACAGGGATTACCACAGGCCCCGAGGGTGATGGAGAACCTGTGGGAGCGGGCGAGCCGAAGCGTCGGACCGCCGCGAAGGGGCCATTACAGGCATACAAAAAAGCCGGCAATAACGCCGGCTTCATTTGATCAGTCCAGTTGCTGAACAGTCTTCTTCACCTGTTCCGGGAAGAACAACCGCTGCAGCTCCAGCCCCGGCTGCTCGGCGCGCATGAACGCCTCACCGACCAGGAAGGAGTAGACCTCGTTGATCTCCATCAGCTCCACATCGGCCCGGTTAAAGATGCCACTCTCGGTAATCGCCAGGCGATCACGCGGAATACGCGGCAGCAGGTCGAGGGTGGTTTCCAGGCTGACCTCGAAGGTGTGCAGGTTGCGGTTGTTAACCCCCACCAGCGGTGTATCCAGGGTTTTCAACGCACGCTCCAGCTCATCGCCGTCGTGCACTTCCACCAGCACGTCGAGGCCGACATCCTTGGCCGTGGCCGCCAGTTCGGCCATCTTCACGTCATCCAGCGCCGACACGATCAGCAGTACACAGTCCGCGCCCAGGGCCCGGGCCTCGACGATCTGGTACGGGTCGACCATGAAATCCTTGCGGATCACCGGCAGCGACACCGCCGCGCGGGCCTGCTGCAAGTACTCGTCGGCACCCTGGAAGTAGTCCACATCGGTCAGCACCGACAGGCAAGTCGCCCCGCCCTTCTCGTAGCTGACGGCGATTTCCGCCGGCACGAAATGCTCGCGAATCACGCCTTTGCTCGGCGAGGCCTTCTTGATTTCGGCAATCACCGCCGGTTGCTTGCGCGCGGCTTGCTCGATCAGGGCCTTGGCAAAGCCACGCGGGGCGTCGGCAGCCTTGGCCAGGGCCTCCAGCTCGGCGAGGCTGACGCGCGCGCTGCGCTCGGCCACTTCCTGAAACTTGCGGGCGATGATCCTTTCCAGCACCGTCGGCACACTCATGCTTCGTTCTCCACCTTGAATACTGCAGTAAAGGCGCCCAGCTCCTGCAGCTTCTCCCAGGCCAGCCCGGTGTGCAGTACGTCGTGGGCCAGTTCCACACCGGCTTTCAGGCTCATGGCATGGTCAGCGGCATACAGCGCCGCGCCCGCATTGAGCACGATCATCTCGGCGGCCTTCTGGCCGTTTTCGGTCTTGCGTCGGCCTAGCGCATCGCGGATCAGCTCCAGCGACGCCTGCGGGTTCTCGACGGCCAGGCCGTGCAGGCTCTGGCTCTTCATGCCGAGGTCTTCCGGCTCCACCCAGTATTCGGTGATTTCACCATTTTTCAGTTCGGCGACGAAGGTCGGCGCAGCCAGGCTGAACTCGTCCAGGCCGTCCTTGGAGTGCACCACCAGCACGTGCTTGCTGCCCAGGCGCTGCAGTACTTCAGCCAACGGGCGGCACAGGGTCTGGGCAAATACACCGACCACCTGGTGCTTCACCCCGGCCGGATTCGTAAGCGGGCCGAGCATGTTGAACAGGGTTCGCAGCCCCAGGTCGCGACGCGGGCCGGCAGCGTGCTTCATGGCCGAATGATGGCTTTGCGCGAACATGAAGCCGATGCCCAGGCTGTCGATGCAGCGGGCCACCTGGGTGGGCGTCAGGTTCAGGTAGATACCGGCGGCCTCCAGCAGGTCGGCACTGCCGCTCTTGCCTGACACCGCGCGGTTGCCATGCTTGGCCACGGTGCAACCTGCCGCCGCCAGGACGAACGACGAGGCGGTGGACACGTTGAAGATGTTGGCGCCATCACCGCCGGTACCGACGATATCGACCACGCCATCGAGGCTCTGCAGTTCGACCTTGTCGGCCAGCTCGCGCATCACCGACACCGCACCGACGATCTCGTCGATGCTTTCGCTCTTCATGCGCATGCCCATCAGGAAGGCGCCGATCTGCGCTTCGCTGCACTGGCCGGTCATGATCTGGCGCATGACGTCGCGCATTTCTTCGGTTGAAAGGTCCAGCTGGCCGACGATACGGCTCAACGCACTCTTGATATCCATGTTCGATCCTTAGCGGCGGCCGCCGGTCTGCTTGAGGAAGTTGGCGAACAGTTCGTGGCCCTGTTCGGTCAGGATCGACTCGGGGTGGAACTGCACCCCTTCGATATTCAGCGTCTTGTGGCGCAGGCCCATGATCTCGTCGACCGAACCATCAGCATGGGCGGTCCAGGCGGTCACTTCCAGGCACTCGGGCAAGGTTTCGCGCTTTACCACCAGCGAGTGGTAACGGGTCACGGTCAACGGGTTGTTGAGGCCGGCGAACACGCCCAGGTCACGGTGGTGAACCGGGCTGGTCTTGCCGTGCATCACCTGGCGGGCACGTACCACATCACCACCAAAGGCCTGGCCGATGGACTGGTGGCCCAGGCATACGCCTAGGATCGGCAGCTTGCCGGCAAAGTGCAGGATGGCCTCGATGGACACGCCCGCCTCGCTCGGCGTGCACGGGCCTGGAGATACGACGATGCGCTCGGGGTTGAGGGCTTCGATCTGGGCGATGGTCATTTCGTCATTGCGAATGACCTTTACCTCGGCACCCAGCTCGCCAAGGTACTGAACGACGTTGTAAGTGAATGAGTCGTAATTGTCGATCATCAGCAGCATTTTAAGCTTAACCTCTTGTTTTTACTGCCTTTCTATAAATTCACTCCGCCTTGATACCCGCATATGTACCCGCTTTTTCTGTTACTGGACAGGGTCGGGGTCAGGCCATCAGCCAAGGGAAACAGGAGCGAACAAGGACGAACCGGCTATGCCGGCAGGAGAAAGTCAGCCGCGCCAGCGCCAACGAGCGAGGGCTTTGATGACGCGCATCAGGAGGGCACTACTGGTGTTCACGGAGATATCTCGCGTTGCTATCCGGGCACAGTAGCCGACCGCGCAGTTCGATGCAATAACACTGTACCGATCACCACTTGTGGAGGCCACTCTGCTTCACAGTAAAGTTCAGCTTGCCCTCACCCCACCTTCTTACCCAGCCACCAAGAACCAATCTCGACAAATAAGTCACAAATCGTCCAATTGGTCACAAAAAGAACAGACACCCAAACGCTTCGGACTATTGCTCATCCCATATCTCCTTTAAGGCGTCAGCCAGCCTTCCGGATATTCCTCAGAAATCGATTCAAAAAAAATTCAGACCTTTATTACTCATGTGAGCACGGGCAGATAGTGCCCGCACTCCCTTGACGTCAAGTTACCCAGGAGTCTGAACAAATGACTATTTGCTGTCCTTCTTGCGGTTCTCTGCGCATTGTCGCGCGTAATCATGCTCGCAAACTCGGCGGAGTAGTTGGTGCTGTTGGTGGAACAGCCAGCGGCGCCGCTGGCGCTTTGTCGGGCGCTCAAAGCGGCGCAGCCCTGGGAGCAATCGCAGGGCCGATTGGAATTACCTTGGGCGGCCTTGCTGGAGCGATCCTGGGAGGCCTGGCGGGCGGCACCGCCGGCAGCCTGGCTGGGGCGCGAATGGGCGAAGAAATAGACTCTCGCGTGCTCGACAACTTCGAATGCCAGCACTGTGGCCTGGCCTTCTCCCAAAACGATTACTGATCCAACACACCCCAGCTGCACCGCCTAACCCCTCCCCTATCGAATATTTGAACGGCATAAAGCCTGGCCCATAGCGGGCCAGGCTTTATGCCGTCTGTCGCTTGTACCGACAAGGAGTTTCCAATGGCACATCTCATCGAAACCATGGCTTACGCTGGCGCCACCCCGTGGCACGGCCTGGGCAACCAACTCACGCAGAAGCAGCCCATTGAAGTCTGGCAACACGAAGCCGGGATGGACTGGCAGATCCTGGAAAGCCCTGTGCACTTCAAGTCGGATGCCATCGGCCACCTGGGCGCGATCCACTCATTCCAGGAACAGAAAGTGCTCTATCGTTCGGACACCAAGGCACCGCTGTCAGTGGTCTCGCAGCGTTATCACACCGTCCAGCCTCGTGAGGTGCTGGAGTTCTACCGCGATCTGACCGAGGTTTCCGGTTACGAGCTGGAAACTGCTGGCGTGCTCAAGGGCGGGCGCAAGTTCTGGGCGCTGGCGCGTACCGGACAGGGCGCTGCACTCAAGGGCAATGATCAGGTAAATGGCTATTTGCTGCTGGCCACGTCCTGTGACGGAACTCTGGCCACCACGGCAACGCCCACCACCATCCGCGTAGTCTGCAACAACACGTTGACCATCGCCCTGGACGGCACCAGCCGTGCGATCAAGGTGCCGCACAGCACACGCTTCGATGGCGATCTGGTGAAGAAGCAGCTTGGTATCGCCGTCTCGCAATGGGACGACTTCATGTACCGCATGCGCCACCTGGCTGAACGCAAGGTGCAGTGGCATGAGGCACTGGGCTTCTTTATGAACGTGATGTGCGACACCAGCCCGACCGGAGCCTTGCCGGAACAGCTGCCCAACGAGCGCGCTCTGCGCAAAGTGCAGGAACTGTACGAAGGCCGTGGTCGCGGCAGCCAACTGGACTCGGCACGCGGCACCGCCTGGGGCCTGCTCAATGCCGTGACCGAGTACGTCGATCACGAACGCCGGGCGCGCAGCACTGAGTATCGATTGGACTCTGCCTGGTTCGGCCAGGGCGCGCAGATCAAGCAACGCGCCTTGGACGCAGCGCTGCAGCTCGCCGCTTAAGCTGATGCGGCATAAACACAACCCCTGATCGCCACAAGGGTGATCAGGGGTTGTTCAGCTGCTCTGCATTAAATGATCGCCCTTAATCAGGCGTTCACCCAATCCTCGACGCGCAAACCTGGGACTCGCTCGAACTCACGAAGATTATTCGTGACCAGAATCAGTCCCTGGGCACGTGCGTGTCCTGCAATCATCTGATCATACGGGCCAATAGGCTTGCCGATACGAGCCAACTCAGCTCGCAATTGCCCGGAATGAGCCGCTGCCTGAGCGTCGTAAGGCAGTACTTCCAGGCGCGCAGCAAAACCTTCAACGTCCGCCAGATTACGCTCGGGATTAGCGGACTTCTCGGCGCCGTAAATAAGCTCCATCAGGGTGACAGTGCTGATGCTCAGCTGCCCTGAATGGCGCTTGAAGGCTTCCCGCACCTGCTCAGGACGATTCTTGATCGTGAAAATGCAGATGTTGGTATCAAGCATGTACTTCAGCATCAGAACGCATCCCGCTCTTGATCTGCAGGCTGCTCGCGATCCGCCATGTAGTCAGCGGTCACACCTTCGCCATCGAACCAGACGTCCCAGGCCTCACCTGCCGGCGTGATGATTCGGGCTCGACCAACTACCACTACATCCACCCGCTTCACATCCTCAGGCAGCGCAACCGCCTTGGGCAAACGCACCGCCTGACTGCGGTTGCTCTGAAAAACTGCACCTTGCTCCATGGAAACCTCCTGGGGATATACCTTGCGTATAGCCCATTGTGCCAATCAAGCGGGATATGTCAACGGCATATCCCAAACTAGCCATCCACCTACCACCATAAACGCCCGGTCAGCCTTGTGCTGGCTGGGCGTTTTTATGCCTGCAGGAGAAACATGATGAAAGCCACTTCATTGAATCGCAGCCCCAGCAAACCCCGCCCTGCCCTACGTCTGATCAGCACCAAGGAATTGCCCCGCGAGGACTGGCTGCAGATCCGCAAGCAAGGCATTGGCAGCTCGGATGCTGCCGCAGCAGTAGGACTGAATCCCTATAAATCGCAGTTGGAGCTGTGGCTGGAGAAAACCGGACGGGATGCCAGCATGCCCAAGGCTGATCCGCACGATGAGGAAAGCCCGATGTACTGGGGTAACGTCCTGGAGCCCATCGTGGCCTGGCACTACAGCAAGCGCACTAAGAACAAAGTACGGCGCATCAATGCTGTACTGCAGCACCCGAATCCGGAGCAGCCTTGGATGCTGGCCAACATCGACCGCGAGGTGATCGGGGCTGACGACGTGCAGATCCTCGAATGCAAGACAGCCGGCATAAACGGGGCACGCCTCTGGAAAGAGGGCGTGCCTGAGTATGTGCAGTTGCAGGTGATGCACCAGCTCGCCGTCACCGGCAAGCAGGCGGCGGATGTAGCGGTACTGCTGGGTGGTCAGACACTGGAGATCCACCGCATCGAACGGGATGAGCAGATGATCGCTCGCTTGGTCGAGCTGGAGCGCAAGTTCTGGCACTACGTTGAAACCGACACACCGCCACCGGCTGATGGCACGGCTTCCGCTGAATCGGCCCTGCGCTGCCTCTATCCGGATGACAACGGTCAGGTCGTCGACTTTAGTGGCCATGCCGGGCTGGCCGCAGCCTTCATTGAACTGAAGGCCGTTCGCCAGTCGATTGCCGACAAGGAAAAGCGTGAGGCCGAGCTCAAGCAGATGCTGCAGCAGGCCATGGGCGATGCCAGTCGGGCAGAGTTTTCCAGCGGCTATGTCAGCTGGCGCAAGGCCAAGGACAGCATCGGCCTCGATGTCGCTCAACTGCTCAAAGACAAGCCCTACCTGCAGGCCAAGTACCCGCTGCTGAAACCGGGTGCACGGCGCTTCTTGGTCGGCTGAAACCCAACTTCTCCAACCCTTCCCTCCCCCTTGGCCAGTCCATGCAGGTCGCGCTGCGTGGCTGGCCTTTTTTTTCACTTCCAGGAGACTCACCATGCTCAAAGGTCTGGCTATCACTCCGCCGGTGCTCGGGCGGATTTCAATCGGCAAGGTCATCGAGAAGAACGGTAAACGGCTGCCGGAAAAGGATGACCAGTTCACCATCACTTCCCAGGTGCAAGGCAAGGACGGCTGGCTGCTGCACCCGCTCAACGACGAGCTGCGCCACGGTAAGGACGACAAGCTGCGCAGCATTCCGGTACGGCTGCTGTTCAACGAGCCCGAGCTGAATTTCCGGGCGGACTACACGCTGTTCGACCGACAGTCCGGACGCCCAATCTGCGTGGGCAATGGTGAAACCTGCAAGCGGGTCACTCAGGACGGCATGCAGTCGCTGCCCTGCCCTTCGCCGGATGCCTGTCCACTGGCCAAGGGCGGTGCCTGCAAGCCCTATGGGCGACTGAACGTGGTCATTGGCGATGAAGATCCGCTGGGCAGTTTTGTGTTCCGCACCACGGGTTTCAACAGCATCCGCACCCTGGCTGCTCGCCTGCATTACTTCCAGGCCATCTCGGGTAACCGCCTGGCCTGTCTGCCGCTGGAACTGCGCCTGCGTGGCAAGTCGACTCGGCAGAGCCACGGCACGCCGATCTTCTACGCCGATCTGACGGTGCGCGGAGGCATGGATATGGCCGAGGCGCTGGTGACGGCTACTGAACTCGATTCACGGCGACAGGCTACTGGCTTCAATCAGGCGGCTTTGGATGAGGCAGCACGGCGTGGCTTCGGCAACGGAGCCTTTGAGGACAGCGAGGAGGATGTCAGCGCCATCGTGGAAGAGTTCTACACCGAGGGTGAAGCACCGGCTGCAGCAACTACCTCTCCACCCAATCCCACCAAACCCAGCCTGGCTGAAAAGCTTGAGGCACAAGCTGCGCGTCAAAACTCGCCAACTGATCAAGACCAAGGAGGCCGTCATGCGCCTGCACAAGCTGAAAGCCAGTGACACGACCGGCACCTATCTGGTCGAGTCACCGGTTACGGAAACCGACATCATGCTGATGGCACGGCAGTTGGCGAATCTGCGGCTGCGCCGGGGGCGAGCACTGACCTCACCAAAGGAAGTGTTCAGCCACCTGCAGGCACTGCTGGCCGGATACGAGCATGAGGTGTTCGCCCTGCTCATGCTCGATAGCCAACACCGAGTGATTGCGTTTGAGGAAGTGTTTCGCGGCACCCTGGACGGAGCCAGTGTCTACCCCAGGGAGATCGTGAAAATCGCACTGGAGCACAACGCCGCCGCAATGATCCTGGTGCACAACCACCCCTCAGGTGATCCCGAGCCCAGCCAGGCCGACCGTATCTTGACCAGCAAGCTGAAGGACGCACTGAGCCTGGTCGGAGTCAGAACGCTCGACCACATCGTGGTAGGGCATGAAGGTTGTACATCATTGGCAGAACAGGGCTGTCTGTAAGGAGACACGATGAAGCTACTACTACGCACCTTCGCAGCTGTATTTGTCTTTGCCGGCATCCTAGCTGGCTGTCTGGCAATGTTGCTGCTGGTGATTATGATGGTGCGCTTTCCACCACTGCTGATAGCGGTGGTACTGGCGTGCTGGATCTTCTGTCGACTGCAGGCAGCACCATCAAGCAAGTGACTGACGTCAGTGGAAACGGATGTCCCGCTCCGCTGAGGGTGGGACATCCTTTATTTTTTGTGTCTGCTGATAAGGCCCGAAGCGCGCTTGCTAATCAGCCTAATCCCAGAGGGACTCAGCTATCCGCGTCCCTGATCCTAAACTCAGGGTTCACCTGGACGACTACATCCGACGGCGCACTGACAAGCGCAACGTCATCCACGCAGTCATCGGCGTCACCGGTACTGAAGAATACGTGCCAAGTGAATTCCCCGTAAGCGTCCGCTCTCTACCGTCTTGACCCTCAGACTTTAATCCGCTTCAGACGCTGATTGATGTCGTCGCGGTCAAATGCCGTGGGATCGAAGGTATCGCCGTACCAGTCGAGCATGTCCAAGTATTCGGGATGTTCGGGGTCGGCAAGCGCGTCCAGAAAATCCGCGTAACCCGGTGCACCGCCGACATCCTCCGGCGGGCTGGCATTGGCGCCGTCGATGCAATACAGCACATGCGGGCACGCAATGGCCGGCAACAGCCGCTCGATCTTGATCCGGTGCTCCCAGTTGTCGCCAAAGTCATAGACGTAACGAAACGCCTTCGACCCATACAGCACCTTTGTCAGCGTCTTGCGCTGTTCCGAAACGACCGGAGGGCCCCAGTCGGGATCGGGAATACCGTAGCTTTCGCCAGCGATTTCAAACTCATGAAGATGGGTGTCACTCCAGCCCATCACCGCCTGAATAACCTGGTGCAGTTTGCTCAGGGTGATGCGCTCGGGCACGGCGACCCGGCGCCAGATGGCGGGTTTTATCCACGTCAGTTCGATGTGCAGTTGCAGGAGACGGTCGTTCGCCGGCTTGGGCAAACGGGTGACGTTGGGCATGGGTCAAGCGGCCTCATGTTCTAGGGTAGGCAGAGCAATATTCCAGGGCAGCAAGTCGTCGAGCTGATTGATTGGGTAGTCGGCGATGCGCTCCAGCACGTGCGTCAAATAAGCCTGTGGGTTCAATGCGTTGAGCTTGGCTGAACCGACCAGGCTGTAGATCGCCGCCGCTCTTTCTCCGCCTGCGTCGGAACCGGCGAACAGAAAATTCTTGCGACCCAGGGCGACTGCACGCAGGGCCCGTTCGGCGGCATTGTTGTCGATTTCAATGCGGCCATCCGCGCAGTAGCGCGTCAGCGCCTGCCAACGTGCGAGGGCATAGTGGATCGCACCGCTCAATGCCGATTTGGGCGGCAATTGCGTCAGCGTGTGATTAAGCCAGATGTGCATGTGCGCCAGCAGCGGGCTGGCTCGCCGCTGCCACACTGCGCGTCGTTGATCGGGCGGCTGTCCGCGAATTTCCGCCTCGATGGCGTATAGCGCGCCAATCCGTTGCAGGGCCTCAGCCGCAATCGGCGAGGCCAGTGCCTTGTGCAGGTCGAAAAACTTGCGTCGAGCATGTGCCCAGCATGCCGCCTCGTGAATCGTGCCCGAGGCATAGAGTTGCGCGAAACCGGCATAGCCATCGGCTTGCAACGTCCCGGCGAAGCCCCGGAGATGGGCTCGGGGGTGCTCGCCTTTGCGATCCGGCGAGTAGGCAAACCAGACCGCCGGCGGCGTGCTACTACCTGCGGGGCGCTCGTCGCGCACATACGTCCACAAGCGTCCGGTCTTGGTTTTACCCTGGCCGGGGGCGAGCACGGCGATCGGCGTGTCGTCGGCGTGGACTTTGTTGGCGGCCATGATGTGCTGTCGCAACCGGCTGACCAATGGCTGCAAGAGCCGGCTCGCTTCGCCGATCCAGTCGGCCATGGTCGAGCGCTCTAGGGACACGCCCTCACGCGCATAGATTTCGGACTGCCGATACAGCGGCAGATGATCCACGTATTTGGACACCAGCACATGGGCCAACAATCCCGGCCCGGCAAGACCCCGGGAAATCGGTCGGCTCGGGGCCGGCACCTGCACGATCCCGTCACAGCAGCGGCAGGCCAACTTGGGCCGCACGTGGCGAATCACCTTGAAGCGCGCCGGCACGTACTCCAGAACTTCGGCCACGTCATCGCCCAGATGACGAAGTTCGCCGCCACAGCCTGGGCACTGCGCATCGGGTCGATGGACGTGGATTTCACGGGGCAAATGCTCGGGCAATGGCTTGCGGCGTACGGGTGTACGTGGGCGCGATTGGGCTGGTGGTGGCGAGGCCAATGCGGCCTGGCTGACCTGCAACTCTTCGAGCGTCAGTTGCAGTTGGTCGAGCATGCCATCGAGTTGCTCGGAACGCCGACCGAACTGCATGCGCCGCAGCTTGGCGATCATCAGTTTCAGGTGCTCGATTTCCCCGCGCTGGGCGGTAACCAAGGCTTTCAAGGCCTGGATGTCGTCAGGAAGGAAGTCGGTCGCGCAAGTCATGGCGCGATGTTACTGGTGTTCTCAAGCGTTGAACATCAGACTGCTCGTACCGGTGCGGTGCGCAGCGGTCGGCGCCAATCGATGCCCTCCAACAGCATCGCGAGTTGTGCCGTCGTCAAGGAGACGCTGCCGCTGGTGGCTTGCGGCCAGACGAAGCGCCCCTGTTCAAGCCGCTTGCAGAACAGGCACAAGCCATCGCCATCCCACCACAGCAATTTGATCCGGTCACCGCGCCGTCCCCGAAACACGAAGATCTGGCCGGAGAACGGATCCGCCTCAAGTTGGGTTTGCACCAGGGCCGCCAGGCCATCGAACCCCCGCCGCATGTCGGTGGCTCCAGCCACGATCCAGATGCGAGTCCCGATGGGCGGGGCAATCATCGCAACACCTGCTGCAAGACCAGTTGCAAGGTTTGCGGGTCGGGCACGCCCTCAATGCGCAAGGTGACCCGACCGCACTCCACAACCAGTCCGCCCGGACTCGACGGCAGTGGCATTGCCTCTTCCGCTGAGGGCGTCGGCGCCTTGCTCAGGTTGACCGGCAACAAAGTAACCTGGTGGGCAACTGGCCCCAGCTGCCCCTCCCGATAGTGACGGCGCCATTTGAAGACGAGGTTGGCGTTGACCTCATGCTCTCGGGCGATCAACGCGACGGATGCGCCGGGCAATAGCGTGGCCTCGACGACACGACGCTTGAACTCCACCGAAAAGTTGGGGCGGCGACTGCCGCGAGGAGTAGAGGGGGGCGTATCCACAATGGTGTCCACTAAAAAATGGTGGGCACCATTGTGGCTATTCGAGGCTAGGGCAGGCAGTGGGTGCAGGGCGGACGCTTACAATTCCCCTTGGGCTGTAGTCGCAGCGAAAGTAGCTCGACGCACTTCGTCAGCACCTTTTTGCACAGGCGCTGACACCTGCGTCGTATCCTCAACGACCTGCTGAATCTCTCCGGGGCTGATCGTGCTGGTCTTCCCAGCATGCTCAATCTCAGCCCCACGGTAGCACTCGATATAGAATCCCATGTAAAGCACTCCTTCAGTTGAAGAAGTGACTCTACCAAATCTGCCCCAAGGACCGATCAATTAGCAGCCGATGAGATTGAGTCTCCCTGCGTTGCATCCAGCGGGCTTGCAGGGAACGAATGTTCACGAAAAATGCTCGGTTCAGCCGGCACTTCGCAACGATGCCGACTTTGGATCGTAAATCACTCCAGCGATCGAGCCGTCGCGAATACGCTCCACAGCCTCGTTGATAACGTGCAGCGGTACCAGAAACCACTCCCTGGGTTTGACCGGATTACCGAAGCGATCAGGGATCGTCAGCTCAATCTGGGCAGGGCTGAACAGGCGGTGGAACAGGTTTTCCATCCGCGTGCGATTGATGTTGTGCAGCTTGTAGGTGGCGACCACCTCAACATCTGCCAGCAGGTAGGTGGCGTCCTTGTCAGCCCCGGCGATACGTGTTTCCACCTTGCCGCCAGTGACGCCGATCTTGTGGATCAGCTCGCGATGTTCGGCTACGAAGGGATGCGTTGAGTGGCTGCGCAGCACGTAAATGGTGCCACTCTCGATGTCGTCGGGCTCCAGTGTTTCGCCAAACAACGGGCCGGCATCCGCATCGGTAATACGACGGCCGGCATCGTCCTTGTAGAGCGCACGCTGCAAGGATCTTCGCAGTAGATTGCTCTCGGTGCCGTTGGAGTAGATCACCCTCAGCCGGGCATCGCTTTCACCATTCGGTGCCTTAATGGTCTCACCGACCTCAGCTACATAAACCGTCTGCCCACCGAGAATGAAGAACTGGCCTTCCTCAATGCTCGCATCCCGGATGAAGGTGCGGGTAACTCGAACGCCCGACTGCAGCTCGCGCTGCACTTGCTCAAACAGCGGCTGGAACCGCTCAAAGTCCTCGCAACGCTCGCGTTGTGCAATCTCCTCGGCCTCACGTTTTTCGGCATTGCTGCGAACATGACGTAGGTTCTGAATATCCGCCCCCTCGTCGTCGCCGGCCAGTTCCGCCAACAGTTCGTCGTCCGTCATGGTGTAGTCGCCTTGTGGCTCCCGCACCTCAAACGCATTCAGTAGGCCCTGATGGTCGAGAGGCATGAGCAGGGTGCGGCATTCTTCCTGATCGCGCAGGCGATCCAGGCGCACGGCATACAGGCGCTCGAAGATGTCTTTATCATCGCCGTGGCGCGGCGCATGGCCGTGCTCCTCAACAAAACGCTGAATGTCTTCGAAGCCGGCAATGATGCGCTCCTCGCGAGGAGTGCGGCCGGTCTTCTTGCCTGAAGCGGCGAAATCGGAAAGCTCCGCTTCCAGCTCATCCAGATCAAATTCGTTAGCCATAACGGCCCTCTTTCTTGAAACGCATAAAGGCGGCAGCGCCTTCCGCCATGCTCCGCTCCCATGGGTCTTGAGCAGTCAGGGAAGGTACCCGGCCATGATCTTTCTTGAATTTTACAGCCCGCACAGCAAGGTCTTTGGCCTCTTCAGGCGTCAGGCGAGTGCGTTTGGCACCAATCACTGCCGCAACCTGCTTGAGACTTTCCTCGCTCATGGTCTTTGCGAGAATGGCGTAGGCCTCGCTGAACGGGTTGATCCGGTCGATCAGGTCGATATCCAGCTCACGCACATCCATCGCGAACTTGCGCACGCCATCAATCAGGGCAGTGCTCGGGGCGCTATTTGCTCCAGTGACGGTCCCTTGCAGATCATCACCCAGCACCAGTTGCTTGGCTTGCTGAGCCAAGTTCAGTGCAGCAATGGCGTGCTGGCGAACGGCCTCGTGATCCTCGGCATCCAGTTCGGGGTACTTGTCGCGGATGATCTTACCCAGGCGCAGCTGGGTCAGTTCTTCGGGAACCAGCTCCTCATCGAACAGGCCGCGCTCGATGTTGGTCTTGTCCTGAACGAAGCTGGCAATCACCTCGTTCAGGTCTTCCTGGCAAATACGGCTGGCCTCAGGGCTCTTGGGTTCGGCCAGACCTTTGATCTCGATCTGCAGCTGCCCGGTTTCATGGTTGAAACCCACGTTGCACTTGTCAGGCTGATAACCCGCATCACCGTAGTCAAAGCCCTCCTGCGGCCCAGAGGTGGGAGTCTTCGGCTTGAACTCGAAACGCGGGGCCAAAACCTGCTCCATCAGTAGGCTGGCGGCAATCGCCTTGAGCGTATCGTTCACCGCCTCGGTCACCACCTTCTCGCTGGCATCCGGCTCAGCGATCAGGTTGGTAAAACGTGCCCGCGCCTTGCCGGGTGCATCGCGTGTCGCCCTCCCGATAATCTGCACAATCTCGGTCAGGCTGGAACGGTAGCCGACTGTGAGGGCGTGCTCGCACCAGATCCAGTCGAAGCCCTCTTTGGCCATGCCCAGCGCGATGATGATATCGACATGATCGCGGTTGTTCTTCTGAGTCGGGTCTTTCAAGGCAGCCGAAACTTTATCGCGCTTGGCCGGGTCGTCATCCACCAGGTCAGCAATACGCAGTACACGCCCATCGGCGGTCTTCACCAGCTGGAAGCCCGTCACCGGGTCGGTGCCCTGCCACTCGCCCAACTCTTCGATGATGTGCTCCACCTCGCGAATCTTGTCCTTGGTGCTCTCGCGGGAGTTCACGTTGGGGATGTGGAGGATAGTCTTTTCGTTCGGGTCGAGGACTTTGAGGATGTCGTCGGAGTAAGCACCTGAGTAGAAGTAGTAACCAATATCCAACTTCTTCAGGTGCTCATAGCCGTTGAGCTGCTCGTAGTAGGTGTAGGTCACGGTGTCGAAGCGAGCTTCGTCAGCGGGTGACAGCACAGCCTCGGCATCGCCACGGAAGTAGGAGCCAGTCATCGCCACGATGTGCACCTTGTCGCGGGCGATCAGTTGGCCCAGGTACGTACCCAGCCTGTTCTCCGGGTTGGCGGAAACGTGGTGAAACTCGTCCACGGCGATCAAACGGTCATCGAACGCGACCACCCCGAATTTTTCCACCGCAAAACGGAAAGTGGCATGGGTACAAACCAGCACCTGGTCGCTGCTTTCCAGAAACGTTCCCACTGCATTGACCTTACCGCCCTCGTCGGTGCCGGGGGCATCGCACAGGTTCCAACGCGGCTCCACATGCCAGTCGGCCCAGAAACCGTGGCGGCTCAGCGGCTCATCGTGAAAGCTCGAACCAATGGATTTTTCCGGCACCACGATGATGGCCTGCTTGATGCGCTGGTGCGCCAGCTTGTCCAGAGCAATGAACATCAAGGCCCGGCTTTTACCGGACGCAGGTGGCGACTTGATCAGCAGGTACTGCTCACCACGTCGCTCGAAGACGCGCTCCTGCATAGGACGCATGCCAAGCTCGTTGGCTTTGGTAGAGCGTCCGTTCTGGGCATAGGAGACGGAAACGGAAGGAACGGTTTGGGTCATGGCTACGCTTCCATTCAGGGCTTCATGCCCGCGTGTTCAATAGGGATAAGGTCATACATCACTTGGCCTTCCGCGGCTTCTGGTTAGCCGTCATTTCGGTATACAGCTCGAACAGTTTTTCCAGACGCTCGGTATCATTCTTGAAGCGGCGACCGATATAGATGCGCTCCAACACTTCGTCGTTGCGCTCATGGGCTGCACGCAGATTGTCCGGCATGGTCTCTGGGTCGTAGAGATCAGCAATGGTGGCTGGAAAATGAGCTTCGCGGGCCAGAAGGATGTCTTCGGCGCTGCGAGTGAGGTCAGCCTTGTTTTTCTCGGTTAGAGTCGGAACAGGAAAAGTATTCCAAGCCAGCGTGTTCGTGAAACGATAATCCGTCCTCATTCTTGAGCAAACAGTTGCCACCCAGACTAACGCCATGCGCGAAGCAATAATAGACAACACCCAAATGCTATTTGAAACCATTCCAAAAGAAGAATTTGATATTGCAGTCCCCTCTTTAAGCAGCCCAACTGGCAGGTACTCTCTATTCTCCGAGCTGGTTACTGGCACACAAATTATCGGACTAGTTGGCAGTGGCTTTCTTTCATCAAATCTATGTGCCCAGGCCGCAGCCGCCACAGTGGATTTTTTGCTACTACTACGCCTAAACTCGGCGACCCTCTCAATACGTTCTGCAATTGAGCGAACAGCTTTTGCTTCAGATTCTTCGGCGTCATCAATCCAAAGGCAGAATCTAGACAGGCCACGAATTAACTCCATTGAGCCCACAAAAGGACGAACAAAGCGATCTCGCTGCTCTGGCGTGAGCTGCAATGCTTCTAGCTCCTGAGGCTCTAGTAGTAGATTGCCGCCATCTGTAGGAGAGTTTCCTCGGTCGAAATCCGGAAGGCCACATATTTGTGTTCTTCGAGCTTCAATTATGGTGACATCACCTGGCACCAGATATGGATTTATATTATCTACTCTACGGGCTACGGACGCCCCCTCACCTGTGTCGCTGTAGAGATATTTTGTTCTTTTTAGGCCTAAGCGACCTATCCCAACGATTACCACTGTCACGCCAGCATTATTATTCGCCAGATTATTCCACTTGAATGAAGTGTGCGCGAAATTTATCTCCGACCCCGAGCCAAATATGAGCGGCCACAGGATTGCAACTTGCTGCCCTTGGCATATTGAATTTGTTGCCACAAACGCTGAACAGCATTCGGTTGCCTTTGCATACTCTGCCGCTTTCATAAACCAGCCCGCAACATAGTCAAGCGGCTTCCAGTCCTTAGTCCTCATCTCAAAAACAAGTGCTAAATCTTTTTTATGCTCTATTTCTTGTCGCTTGCTGCCAAGATACGGAGGGTTCCCGCAAATGTAGGTCTCTCCCCCCTCGTTCTCGAAGTCGATCTCAGGTTGATCAAGAGGTGTTTGGAATAGGTCATCACCGACTAACTTCACACCAGTTCCAGTCGGCGGACAAACGCCAAGCCAGTCGAGACGGAGTGCATTTCCACAGGTAATCCAGTTCTGGTTGCTCAGTGGCAGAAACTCCAGAAGAGCCTCCTTCTGACCACGATAGAGCACATCGCACTGATACTCGGCAATGATCAGAGCCAAGCGTGCGATTTCGGCAGAAAAGTCCCTCAGCTCGATACCGCGAAAATTTGTCAGAGGAATATCGCTTTTGCGTCCAGGCTCCCCACGGCGCTCATTGAGGGTGTTTTCAATCTCACGCAGTTGCTTGTAGGCAATGACCAAGAAGTTGCCCGAGCCGCAGGCAGGATCGAAAACACGAATGCGTGCCAGGCGCTTGCGTAGATTGAGCAACATGCGAGGGTTATCGCCTGCCTCCTCCAGCTTGGCACGCAGTTCATCGAGAAACAGCGGGTTTAGCACCTTGAGGATATTGGGCACGCTGGTGTAGTGCATGCCCAAGGCGCCGCGCTCTTCGTCGTCGGCCACGGCCTGGATCATGGAGCCGAAGATATCTGGATTGATCTGCTTCCAATCCAGCGCGCCAATATGCAGCAGATAACTGCGGGCGATCTTGGAAAAGCGCGGCACGTCTGGCTCACCAGAGAACAGGCCACCGTTAACGTAGGGAAAAGCATCCGCCCAGCGCGGCAGATTGGCCGAAGCGCGCTGCGCAATCGGTGTGTTCATGGCGCGGAAGATCTCGCCCATAACCTCATGCAGATTGCTGGAATCGCGGTCACTCATCTGCGTGAGGGTATTCGTGAACAGGCCGGTGCCGTTGAAAATGTCGGTGTCTTCAGCGAAGAAGCAGAAGATCAGCCGCGCCATGAAATGGTTCATCTCATGGCGACGCTCAGCGGTGCCCCAAGCAGGGTTGTCCTTGAGCAGCTCCACATAAAGCCGGTTCAGCCGACTGGTCGCACGGATGTCAAAGGAGTTCTCGCGGATCTGCTTGACCGTGGAAATGCCTGCCAGCGGCAGGAAAAATCCGAAGTGGTCAGGGAACTGCGGGTAGTCGCAGGCTACCGTCTCGCCGCTTTCCAGCTCCGCGGCTTCCAGCGTCTCGCCATCGGTAGCGAGCACGTACTTAGCCTTGGCACGGGCCGTGGCAGGGCTGGCCTTGAGCGCCGCCAGGGTTTCGGTGACCTTGCCCGGCTCACACACCGCCAGATGGATATTGCTGGTTTGCAGCACACCGCCCAGATCAGACTTATTGGTTGCGCCCGAACGCAGGCGCTTGAGGGTGGTTTCCTTATTACCGAAAGCCTGCAGGAAGGCATAAGGGAACTCGACCCGGTCAAACGGCTGACTGGCCAGGTCGGTGATGGCTTGTTCGATTTCTACGGCGTTCATATAGGGCTGTTCCGATCACTGCTGCCAAGGCGGCAAAGGGGGCCTCTAGGCCCACCATCCATGCAAAGTGCATGGATGATAAAGGAACGAGCATTGGCATGTGAAAAAGATCCAAGCCGGCGCCCCTAAGGAAACTCCGAACAAGTTGCTCATCAGTCGGAAATGGGCGGCTTAGGGATGCCGAAAAGCCCGCTTTTCAGTCGCTGATTATTGGATAACCAAGGCAAAGTTTCACGTGGCCCGCCAAGTCGGCCACCGTCATGCCATCGGCACCCGGCGCCCCCTTGTTGCTGACTACGCGTTGATACGCACGCCTGAGGTTGGCCGGTGCAAGCACCCGCTCCATCAGCGTGCCCGACTCCGCGCTCGTCCACGCCACTGACGCCATCGATACCTTTGCACTGTCAGGCATCATCCTCGGCTTCTGGCCGGGACTCAGGATGATAGTTTCCGCTGTGGGAAATTTCTGCATTACGGCTACCAACGAGACAGTGACGCCTACTGGCGGCATAACCTGTTCGGCCCTTGGTAGCGTGGTTAACCGCCACTTACTACGGCCTCGGCTGACTTCTGCACGCCCATCCCGTCGCCTCTCGACGCTCGGTAGCACAAAGGCAGGTGTGCAGATCTCCCAGGGTAATTCGCGTGACCTTCCTGCTTATGCCTGTCGGATTTACGTCACAGCGTTCCGTGCAAGTATTGGGCTTCGACGATTTGGGCCGCCTTACCCCGCTGTGCCGCCTCTATCCGCTTCCTGTTCGTCAGGCCAGCATTTTGCCTCGGGCTTCCTTCAGATTCGCAGTCACCCGCGACACCCTTGCCTCTGGCTAACACTTCCCCTTGCCGGGTGTGTAGAGGACTTCCACCTCCAAGTCACCCGCCTGGTCACCACAACCAAGCGGGTTGCGCTGACGCGCAACGCGCCATGCCTGGCGCACCCAATGAAGCGCATTGAGGCCTGACTCAATGCGCCCAAACTAGACATGCAAGGCAGCGGCTATCAGAGCCTGCTTGCACCGAAACCATGCTGGCCATTCCCATAGACCTTAGTAGCGACCTTACAGAGGTAGCTGGCTCTGTAGAAAAAGTCAGCCTGGCTCTGTGGATCGTTACGAAGCAGGCAATAGGTTGGGTTGGCAGGTATCTCTACCAGCCCCCTAACGCCTTCCACTGGTAGCCCCAAAGCACTTGCCCAAGCCTGAGTAAGTCGGTTGAACATGTTGTCTCTCCCTGGCTCGAATTTGCCCAGAGAATTGAAGGCTTCGAAGTTCAGCAAAATAGCCATGTGATAGTGGGGCCTGCCATACAGCCCTACTTCCCGTGCCCATACAAATCGTACATTGCTGCCATGCGCATACCTGTTCTCTTGGCGTGCCATATACCGATTATGACGGATCTTCGCCTTGAGGGACTCGACAAAGCGCTCTACTACGTGATTCGAATAGACTTCCGGCAGATCTATTCCAGCAGGAAACCTCAAATCAACCCTAAAAGCAAAGACCCTCGAATATTGCTGAAGCGCATTTTCAATCGTGTTATGCAGCCTTTCCAGATACTGCTGAACAAACGGACCCTTATCACCCTGAATAGGCAGACCACAGTAGTCTGCCCCATGATGAATCTTCAGATTGTGATTTGCATGATGACGCTGCATTGCTAGATACCTCGCTGTTGATTACATAACCTTCTAACAGCGAGTAATTTTTAACAGACACCAATACACAAATTATCAACAAGCACTGTAAGTGCTTGCCATACACACAGTCACACCAGAACAAGACAAGTTAAAGCATACTACCAATACCGAGAACCGAAACACCAAAATACAGAACAAACAACACACACGTCATGGCATACACCGCAATAAGCCACAAAAATCTCACTCCGGGAAAATATCACCATGACCGGGCACGCCCGGTCATGGTGATAGCCAAATACCCTTAAACCAGCCTTGCCTTCACGCCATAGCGACTTCTTGCAAGTCTCGTTCTGACACTCTTTCCAGAATCCACTCAGCTACCTCACTCTCCAGCCAACCCACACTCCTCCCGCCCAAGGGAATTGGCTTCGGAAACCAGCTTTCAGAAACATACTTGTAAATAGTGGAGCGCCCGAGACCGGTCATCTCCATTACCTGCTGCAATCGAATTACTTTCATGATGAGCTCCTAATTTGACTCATCAGATCTGGCTTCCCCGTATTTATTTACATGCCGCCAGGTATCGACCCGGATAACAGACACCCCATTTCACAACCCCTGAACCGCCCCAACATTCCTCCGCCCTCGTCTTTCTCCGCCGCACCCAGAAACAAAAGCTCCAGCAGACTGCGCCCGTCTAACGACTGACTGGACAAGCTCGCTGCGCAGCCTGCCGTCACGCGCTGCCTGGAGTCAGTCTCTTAGCCCCCGACAATCTGATGCTTTTTTCGGTGCGAAAAGCCATTCAGGGCTAGATCCCCCCTGTAGATCCTGATGTACACTGAGATGAAGCTTTAAAAATACACTAGAGAACAAGTAGAAAACCTCATGAAGACGGCATGAATCCCTCACAAAAACCACTATTTTTCTACTAGAGATTATCCTTTCAGAAAGAACCATCCCATGACCAATGCAATCAATGACAGGCTTCAGAAGACGCTCAACGGACTCAATGTCGATAGCAGACTAGGCAACTGGCTATGGCACTTTCTAAAAGGACAAGCCCCACATGCCAACCTGGGTGAACTCGGCAGCCCCGGCATGCGAGACCGCATAGCAGACCTCATCCAAAACACCCCAACAGGCGCAGAATTTGTTGAGGCACAAAGCGCCATGTCCCTGCTGCCCGAGAAAGATCTAGAGTGGATAACAAATAACAAGAGACAGAACTTATTCGTAGCCAGAAAATTAATTGAGAAAAACGGGAACTATCCAATAATTGGAACAACCACCCTGTCAGGCAGACCACTAACCATTACAACAATTGACATATGGACAGTTGAAATAAGCAAAAAACTATGGCTGGTAAATCAGATAAAGTTTGAATGGGAGCAACATTCAAGCTCAGATCACATATTCAAATGGCTAGATGGCGCCGACGCCACACAAAAACTAGAAACAGCCTGGGAAATAACAAAAAGCAAGCACCCCATGCTGACATTCCAGCAAAGCATTCCAAAGGAAAAAGATGACTTTATAACTCTACTCGACTCTCAATTCATTTCCAAACACGAAAAAATATTGCTAATGGACTCCATCAAAAAACGGTGGAGCCAAAACAAATACAGAGCCAAATTAACAGGCAAGAAGCAGTACAACTTCATCCTATCCGACAAAGCAATTAATCGCCTTGATAAGTTAGCCGACAAACACGACTTAAAAAGAACCGAAGTGCTGGAGATACTGCTCCAGATGGAAGAAGAAAAAGGAACTTACATTCAAGAAAAGAAAAGCATCACAAAAGGAATAACTTAGCCCATCTCAACTCAATCGAACCAAGCAGGTGATCAGCCATAAGAAAATAAAAACCCAATTAGATCGCATCCAGAAATCAGAAATCAAGGAAGAGTCTTGGCAATATTTGCGTCAATATCATCAGCCCAAGCCTGCATCATCTGGCGCCGCTCTTCCAGATATTCCGCTTGGTTGTAGCTTGCGCGCACTTTGTTTCTCTCGGCATGCGCCAACTGACGCTCGATAACATCTGAGCGGTAGCCCATTTCGTTCAGCATTGTCGAAGCTGTTGCGCGAAATCCATGAGCCGAAAAACCGATACTGTCTTTACCATTGAACCCCATGCGCTCAAGCGCTCGATTCAATGTCGTTGCTGTCATACATTCGTTCGGTTTTCGATAGTTTGGAAAAAGCAGCCGACGACCACCAGTATGGGCATGCAGTTCACGCAACAGATCCACGGCCTGCCTGGATAACGGAACGATGTGCGGCTCTCGCATCTTCATGCGCTCTGCAGGAATACGCCACTCTGCCCGATCCAGATCGAATTCACTCCACTCCGCCTTGCGGAGCTCTACGGTGCGAACAAATGTGAACAGCATCAGACGCAGTGCGATCACCGTAGTCCTGTAGCCGCCGTATTGTTCCAATGCTCTGAAGAACTCAACTACCTGCTCACGACTGAGCGGCTTGTGATGCTGCACCCTGGGCCGGTGGATAGCGCCTTTCAGGGCTGCCGCCGGATCGGCGTCGGCGCGCAATGTCGCGACGGCGTACCGAAAGATTGCCGACGACCACTGCCTTACGAGCAGAGCCACCGTTGCAGCGCCTCGGGCTTCAATCCGACCGAGAATGTCCAACAGATGCGCGGCAGATACATTGCGTATCGGCAGCCTCCCCACGAAGGGGAAGACGTCGGCCGCCATGGACCTCTCAACCTGCCGCAAGTAGTACGGAGTCCAACTGGGAGCTTTCTTCTTGATCCACTCGCGGGCAACTGCCTCGAATGTGTTCGCATTGGCAGCGCTGCTAGCCAGTCGCTCAGCCTGCCGGTTATGCGATGGATGGATGCCTTGACGAATCAGAGGCTTGGCCTTTTCCCGCGCATCACGCGCATCCGCCAAGCCGATCTGCGGATAAGCACCGATAGCAAAAACGTTTTCCTTACCGCCTATGCGATAGCGCAAACGCCATAGCTTGGTACCGGTCGGCCGAACCTCCAAGTACAGCCCACCACCATCGGTGAGCTTGAGGGGTTTATCGCCAGCCTTAGTGTTGCGGATTTTGGCATCGGTTAGAGGCATGGTGCGGGTATCCGTACATTGATACCCGCAACGATACCCGTATTATCCATAGATGCCAACGGACGCCATGGACACCAACGAACGTGAAAGCCTTTAAAATAGAGGGACTGGGAGGGAGGCGTAGACGCCAACGGACACCAAAAGAAGCCGATGCCGCTTATCGATCATCAGTAACATCGGGTTAAACCTCTTGAATCTACTGACTTCAGAATTCGAACCTTTCTGCACCAGCCAACAGGCGCGGCTTTGCCACAAGGGGCGGTAGACAGGAAGGCAAACGGGGGCGGGCCGGACGGGCCGGCAGGGGATAAAGTCAGGCGCGCCAACGCCAACGGGCGTGGGCCTTGATTACGCGCATCAAGAGTTTGCTGACGATCAACACAGGATAGGTCTCGCTCATACGTCCCGGCACAGTAGCCTACCGGGGCGGCGGGCGCAATATGCCTGTAAACACGGGGAAACGAATGGACTTGGGAGGGATGCACTGCGATTTGCTAAGGTCGATCGGGTTGTCCTTCATAAAAACAAAGAAAAGGATGTTCACCGATGCGAAAAGCACCGTTATTGCGCTTTACCGTTGCCTCACTGGCACTGGCCTGCAGCCAGGCGTTCGCAGCACCCTCGCCCTACTCCAACATGATCGTGTTTGGCGACAGCCTCAGCGATGCCGGGCAGTTTGGCGGGGTGCGCTTCACCAACCGCGATGCCAATGGCAATTATGCGCCAGTGTCACCGATGATCCTGGGCGGGCGGCTCGGTGTGAGCCCGACCGAGCTTGGCCCTTCCACCTCCCCGGTCAATCCGGTGCTGGGCCTTCCCGACGGCAACAACTGGGCAGTCGGTGGCTACACCACCCAGCAGATCCTGGATTCGATCACCACTACCTCCGAGACTGTCATCCCGCCAGGGCGCCCCGGCGCCGGGCAGGTGCTGCGTGATAAACCGGGCTACCTGGCCAATGGCCTGCGCGCCGACCCCAATGCGTTGTATTACCTGACTGGCGGCGGCAATGACTTCCTGCAAGGCCTGGTCAACAGCCCGGTCGATGCCGTGGCCGCTGGCGCCCGCCTGGCCGCCAGCGCCCAGGCCCTGCAGCAAGGCGGCGCCCGTTACATCATGGTCTGGCTGCTGCCCGACCTCGGGCAGACACCGAACTTCAGCGGTACGCCGCAACAAAACCCGCTGTCGCTGCTATCCGGCGCGTTCAACCAGTCCCTGCTCAGCCAGCTGGGGCAGATCGATGCCGAAATCATTCCGCTGAACATCCCCGTGCTGCTGAGCGAAGCGCTGGCCAGCCCCGAGCAGTTCGGCCTGGCCAGCGGCCAGAACCTGGTCGGCACCTGCTACAGCGGCGAAGGCTGCGTGGAAAACCCGGTGTATGGCATCAACGGCGCCACGCCAGACCCGACCAAGCTACTGTTCAACGACTCGGTGCACCCGACCATCGCCGGCCAGCAACTGATTGCCGACTACGCCTATTCGATTATCGCCGCCCCCTGGGAACTGACCTTGCTTCCGGAAATGGCCCACGCCAGCCTGCGTGCCCACCAGGACGAACTGCGCAACCAGTGGCAGACACCCTGGCAGGCAGTTGGCCAGTGGCAAGCCTTCGTTGCCACCGGCGCCCAGGACCTGGACTTCGACGGCCAGCGCAGCGCGGCCAGCGGCGATGGCCGCGGCTACAACCTGACCCTGGGCGGCAGCTACCGCCTGAACGATGCATGGCGCCTGGGCCTGGCCGGCGGCGTGTACCGGCAGAAGCTGGAAGCCGGCGCACAGGACTCGGACTACAAGCTGGACAGCTACCTTGCCAGCGCCTTCGCCCAATACCGCCAGGACCGCTGGTGGGCCGACGCGGCGCTGACCGCCGGGCACCTGGACTACAGCGACCTCAAGCGCACCTTCGCCCTTGGCGTGAACGACCGCAGCGAAAAGGGCGATACCGATGGCGAGGCCTGGGCGGTGTCGGGGCGGCTGGGCTACAACCTGGCGGCCGAGAGCAGCAGCTGGCAGCTGGCGCCGTTCATCAGCGCCGACTATGCGCGGGTGAAGGTGGATGGCTATGACGAGAAAAGCGGGCGCTCGACGGCGCTGGGCTTCGATGACCAGGAACGCACATCACGCCGTTTGGGCGTGGGGTTGCTGGGCAGTGTGCAGGTGCTGCCGAGTACCCGGCTGTTCGCCGAGGTGGCGCAGGAGCATGAGTTCGAGGATGACCAGCAGGATGTGACGATGCACCTGACCAGCCTGCCAGCGAATGACTTCACCCTGACCGGGTATACGCCGCACAGCGACCTGACCCGGGCGAGCCTGGGGGTGAGCCATGAAGTGGTGGCGGGGGTGCATTTGCGCGGCAACTATAACTGGCGCAAGAGTGATGAATTGACGCAGCAGGGGGTGAGTTTGGGCGTCAGCGTCGACTTTTGAATTGATGGGGCCGCTTTACGGCCCTTCGCGACACAAGGCCGCTCCTACAGGCGATCGTGTTTCCCTGTAGGAGCGGCCTTGTGTCGCGATGGGCTGCAAAGCAGCCCCAATGCCCACTGAATTACTTGGCCGAAGTCTGCTCAGCCAACGCCACCGCGCGGAACATCGCCCGGCGCTTGTTGATGGTTTCTTCCCACTCCAGCGCCGGCACCGAGTCGGCAACGATGCCGCCCCCGGCCTGCACATGCAGCTCACCGTCCTTGATTACCGCGGTACGGATGGCAATGGCGGTATCCATGTTGCCGTTCCATGCGAAGTAACCGACGGCACCACCGTAAACCCCACGCTTGACCGGCTCCAGCTCGTCGATGATCTCCATCGCGCGAATCTTAGGCGCCCCCGAAAGCGTACCGGCCGGCAGGATCGCCCGCAGTGCGTCCATCGCCGTCAGCCCTTCGCGCAGCTGGCCAGTGACGTTGGACACAATGTGCATAACGTTGGAGTAACGCTCGATCACCATCTTCTCGGTCAGGCGCACGCTGCCGGTCGAGGACACGCGACCGACGTCGTTACGGCCCAGGTCGATCAGCATCAGGTGCTCGGCAATTTCCTTGTCGTCCGACAGCAGGTCGTCTTCCAGCGCACGGTCGGCCTCTTCGGTAGCGCCACGCGGGCGGGTGCCGGCAATCGGGCGTACGGTGACCAGGTTGTCCTCGACGCGTACCAGCACCTCGGGCGAGCTGCCGACGACATGGAAGTCGCCAAAGTTGAAGAAGTACATGTACGGCGTCGGGTTGAAGCAGCGCAGCGCGCGGTACAGGTCGATTGGCGCAGCCTTGAAGTCGATCGACATGCGCTGCGACGGCACCACCTGCATGCAGTCACCGGCCAGGATGTATTCCTTGATGCGGCCGACGGCGTTCTCGTAATCCTCGCGGGTATAGCTGGAGCGGAATTCCGGCTCGGCAGCCTGCGGGCCACTCAGGTCCAGGCCACGGCGCGGGGTGATCGGCTGACGCAGGGTTTCCAGCAGGCCTTGCAGGCGTGCCTGGCCCTGTTCGAAAGCCTGCTCTTCAGCCGGGTCGACCAGCACGATCGCGTGCATCTTGCCCGCCAGGTTGTCGAACACCACCACCGCATCGGACACCATCAGCAGAATATCCGGCACACCCAGCGGGTCTGGGTTGGGGCTGGCGCCCAGGCGCTTTTCCACATAGCGCACGCAGTCGTAGCCGAAGTAGCCGACCAGGCCGCCGTTGAAGCGCGGCAGGCCAGGAATATCGGCGACCTTGTAACGATCCTTGAATGTTTCGACAAAGGCCAGCGGGTCTTCTACATCGTGGCTTTCCACCTCCACGCCATCCTGCAGGATGCTGACGTGGTAGCCGTGCACACGCATCACCGTGCGCGATGGCAGGCCGATCATCGAGTAACGGCCCCATTTCTCGCCACCCTGCACCGATTCGAGCAGGTACGAGTTGGGCTGGTCGGCCAGTTTCAGGTAGATCGACAGCGGCGTGTCGAAGTCGGCCAGGGTTTCGCAGGCCAGGGGAATGCGGTTGTAGCCGGCAGCGGCCAGGCGCAGGAATTCTTCGCGGGTCATGGGTAGCCTCGTGGCAAGCAGCAATAGGTCAGGCAAACGGACGGGCCGGCACGCGCCGGCAGGCTGAAGTCAGGCGCGCCAACGCCAACGGGCCAGGGCCTTGATGACTTTCATCCAGAATTTGCCGGTAACCGCCACGGTGGACTCTCTGTCTTGTGAGGCTTGAAGGTCCGCCAACGTTATCCCAGTGGCCGGGTCTGCGCAACCGGGCAGCAATGCGCGCAGGTCGTCGATCACCAGGCTGGGGGCTTCGTCGTGGATCGGTCGGCCGTGGTTGTAGCCGTAGGTCAGGCCCACGCACTGCACGCCAGCCGCCTTGGCCGCCAGCACGTCACTGCGTGAATCGCCGACAAACAGCGACTGCTGCGGGGTGACACCAGCCATCTGCATGACGAACAGCAGCGCCGCAGGGTCGGGCTTTTTCTGCGGCAGGGTGTCGCCGCCGATGATCCAGCGGAAGTAGTTGCCGATCTTCATCTGGTCCAGCAGCGGACCAACGAAGCGCTCGGGCTTGTTGGTGATCAGCGCCATTTCCACGCCCTGCTTGCGCAGCCAGCGCAGGGTGTCCTGCACACCGGGGTAGACCACGGTCAGTTCGTGGCTTTCGGCATAGGCGTCCATGAACAACGCCAACGCCTGCTCGGCCAGCGCATCGTCCACGGCAGCGTGGTCGATGCCACCGGCCAGCGCCCGGCGCACCAGCACCTGGGCACCGTTGCCCACCCAGTGGCGCACCGCCTCCAGGCCGGCAGGCGGGCGCCCCAGTTCGAGCAGCATGCGGTCCACGGCGGCGGCCAGGTCTGGCACGGAATCGATCAGGGTACCGTCCAGATCGAACATCACCAGCCTGGGCAGCGTCCCCGGGAACAGCTGCTCGAAGCCGCTCATGGGCGGGCCTGAGCCAGTTCGGAACGCATCCTGGCGATGACTTCCTGGTAGTCCGGGGCGTTGAAGATTGCCGAGCCGGCCACGAAGGTGTCGGCGCCAGCGGCAGCGATCTCGCGGATGTTGTTGACGTTGACGCCACCGTCGATTTCCAGGCGGATATCACGGCCGCTGGCGTCGATCAGCGCACGCGCCTCGCGCAGCTTGTCGAGGGTGCCAGGGATGAACTTCTGCCCGCCGAAGCCCGGGTTGACGCTCATCAGCAGCACCATGTCGACCTTGTCCATCACGTACTTCAGCGCGTCCAGGCTGGTGGCCGGGTTGAATACCAGGCCGGCCTTGCAGCCACCGTCCTTGATCAGCTGCAGCGAACGGTCGATGTGCTGCGAGGCTTCCGGGTGGAAGGTGATGTAGGTGGCACCAGCTTCGATGAAGTCGCCGATGATGCGGTCGACCGGGCTGACCATCAGGTGCACGTCGATCGGGGCGGTGACGCCGTACTTGCGCAGGGCGGTGCAGACCATCGGGCCGATGGTCAGGTTGGGGACGTAGTGGTTGTCCATGACATCGAAGTGGACGATGTCGGCACCCGCGGCCAATACCTTGTCGACGTCCTCGCCCAGTCGGGCGAAATCGGCGGAGAGAATGGAGGGGGCAATAGCGTAGGGCTGCATGGCGCACCTGTTGGCAGAATCACGGTGGCGCGCATTGTAACCCAGGGAAGCGGATGAAGGCTGATTGGTATCAATTGGTGTCCGACACATGGGGGGCGCTTTGCGCCCCGATCGCGACACAAGGCCGCTCCTACAGGGAATCGCGGCCTCCTGTAGGAGCGGCCTTGTGTCGCGAAAGGAGGGCAAAGCCCTCCCACCGGTCAACCAGGCTGCTGGGTCCTCAGCTTCTCGCTACGCCCACGCAACCACTCCAGAGTCAGCAGCAACACTACCGAGAAGGCAATCAGCAAGGTCGCCGCCGCGGCAATGGTCGGGCTCAGGTTCTCGCGAATACCACTGAACATCTGCCGCGGCAGGGTCGCCTGCTCCGGCCCGGCCAGGAACAGGGTCACCACTACTTCGTCAAACGACGTGGCAAAGGCGAACAACGCCCCCGAAATCACCCCGGGCGCGATCAGCGGCAGGGTCACCCGGCGGAAAGTCAGCAGCGGCGAGGCGCCCAGGCTGGCTGCCGCGCGCACCAGGTTGTAGTTGAAGCCCTGCAAGGTCGCCGACACGGTAATGATGACGAACGGCACGCCCAGTACCGCATGCACCAGAATCAACGAGGTGAAGCTGTTGCCCATGCCCAGCGGGGCAAAGAACAGGTAGCTGGCCACACCGATGATCACCACCGGCACCACCATCGGCGAAATCACCAACGCCATCACCAGCGACTTGCCCGGGAAGTCGCCACGGGTCAGGCCGATGGCCGCCAAAGTGCCGAACACCATGGCCAGCACCGTGGCTGCGGGGGCGACGATGATGCTGTTCTTCAAGGCCCGCATCCACTCGGCCGAGCCGAAGAAGTCCTGGTACCACTGCAGCGAGAAGCCCTGCAGCGGGTACACCAGGAAACTGCCACTGTTGAACGACAGCGGCACGATCACCAGCACCGGCAATATGAGGAACAGCAGGATCAAGCCGCAAAGAATGCGCAGGCTGTAGAACCACACCCGCTCCACGGGCGACATGTAAGGGCTCAGCATGACAAGGCTCCTCAGCTCAGGCGCAGGCGGCTGGCGCCGACCAGCCAGCTATAGATCAGGTACAACAGCACGGTCGCCAGCAGCAACAGCCCGCCCAGCGCGGTGGCCATGCCCCAGTTGATGCTGGTATTGGTGTAGAAGGCCACGAAGTAGCTGACCATCTGGTCATTCGGGCTGCCCAGCAGTGCCGGGGTGATGTAGTAGCCGATGGCCAGGATGAATACCAGCAGGCAACCAGCGCCAACCCCGGCGTAGGTCTGCGGGAAGTAGACCCGCCAGAAACTGGCGAACGGGTGGCAGCCCAGCGAGATCGCCGCACGCATGTAACTTGGCGAAATGCCCTTCATCACGCTGTACAGCGGCAGGATCATGAACGGCAACAGGATGTGCACCATCGAGATGTACACGCCGGTGCGGTTGAACACCAGCTCCAGCGGCTGGTCGATGATGCCCATGGCCATCAGCGCGCTGTTGATCAGGCCACCCGACTGCAGCAGCACGATCCACGCCGCCACCCGCACCAGGATCGAGGTCCAGAACGGCAGCAGCACCAGGATCATCAGCAGGTTGCTCTGCCGGGTCGGCAGGTTGGCCAGCAGGTAGGCCAGCGGGTAGGCCAGCACCAGACAGATGGCGGTAATCACCACACCCATCCACAGGGTGCGGGCGAAGATATCCAGGTAGATGGCCTGGTCCGGGGTGGCCTTGGCCAGTTCGCCAAGGTCATCGATGCGGTGGTCGAGCGAAGCCAGCAGGTAGAACGAGGTGACCGTACTGGTGTTGCGGCGGATCGCCTGCCAGTAGGCCGGGTCGCCCCAACGCTCGTCGAGGGCCTGCAAGGCATCTTTATAGGAAGCGGGTTCGCTCTTGAACGGCAGCGCCCGCGCGGTCTTGGCCAACAGGCTGCGGTAACCGGCCAGCTCCATGTTCAGGCGCTTGGAAAGGTCGCCCAGGGTCTGGTTCTTGCGCGACTCGGCCAGGTCCTGGCTCAACGCCTTGTACACGTCCTCGCCCGGCAGGCTCTTGCCATCCCACTGGGTGATGACGCCCACGGTGCGCGGCAGGCCGCCAACCACTTCCGGGTTGCCGACGCTCTTGTACAGCAGCGCCGCGATCGGCACCAGGAACACCAGCAGGAGAAACAGCGCCAGCGGCGCGATCAACGCCTGCGCCTTCCAGCGGTTGACCCGCTCGGCGTGCTTGAGGCGCTGCTTGAGACTTGGACCTGCGCCTTCTTTGAGGGGCACTGCAATGGCCATGGCGAACTCCGCGATACAGGCTGAAATGGGGGCTGCAATGCAGCCCCACACACTGGTCGTTTACTTCTTCGCCGCCCAGGCGTTGAAGCGTTGCTCCAGCTGCTCGCTGTTGTCAGCCCAGAAGGCCACGTCGATCTGCACCTGGTTGGCGATGTTTTCAGGCGTGGTCGGCATGTCCTTCTTCACCGCGTCCGACAGCAGGCTCACGGCCTTGGAATTGGCCGGGCCGTAGGCGATGTTCTCGGAGTAGGTCTTCTGCTGCTCGGGCTGCACGCTGAAGGCGATGAATTTCTTCGCTTCCTCGGCATCCTTGGCGCCTTTCGGGATGGCCCAGGCGTCGAAGTCGTAGATGCCGCCGTTCCACACCACCTTCAGGTTGCTCTCTTTCTGCACCGCAGCGATGCGGCCGTTGTAGGCAGAGCTCATGACCACGTCACCCGAGGCCAGGTACTGCGGCGGCTGGGCGCCGGCTTCCCACCACTGGATGCTTGGCTTGAGTTCGTCGAGCTTCTTGAAGGCGCGGTCCACGCCCTCTTTGGTGCCCAGCACCTGGTACACGTCCTTCGGCGCCACGCCGTCGGCCATCAGGGCGAATTCCAGGGTGTACTTGGCGCCCTTGCGCAGGCCGCGCTTGCCCGGGAATTTCTTGGTATCCCAGAAATCGGCCCAGCTGGTCGGTGCGGTCTTCAGCTTGTCGGCGTTGTAGGCCAGCACCGTGGACCATACGAAGAAGCCCACGCCGCATGGCTGGATGGCACCCGGCACGTAGTCGGCCTCATTACCGAACAGGGCCGGGTCGAGTTCTTCGAACATGCCCTCGTCACAGCCGCGGGCCAGTTCTGGCGACTCGACTTCCACCAGGTTCCAGGACACGCTCTTGGTGTCGACCATGGCTTTGACCTTGGCCATCTCGCCGTTGTACTCGCCTGCGACGATCTTGCCCTTGCCGGCCTTCTCCCACGGTTCGTAGAACGCCTTGACCTGGGCCGCCTTGTTGGCACCGCCGAACGAGACCACGGTGAGGTCTGCGGCCATGGCCTGGCCAGCGGCGAACAGCCCCAGGGCCAGGGCGGTCAGTTTCAACTGCTTGCGCATTATTATTCTCTCCACAGTACAGGGTTGGTGAAGCAATCCATCAATGGGCTTCGGCAATAGGATCGAGCGCGCGGGCGTGCTCCACCTCCCAGCCCAGCGGTACCACATCGCCCACGGCCAGGGCCGGGTCGAGCTCGGCAATCGGCTGTTTCACGAAGAAGTCGCCCTTGCCGCAAACTTCCAGGCGCACCCGCACGTGGTCGCCCAGGTAAATGAATTCGGCCACCCGGCCCGAGAAGCGGTTCACGCAGCTTTCGCTGTGGCCGTTCAGGCGCACGCGCTCCGGGCGGATCGACAGGGTCACCGGCTCGCCGGCCTGGCCGACATTCACCGCCAGCGCCTCGACCCGCTCGCCACGTGGCAACTGCACCTGGCAGCGCTTGCCATCACTGGCCAGCAAGGTGCCATTGATGCGGTTGTTCTCGCCGATGAAGTTGGCGACGAAGGTATTGCAGGGTTCTTCGTACAGCGTGCGTGGGTCGGCGATCTGCTGGATTTCGCCCTGATGGAACACGGCCACCCGGTCGGACATGGTCAGCGCTTCGCCCTGGTCGTGGGTCACGTACACCACGGTCACGCCCAGGCGCTGGTGGATGTGCTTGATCTCCATCTGCATGTGCTCGCGCAGCTGCTTGTCCAGCGCGCCCAGCGGTTCGTCCATCAGCACCAGCTGCGGCTCGAACACCAGTGCGCGGGCCAGGGCCACACGCTGCTGCTGGCCGCCGGAAAGCTGGCCGGGGTAACGCTTGGCGAAGGCATCGAGCTGGACCATGTTCAGCACCCGCTTGACCCGCTCGCTGATGTCGGTCTTGCTCAGGTTGCGCACGGTCAGCGGGAAGGCCAGGTTCTCGGCCACGGTCATGTGCGGGAACAGCGCGTAGTTCTGGAACACCATGCCGATGTCGCGCTTGTGCGGCGGCACGTTGTTGATCGAACGCCCGGCCAGCTGGATTTCACCGGCGGTGGGGGTTTCGAAGCCGGCCAGCATCATCAGGCTGGTGGTCTTGCCCGAGCCGGACGGGCCAAGCAGGGTGAGGAACTCGCCCTTGCGAATATCCAGGTTGAGGTCTTTGACGATCAGCGACTCGCCGTCGTAGCTCTTCTGCACACCACGGAAGCTGACCAGCGTTTCGCTGGTTGCAGCGTTCGACTTCGCCTCGCTCATGCCTGCACCTTCTTGTTGGATGACTGCGTAGGCAAAGACTAGACAAGCGGCAAGCACCGGAAAATCGGGGGTGCTGAGAGAATGCCATCATCCGGATGGAAGATTTGTTGTAGGGATTCCCCTACAAAGATGGCGGGTTTGGAATACTTCCCTCAGCCCTCCGGCGCGCCCGTGTGGGAGCGGGTTCACCCGCGAAGAGGCCGGCCCAGGCACCGCAGATGGCAGGTCAGGCCCTTTCGCGGGTAAACCCGCTCCCACAGGGATTCGCTACAGGCGGCAGGAAGCGCATGTCGCAATCAGACCAGCTTGTGCTCCATCGCGTACTTCACCAGCTCAGCCAGCGAGTTCACTTTCAGCTTCTGCATCAGGCGCGCCTTGTGGGTGCTGATGGTCTTGCTCGACAGCGCCAGCTGCTGGGCGATGTCGTTGACGTTGGCGCCCTGGGCCAGGCGTTCGAACACCGAAAACTCCCGCTCGGACAGCAGCGTGTGCAACGGCCGCGACTCCGTCAGGCCCACTTCGAAGACCATGCGGTCGGCCAGAGCCGGGTCGATATAACGCCCGCCAGCGGCAACCCGGCGAATCGCGGTCAGCAACAGCGCCGGGTCGCTGTCCTTGGTGGCATAGCCCGCCGCCCCGGCCTTCAGCGCCCGCGCCGCCATCTGCGCTTCATCGTGCATCGACAGCATCAGGATCGCCGGGGCGTCGTGCAACGCGCGGATCCGCGGGATCGCCTCCAGGCCATTCACACCCGGCATCGAGATATCCAGCAGTACCACCTCGCACGGCGTGTGGCGCAGGGTTTCCAGCAACTGCTCGCCGTTACCGGCCTCCCCCGCCACCTGCATGTCCTTGGCCAGGCCAATCAACTGCTTGATGCCCTCACGGACAATGGTGTGGTCTTCGGCCACCAGCACTCGAATCACGATCGCTCTCCTACTCCAACGGTATGGCCACGCTCAGGCTGGTGCCTTCGCCCGGTTCACTGTCCAGCGCCATGCTGCCGCCCAGCATCAGCACCCGCTCACGCACCCCTACCAGGCCGAACGAGGTGGGCCGGGGCTGGTCGCGGAAAAAGCCCTGGCCGTCATCGCTGACGGTCATGCGCAATTGCCCGTGCTCACGCACCAGTTCGATCTCCACGCTGTGCGCCTGGGCATGGCGCATCACGTTGGTCAGCGCCTCCTGGAGGATACGGAACAGCCCGGTGGCCTTGGCATCGCTCAATGCTGGCAGATTATCCGGTACTTGCACCAGGCAGGGGATCTGCGTGCGTGCTTCAAAGCGCCGCGCCTGCCATTCGATGGCCGAGGCGATGCCGGCATCGAGAATCGGCGGGCGCAAGGCGGTGGCCACGTCGCGCACCAGCTGGAACAGTTGGGCGATCAGGCGTTTCATGCTGGTCAGGCGCTCGTTCAGGCCCGGGTCCAGCTCGGCGAAAGCCAGCTCGCACATTGACACCTCCAGCTTGAGCACGGTCAGCATCTGCCCCAGTTCATCGTGCACTTCCCGGGCAATGCGGGCCTTTTCTTCCTCTCGCACGCTCTCCAGGTGGGCCGACAGTTCGCGCAGTTGCTCCTGGGACCTGGCCAGCGCCAACTCGGCCCGCTTGCCCTGGGTGATGTCCCAAACCACGCCGTCCCACACCACCTGGCCGTTGCCCAGGCGCCGGGTGCTGGCCTTGATGTCGGCCCAGCGCTGTTCACCCTGGCGGGTGAGGATGCGCCCCTGCCAGGACCAGTCCTGGTCACTGGCCAGGGCCAGGTCCTGCACTCGGTGGTAATCGGCGCGGTCCTCGGGATGTACCAGATTGCGCAGGCCCATCTGCGGGTGCTGGATCTCGCTGGGCGAATAGCCCACCAAGGCCTCGCTGCCCTCGCTGATGTAGGGGAATTCCAGGTCGCCCTCGGCCGGGTCGCGCTCCAGGCGGAACACCAACCCCGGCACGTTGCCGGCAATGCCCTTGAGCCGCGCCTCGCTTTCGCGCAGGGCCGCAAGGGCGCGGTGGCGCTCGGTAACGTCGGCGAGGTAAACCACCAGGTACTCGGAATCACGAAAGCGCAGAAAACTCAGCGACAGCTCGACCGGCAGCAGGCTGTGGTCAGCCCGGCGGCACTGCGTCTCGAACTGGCCGACACCGCCCGCCCCGGTGCGCGCGCCCTTCCACAGCTCCAGCCAGCGATCCATGGTCAGGCTGGGTTCAAAGTCGCTCAGCGGCCGCTCCAGCAGCGCGCCTTCGCCATAGCCCAGCATGCGCTCGGCGGCATGGTTGGCGTAGCGTACGTGGCTGTCCCAGTTGACCCAGAGGATGCCCACCGTGCTCTGGTCGATGGCGAACTGGCTCAGGCGCAACGCTTCTTCGCGCACCTGCCGCTCCACCAGGCTTTCGCGCGTGGCCAGCAGGCTGCGCTCCAGCTGGCGCTGCTGCCGACGCTGCCACACCAGGGTGGCCAGCACGCACAACAGCAGCATGCCGAACAGCAGGGCCAGGTTCTGCCAGAACCCCGTCGACTCGCTCAGGCGTGGGTACTTTGGCTGCAGCCAACGCTGGTGCAGTTGCTCCAGTTCCTTGGCCGGCAGCGTCTGCAGGCCACGCTCGAGCACATCGGCCAGCAGTGGCCAGTCGCGCCGCGAACCGATGCGCAACAGTTGCGGCAGGCCGATATCGCCGACCACCGCCAGCTCGCCGAACTCGCTTTCGCGCGACAGGCGGCTGAGCTGGGCTTCGTCCAGCACTGCGAAACTGGCCTGGCCGCCCACCACCAGTTGCAGGGCCTCGCGCTCGTTGGGCACCCCTTGCAGGTTGAGGTTGCTGTAGTTGCCACGCAGGTAGTCCGCCAGCTGGCTGGGCATGCGCACCGCCACCCGCTGCTCGGCCTCGAGCGTTTCCAGTTCCACGGCCATGGTCCCGGTGCGCGGCCCAACCACCAGTTGCGGCACGCGCATGTAAGGGTCGCTGAACAGCCACAAACGCAGGCTGGCGGGGGTCTGGGTAAGCCCCGGGGCAAAGTCGATTTCGCCGGCCTGTAGGGCATGCTCGAGGCTGGCCTGGTCGGCGAAGTTGCGCCAGGTAAGGTCCAGCCGCAGCGCCTGCGCCAGGCTGCTCACCAGTTCCACGTTGGCCCCGTACAGCTGCTGCAGGCGCCGGTCGAACTGAGCGTAGGGCGCCTGCAACACCAGGCCGACACGCAGGCTGCGGTGTGTATCCAGCCATTGCTGCTGGGCCGGTTCCAGGGCAACCGTGGGCACCGCTTCGGGCCTGGCCAATGCAATCAAGGGCAGCCACAAGCAGCCGATAACCAACAGGCGACGCACTCGCTTCATCTACACGCTCGTCTTGGCAAGGCGGCCATGCAGCATGGCCGTCACGGGCAAATACTATTAGGCTGCCGGTATCATTCTGGCCCTGGGTTGACTCATGTCCACACTTTATCGCACGACGCTGGCAATGTGCTGCCTGGCCTCGATCCTTCCACTCGGCGCCCTGGCCGCCGATGCCGAAAAACCATCCACCACCACCGAGGCACCCGCTGCCCAAGCCCCTCGCCCGCCGCTGCTGGAGCGCAGCCAGGAGGACGCCCAGGCGCTGGAGCGGCTGGTGCCCAAGGCCGAACAGCAGACCCTGCAGGCCGGTGCCGACAGCTTCCTGGCCCTGTGGAAACCGGCCAACGACAGCGACCCGCAGGGGGCAGTCATCATCGTCCCGGGGGCTGGCGAAACGGCTGACTGGCCAAAAGCGGTCGGCCCGCTGCGGCAGAAGTTCCCCGATATCGGCTGGCACAGCCTGAGCATCAGCCTGCCCGACCTGCTTGCCGACAGCCCGCAGGCGCGGGTCGAGGCCAAGCCGGCTGCCGAGCCGCAGCCAGACAACGGCGAAAGCGCCCCGGCCAAGGACGTGCCGGCCGATGCCAATGCCAACGTTGCCCAGGCTACCGCAGCCGATGCCGACACCGCGGAAAGCACTGACGCCAAACAGGCCAGCGAGCAAACCGACCCGGCCGATGCCGAGCGCATTTTTGCCCGCCTGGATGCTGCAGTGGCCTTTGCCCAGCAGCACAACGCCCGCAGCATCGTGCTGATCGGCCATGGCAGCGGCGCGTATTGGGCGGCCCGCTATCTGAGCGAGAAACAGCCACCGCAGGTGCAGAAACTGGTGATGGTTGCCGCGCAGACACCGGCGCGCGTGGAGCATGACCTGGAAAGCCTGGCGCCGACCTTGAAAGTGCCGACTGCCGACATCTACTACGCCACCCGCAGCGCTGACCGCAATGCTGCCGCGCAGCGCCTGCAGGCCAGCAAGCGGCAGAAGGACAGCCAGTACCGGCAGTTGTCGCTGATTGCCATGCCGGGGAACAAGGTGGCCGAGCAGGAGCAACTGTTCCGCCGGGTGCGGGGGTGGATGAACCCACAGGGTTGATCCAGGAATGCTGGGGCCGCTTTGCGGCCCTTTCGCGACACAAGGCCGCTCCCACAGGTGCCGCGCAAAACCCGAGGGCTGCGCTGTACTTGTGGGAGCGGCCTTGTGTCGCGAAGGGGGTGCGAAGCGCCCCCGCTTTTACAGGCCGCGCCGCTTACGGATCATTGCATAGGCCTGATGCAACTCCCGGGTCCGCTCGGTCGCTTCACGCACCTGCGCCTCACTGGCACCAGTGCCCGCCAGCTTGTCCGGGTGGTGCCGGCTGACCAGCCGACGATACGCCTGCTTGACCTTGTCGGCATCGGTATCCGCCTCGACCGCCAGCAAGCGCAACGCCGCCGCATAGGTCATGGCGACCCCTTCCGGCCCCGCCGCCTTGCGTGGTTCGTACTCCAGCGACATGGCTTGCACCTGCCGCCGGCTCAGGCCCAGTTTCTGCCCCCAATCCAGCAGCAGTTCACGCTCCTTGTTGCCCATCTTGCCGTCGGCCCAGACCATGCGCCAACAGGCACGCAGGGTGCCCTCGGCCGCATGCGGCTGCTGGCGAATGCGCCGCAGGTGCCCACTCAGCCGGTCCTTGCCCGCCTTGCCACGGTTGAACGCGGCAATCGCACGCAGCCGGGCCGCTTCGGCCAGGTCCAGGCGCACCATCTCCTGGCGCGCCTGCTGGATATGCTGCTCGCCCACCCGGCCATCGCACTTGGCCAGGCGCCCGAGCATCACGAACAGCAACTCATCGTCCTGCAAGGCCGGGCGCCCGCCCAGGCGCTCACGCATGTCCTCCCAGCCCTGCAAACGCAGGCGGCGGTCCATGGCCTGGCCGAGCAACGCGCCGAGCAAGGCCCCGGGGATGCTGGCAACGGCAAAGCCGGCACCGGCACCAATCACCGTGCTTGGCCACCACATGTCAGGCGCGCTCGCCGATCAGGCGCTCGGCCTCGGCCAGGCGTTCGAGCGTACCGACATCAACCCAGTGACCCCGGTAGTGCTCGCCACTGACCTGGCCCGCAGCCATGGCCTGGCGCAGCAACGGCGCCAGCTTGAAGGCGCCAGGCTGGCAGCCTTCGAACAGCGCCGGGTGCAGCACCGAAAGGCCGCTGAAGGTCAGCGTGCCAGGGCCATCATCACCATCGACCACCCGCTCGCCCACCAGGCGGAAGTCGCCGCGGCCGTGATGGCCTGGGTTATCGACCAGCACCAAATGGGCCAGGCCTTGCAGGGGAGCCAGCAGGCGCGCGAAGTCGTAGTCGGTCCAGACATCGCCGTTCACCAACAGGAACGGCGCGTCACCCAGCAATGGCAGGGCCTTGAAGATGCCACCGCCGGTTTCCAGCGGCTCGCCTTCGGGCGAATAGCGGATGCTCAGGCCGAAACGGCTGCCGTCACCCAGGTGGTCCTCGATCTGCTGGCCGAGCCAGGCATGGTTGATCACCACCTCGGTGATGCCCGCCGCAGCCAGGGCCCGCAGGTGATATTCGATCAGTGGCTGGCCGGCGACCGGGACCAGCGGCTTGGGGGTGTGCAGGGTCAGCGGGCGCATGCGCTCGCCTTTGCCCGCTGCCAAAATCATTGCCTTCATGCACGCGCTCCGGCCTGCAGCTCGGCAATCAGCTCACCCAGCTCCGCCAATTCGGGCCGGCGGCTGATCACTTCTTCTATATAGGCGAAGAAGCGCGGCACGTCGCCCAGGTAACGGGGTTTGCCGTCGCGGTGGCAGATACGGGCGAAGATGCCGATCACCTTCAGGTGGCGCTGCACACCCATCAGGTCGCTGGCACGCTGGAACGCCTCGAAGTCGGCCTGCACCGGGATGCCGGCAGCCTGCGCCTTCTGCCAGTAGTCGCGCAGCCAGCCTTCGACCCGCGCCTGCGGCCAGCTGAGGAAGGCGTCCTTGAACAGGCAGGTGATGTCGTAGGTGACCGGGCCGTACACGGCATCCTGGAAGTCCAGCACGCCGGGGTTGGGCGTGCTCTGCATCAGGTTGCGCGGCATGTAGTCGCGGTGCACCAGTACCTTGGGCTGGGCCAGTGCGCTGTCGATCAGCAGCTGGCTGATTCGTTGCCAGGTGGCTTTCTGGGCATCGCTGAAGGTCAGGCCAAGCTCACGGCCCACGTACCACTCCGGGAACAACTCGACTTCACGGCGCAGCAGCGCATCGTCGTAGCTGGGCAACGGCGCGTCCATCGGCAGGCGCTGGAACGCCAGCAGCGCGTCGATGGCATCGGCGAACAGGCCGTCGGCGTTGTTGGCATCAATGATATCAAGGTATGTCTGGTGGCCCAGGTCACCCAGTAGCAGGAAGCCGCGCTCCAGGTCCTGAGCATGGATCAGCGGCACGTGCACGCCGGTGCTGGCCAGCAAGTGGTCGATGGCGACGAACGGTCGGCAGTTTTCCTGCGGAGGTGGTGCATCCATGATCACGAAGCTGTGGCCGGCGCCCTGCCAGCGGAAATAACGACGGAAGCTGGCATCGCTGCTGGCCGCGGTCAGGCTGCCTGCGGGCACTTCGCCCCAGGCGTTTTTCCGGAAAAGATCATTGAGCTGCTCATCGAGCCAGACCGTCAGTTGTTGCAGGCGTACATCGTGTTCAGGCATTACAAGGGTCTCCGACGGCCCTAGCCGTCAAGCGGGTCATGCTTTATTATCCAGCATCTTTTTCAGACCATCGAGAGGCGTGCGGCCCCACACGCGGGCAGATGGCACGCAGGAAGCCCGGACTAATAAGATGGCATTGAAATCCCCCGCGTTTCGTAGAAAGTTTCCGTTGCTGGTAACCGGCGGTTTGCTGGCCCTGCAACCTCTGGCCACGTCTTACGTGGTGGCAGCCGAACAGTTCGACTGCCAAGTGTCCGCCTCCGGTGGTTGGGACTGCAAGCCCAAGACCCCAGCCAACAACCTGCCGCCGCGCCCGGTGCACGAGGGTGCTGCCGTCAGCACCGGCACCGAAGCCGCGAGCGAAGGCGAAACCGCGGACCGGCCGATGCTGGTCACCGAGGCCAAGGGCCGTGGCCTGAAGTCGCGTAGCGAAGACTACAGCCACCTGGACTGGGTTCCGCGTGAAAAGCTCACTGCCGCACAGCTGGCCGAAACCGGCCCGTACTGCGGTGGCGCCTACATCGAGCCAACCCGCCCGGGCATGGCCGACACCACGCCGAAGGACGAGTCGCCGACCTACATCAACGCCAAGGTATCCAAGTACCAGCAGGAGCAGCAGATCGCTACCCTCGCCGGTGACGTGGTGATGCGCCAGGGCAGCATGCAGGCCGAGGCCGACGAGGCCAACCTCTACCAGACCGAAAACCGTGGCGAGCTCAAGGGCAACGTCAAGATCCGTGACAACGGTTCGCTGGTGGTCGGTGACGAGGCACAGATCCAGCTCGACACGGGCGAAGCCCAGGTCGACAACGCCGAATACGTGATGCACAAGTCGCACATCCGCGGCAGTGCCCTGTACGCCAAGCGTGGCGAGAACGCCATCATCCGCCTCAAGGACGGTACGTACACCACCTGCGAACCGGGCAGCAACGCCTGGCAGCTGAAGGGCAACAACATCACCCTGAACCCGGCCACCGGTTTCGGTACCGCGACCAACGTTACGCTGCGGGTCAAGGATTTCCCGGTGTTCTACACACCGTACATCTACTTCCCGATCGACGACCGTCGCCAGTCCGGCTTCCTGCCGCCATCGTTCAGCAGCACCAGCGACACCGGCTTCATGCTGGTCACGCCGTACTACTTCAACCTGGCGCCGAACTACGACGCCACGTTGTACCCGCGCTACATGACCAAGCGCGGCCTGCTGATGGAAGGCGAGTTCCGCTACCTGACGCCTTCCAGCGAAGGCCAGTTCGGTGGCGCGTACCTCAACGACAAGAACGACGACCGCAAAGACCAGACTGACTACAAAGAGCAGCGCTGGATGGTCAACTGGCAGCACAAGGGCGGACTGGACGAGCGCCTGATGGCCGAGGTGGACTACACCGACATCAGCGACCCGTTCTACTTCCAGGATCTGGAAACCGACCAGATTGGTGTCGAAAGCCAGGACTTCCTGAACCAGCAGGGTGCACTGACTTATCGCGGCGATAGCTATACCGCGCGACTGAATGTGCATGCCTACGAAATGGCTACTATCTCGCAGATCACGCCGTACGATCGCCTGCCGCAGATTACCTTCAATGGCAAGCTGCCGTTTGAACCGGGCGGGCTGAACCTTGCGTATGAGACTGAGGCTGTTCGCTTCGATCGCGACTTGAAGACAGGTCCGGTCTATAACGAAGATGGAATATTGGACACTACAGCTGGCCCCAACGGCCAGCGTCTTGATGAAAATGTCGCAGGCATCGCCCGCGCTAACGGCACACGCCTGAATTTCGCCCCATCGATCAGCCTGCCAATGAAAGCCAGTTATGGCTACCTGACACCAAAGCTGAAATACGCCTATACACACTACGATCTTGACTTGGATAGCAAAGGCAAAGCCGGAGCGATTAACCTTAAGAATCAGGACCCGGTGGCATACGGTACTTACAGCGGTACGGTGAACCGTGATGTACCAATTTTCAGCGTAGACAGCGGACTGTACTTCGACCGCAATACGTCATTGTTCGGCACCAACTATAAGCAGACCCTCGAACCGCGCATGTTCTATCTCTACGTCCCCTACAAGGACCAGAGGGACATACCACTGTTCGACTCCGGTGAAACCCTGTTCAGCTACGACTCGCTGTTCCGTGACAATCGCTTCAGCGGCACCGACCGTATCGGCGACGAGAACAAGCTGTCGCTGGGCGTGACTACTCGCTGGATCGAAGAGAACGGTTTCGAGCGCCAAAACTTCAGCATCGGTCAGGCATACTACTTCAAGGACCGCAAAGTCCAACTGCCGGGTATTAATTACAAAACCCGCAAAGACACGCAGTCCGATGTATCTCCGTACGCGCTGGTGTACAACTACTTCTTCAACCGCGACTGGCGCTTCAATTCGGACTTCAACTGGGACCCGGACAGCCGCAGCACCCGCTCGGGCAGCGCGATGTTCCACTACCAGCCTGAAGACAACCCGAACAAAGTGGTCAACCTCGGTTATCGCTACCGTAACGACACCATCTCCTACGACTCCACGACCGGTACCTGGAAAGTGGGCGGCGGCGACTACGGCACCCCGGGCGACCCGAACTACATCAAGGACTACTACAAGATCCAGCAGCATGACTTCTCGGTCATCTGGCCGATCGTTCCGCAGTGGAGCGTCATCGCTCGCTGGCAGCATGACTACAACCGCAACCGCACCCTGGAAGCCATGGGCGGCTTCGAGTACGACAACTGCTGCTGGAAGCTGCGTCTGATCAACCGTTACTGGATCGATTACGACGACTTCAGCCAAGCACTTCCGACGAACGAAAAAGGCGACCACGGCATCTTCCTTCAGATCGTCCTGAAAGGCCTCGGTGGTGTAGTCGGCAACAAGGTCGAATCTTTCCTCGACCAAGGCATTCAAGGTTATCGTGAACGTGAAGACCAAGCTTATTGATCGACTGCGCCCGGCGTTGCTGGGCGTTGCATTGCTGAGTGGCGCGGTGCATGCCGCGGTGCAACCTCTTGATCGCGTGGTGGCCATCGTCGACAACGACGTGGTCATGCAAAGCCAGCTGGACCAGCGTGTCCGCGAGGTCCAGCAAACCATCGCCAAGCGCGGCGGCGGCATGCCGCCTGCCGGTGCTCTGGACCAGCAGGTACTGGAACGTCTGATCGTCGAGAACCTGCAACTGCAGATCGGCGAGCGCTCCGGCATCCGCATCACCGACGAAGAGCTGAACCAGGCCATGGGCACCATTGCCCAGCGCAACGGCATGTCGCTGGAGCAGTTCCGCGCCGCCCTGGCCCGTGACGGCATGTCGTTCGACGACGCCCGCGAGCAGGTCAAGCGCGAGATGATCATCAGCCGCGTGCGCCAGCGCCGCGTGGCCGAGCGTATCCAGGTCTCCGAGCAGGAAGTGAAGAACTTCCTCAACTCCGACCTTGGCAAGATGCAGATGTCGGAAGAGTACCGCCTGGCCAACATCCTGATCCCGACCCCGGAAGCGGCCAACTCGGAAGCCATCCAGGCCGCCGCACGCCAGGTTGGCGATGTGTACCAGCAGCTCAAGCAGGGCGCGGACTTCGGCCAGATGGCCATTGCCCGCTCCGCCAGCGAAAACGCCCTGGAAGGCGGCGAGATGGGCTGGCGTAAAGCCGGCCAGCTGCCGCCAGACTTCGCCAAGATGCTCAGCAGCATGCCGGTTGGCGAAATTACCCAGCCTATCCGCATCCCCAACGGCTTCATCATTCTCAAGCTCGAGGAGAAGCGCGGTGGCAGCGAGAACGTGCTGCGTGACGAAGTGCACGTTCGCCACATCCTGATCAAGCCTAGCGAGATCCGCAGCGAGGCTGCCACCGAGCAACTGGCCGAACGCCTGTACGAGCGCATCAAGAACGGCGAAGACTTCGGCGAGCTGGCCAAGAGCTTCTCGGAAGACCCGGGTTCGGCGCTCAACGGCGGCGACCTCAACTGGGTTGACCCGAACAGCCTGGTACCGGAGTTCCGCGAGCAGATGGCCAACGCCGCCCAAGGCGAAGTCACCCGTCCGTTCAAGACCCAGTACGGCTGGCATGTCCTGGAAGTGCTGGGCCGTCGCGCCACCGACAGCACCGAGCAGGCTCGTGAGCAGCAGGCCATGAACGTACTGCGCAACCGCAAGTACGACGAAGAGCTGCAGACCTGGCTGCGCCAGATCCGCGACGAGGCCTACGTTGAAATCAAGCTGCCTGGCGCTGACCAGGCCGCCCAGTGAAGCCCCTGCGCTTCGCCGTCACCCCCGGCGAGCCGGCCGGCATAGGCCCCGACCTGTGCCTGCTGCTCGCCGCAGACGCCCAGCCCCACCCCCTGATCGCCATCACCAGCCGTGACCTGCTCGCCGAGCGGGCCACGCAGCTGGGGCTGGCCGTCAACCTGCTGCCGGTAGCGCCGGGCCTATGGCCCGAGCAGCCGGCGCCAGCGGGTAGCCTGTACGTCTGGGATACCCCCCCGGCGGCCCCGGTAGTGCCGGGCCAGCTCGACAAGGCGAATGCCGCGTTCGTGCTGGAAACCCTGACCCGTGCCGGGCAAGGCTGCCTGGACGGGCACTTCGCCGGGATGATCACCGCCCCTGTACACAAGGGCGTGATCAACGAAAGCGGTATCGCCTTCTCCGGGCATACCGAATTCCTTGCCGAGCTGACCCACACCGCGCAAGTGGTGATGATGCTGGCCACCCGTGGCCTGCGCGTGGCCCTGGTGACCACACACCTGCCACTGCGCGACATTGCCGACGCCATCACTGCCGAGCGCGTCGAGCGTGTAACCCGTATCCTGCATGCCGACATGCGCGACAAGTTCGGCATTGCCAACCCGCGCATCCTGGTGTGCGGCCTCAACCCGCACGCGGGCGAGGGCGGCCACCTGGGCCGCGAGGAAATCGACATCATCGAGCCGACCCTGGCCCGCCTGCGCACCGAAGGCATGGACCTGCGCGGGCCGCTGCCGGCCGATACCCTGTTTACCCCCAAATATCTGGAGCACTGCGACGCGGTGCTGGCGATGTACCACGACCAGGGCCTGCCTGTACTCAAGTACAAAGGCTTCGGCGCTGCAGTCAACGTGACCCTGGGCCTGCCGATCATCCGCACGTCAGTCGACCACGGCACCGCCCTGGACCTGGCCGGCACCGGCAAGGTCGACACCGGCAGCCTGCGCGTCGCGCTGGAAACCGCCTACCAGATGGCCGAGAACCGACCATGAACGAGCAATACCAACACCGGGCGCGCAAGCGCTTCGGCCAGAACTTCCTGCACGACGCCGGCATCATCGACCGCATCCTGCGCGCCATCAACGCCAAGGCCGGCGAACATCTGCTGGAAATCGGCCCCGGCCAGGGCGCCCTGACCGAAGGCCTGCTGGGCAGCGGGGCACAGCTGGACGTGGTGGAACTGGACAAGGACCTGGTGCCGATCCTGCAGCACAAGTTCGCCGGTCGCAGCAATTTCCGCCTGCACCAGGGCGACGCCCTGAAGTTCGACTTCAACCAGCTGGGCGTGCCACCGCGCAGCCTCAAGGTGGTGGGCAACCTGCCCTACAACATCTCCACCCCACTGATCTTCCACCTGCTCAGCCATGCCGGGCTGATCCGCGACATGCACTTCATGTTGCAGAAGGAAGTGGTCGAGCGCATGGCCGCCGGCCCTGGCGGTGGTGACTGGGGGCGTTTGTCGATCATGGTGCAGTACCACTGCCGGGTCGAGCACCTGTTCAACGTTGGCCCTGGCGCCTTCAACCCGCCGCCGAAAGTGGACTCGGCCATTGTCCGCCTGGTGCCGCACGAAGTGCTGCCGTACCCGGCCAAAGACGCAAAGCTGCTGGAGCAGGTGGTACGCGAAGCCTTCAACCAGCGCCGCAAGACACTGCGCAACACCATGAAAGGCCTGCTCGACAGCGCGGCCATCGAAGCTGCCGGTGTGGACGGCAGCCTGCGCCCTGAACAGCTGGACCTGGCCGCCTTCGTGCGCCTAGCTGACCAGTTGGCTGACCAACAAGCCTGATATCTCCTGTACCGGCCTCTTCGCGGGTAAACCCGCTCCCACAGGTACTGCACAGCCCTCAAAATCTGCGCAGTACCTTGTAGGAGCAGCCTTGTGCTGCGAAGAAACCAGTAGGGCAAAAAATTTCTTCGACAGTAATGACCTCTTCGCAGCACAAGGCTGCTCCTACAGGTCCTGTGCATGCCTTGAAACCCATGCTGGCCAGGTGGGAGCGGGTTTACCCGCGAAAGGGCCGGGACAGACAACACAAATCCCCAAGCCCCTCACCGCTGGCCCTCCCCCCTCCCAATGGCCTAGACTGCATTATTGCGTCAGTTCGCCCAAGGCCCTTGCATGTCCGACCCCCGCTATCAGATCGACGTCAGCGTCGTGACCCGCTACCTCAAAGAACAATCCGACCCCGAAAACAGTCGTTTCGCTTTCGCCTACACCATCACCGTGCAGAACAATGGCTCGCTCAAGGCCAAGCTGCTGTCGCGCCACTGGCTGATCACCAACGGTGACGGCGAGGTCGAGGAGGTGCGTGGCGCCGGCGTGGTCGGCCAGCAGCCCAATATCGACCCGGGCCAGAGCCATACCTACAGCAGCGGCGCGGTCATCAGCACCCGCGTGGGTACCATGCAGGGCAGCTACCAGATGTTCGCCGAAGACGGCAAACGCTTCGATGCCGAGATCGCCCCCTTCCGCCTGGCGGTGCCCGGGGCGCTGCACTGATGGCTACCTACGCCGTCGGTGACCTGCAGGGCTGCCTGCAGCCACTCAAGTGCCTGCTCGAACGGGTCAACTTCAACCCCGCCGTCGACCGCCTGTGGCTGGTCGGTGACCTGGTCAACCGCGGCCCCGAGTCACTGGAAACCCTGCGCTTCCTTTATTCGATCCGCCAGTCGCTGGTGTGCGTGCTGGGCAACCATGACCTGCACCTGCTGGCCGCCTGGCACAACGTCGAACGCCTGAAGAAAAGCGACACCCTGCGCGAGATCATCGAAGCGCCGGACGCCGACCAGCTGTTCGACTGGCTGCGCCAGCAAAAGCTGCTGCATTACGACGAACCCCGTGGCATTGCCCTGGTTCACGCCGGCATTCCACCGCAATGGACCTTGGGCAAAGCCCTGGAGCTGGCCGCCGAGGTCGAGGAAGTGCTGCGCGACGACGAGCGCCTGAAACTGTACCTGGACGGCATGTACGGTAACGAGCCGAACAAGTGGAGCAAGAACCTCAGCGGCATCGAACGCCTGCGGGTCATCACCAACTACCTCACACGCATGCGCTTCTGCACCGCCGAGGGCAAGCTCGACCTCAAGAGCAAGGAAGGCCTGGATACCGCCCCCAAAGGCTACAAGCCCTGGTACGCACACAAAGGCCGCCGCTCACGCCACGTGAAGATCATCTTCGGCCACTGGGCCGCCCTGCAGGGGCAGGTCGACGAGCCCGGCATCATCGCCCTGGACACCGGTTGCGTGTGGGGCGGTGCCATGACCCTGTACAACGTCGACAGCGGCGAATACCACCGCTGTGACTGCAGCGACGACGGCAACTTACGCCTCCCCACCCAAACGCCTACACTGAACGATCAATCCTGAAGGAAGCCGTACCCATGAGCGAATTCAAGCGCATCCCTCCCGAACAGGCCCTGGCCCTGCGCGCGCAAGGTGCGGTAGTCGTCGACATTCGCGACCCGCAGGCCTTTGCCGCCGGCCACATCACCGGTGCCAAGCATCTGGATAACCATTCGGTCGCCGAGTTCATCCGCAATGCCGACCTCGATGCCCCAACCCTGGTGGTGTGCTACCACGGCAATTCCAGCCAGAGCGCTGCGGCCTATCTGGTGGGCCAAGGCTTCTCGGACGTATACAGCGTCGACGGCGGCTTTGAGCTGTGGCGCGCCACCTACCCGGCCGAAACCGCCCAGGGCACTGCCGAATAATTTTTTCATTTTTACTGCAGCCCGCGCCCCATGCGGGCTTGCGGCTTATCTGACGAACGGTCGTTCGCAACTTCTCCGCCCCTCGCCCTTGACCTTGCGGATAACCAACTATTCTTAAGCGCAGGCCATCCAGAAAAAGGGGAGAGCCGGTACACCGGCGTGCGGGTCATCGGTAGCGTTACAGGGTGTTCTGGGGGGTATACAGCAATCGGCAACCCCGGTTGCATGCCAGCATCAGCTGACTGATCCGGCGTCGTCTCCACGTATCGAGCGAGGTGACGTCATGAGTATTTTTAGCCACTTCCAACAACGTTTCGAGTCTACGCGCCAGGAAGAACTCTCGCTGCAGGAGTACCTCGAGCTGTGCAAAGAGGATCGCAGTGCCTACGCATCGGCGGCCGAACGGCTGTTGCTGGCCATCGGTGAGCCGGAGCTGATCGACACCTCAACCAACTCCAGACTGTCGCGAATCTTCTCCAACAAGGTTATCCGCCGCTATCCGGCCTTTGCCGACTTCCATGGCATGGAAGAGTGCATCGACCAGATCGTGTCCTACTTCCGCCACGCCGCCCAAGGCCTGGAGGAAAAGAAACAGATCCTCTATCTGCTGGGCCCGGTGGGCGGCGGTAAGTCGTCGCTGGCCGAAAAACTCAAGCAGCTGATGGAAAAGGTACCGTTCTACGCCATCAAGGGCTCGCCGGTATTCGAATCGCCCCTGGGCCTGTTCAACGCCACCGAAGACGGGGCCATTCTCGAGGAAGAGTTCGGCATCCCGCGGCGCTACCTGAACACCATCATGTCGCCCTGGGCTACCAAGCGCCTGCAGGAGTTCGGCGGCGACATCAGCAAGTTCAAGGTGGTGAAGCTGTACCCGTCGATCCTCAACCAGATCGCCATCGCCAAGACCGAACCCGGTGACGAGAACAACCAGGACATTTCGGCGCTGGTCGGCAAGGTGGATATCCGCAAGCTCGAGGAATTCCCGCAGAACGACGCCGACGCCTATGCCTATTCGGGCGCGCTGTGCCGGGCCAACCAGGGCCTGATGGAATTCGTCGAGATGTTCAAGGCACCGATCAAGGTCCTGCACCCGTTGCTCACCGCCACCCAGGAAGGCAACTACAACAGTACCGAAGGCCTCGGCGCCATCCCCTACTCCGGGATTCTGCTGGCCCACTCCAACGAATCGGAGTGGCACACCTTCCGTAACAACAAGAACAACGAGGCGTTCATCGACCGGATCTACATCGTCAAGGTGCCGTACTGCCTGCGCGTCAGCGACGAAATCAAGATCTACGACAAGCTGCTGATCAACAGTTCGCTGGCCAAGGCCCACTGCGCGCCAGACACGCTGAAGATGCTCGCCCAGTTCACCGTACTATCGCGCCTGAAAGAGCCGGAAAACTCCAACATCTATTCGAAGATGCGGGTGTACGATGGGGAAAACCTCAAGGACACCGATCCGAAGGCCAAGTCGATCCAGGAGTACCGCGATGCCGCCGGCGTCGACGAAGGCATGAACGGTCTGTCGACCCGCTTCGCCTTCAAGATCCTGTCCAAGGTGTTCAACTTCGACCCGCATGAAGTGGCCGCCAACCCGGTGCACCTGCTGTATGTGCTGGAGCAGCAGATCGAGCAGGAACAGTTCCCGGCCGAGGTGCGCGAACGCTACCTGCGCTACCTGAAGGAGTACCTGGCCCCGCGCTACATCGAGTTCATCGGCAAGGAAATCCAGACCGCCTATCTGGAGTCCTACAGCGAATACGGCCAGAACATCTTCGACCGCTACGTGCTGTACGCAGACTTCTGGATCCAGGACCAGGAATACCGCGACCCGGAAACCGGGGAAATCCTCAACCGTATCGCCCTCAACGAAGAACTGGAGAAGATCGAGAAGCCGGCAGGCATCAGCAACCCGAAAGATTTCCGCAACGAAATCGTCAACTTCGTGCTGCGTGCCCGGGCTAACAACAACGGCAAGAACCCGAGCTGGCTGAGCTACGAAAAGCTGCGGGTGGTGATCGAGAAGAAAATGTTCTCCAACACCGAGGACCTGCTGCCGGTCATCAGCTTCAACGCCAAGGCAAGCAAGGAGGACCAACAGAAACACAACGACTTCGTCACACGGATGGTGGAGCGTGGCTACACCGACAAACAGGTTCGTCTGCTGTCGGAATGGTACCTGCGGGTCAGGAAATCGCAATAAAGCGACAAGCTACCCGCCGCGCGCCCAGGGCTGCTATGCCAGCCCTGGGCGGCGGCAGCTGCTTTGCTGCCTTTACGCGCAGCAGCTCGTAGCTTGAAGCGTGCAGCTGTTCCCAGCTACCGGAGGGACCATGAGCTACGTTATAGATCGACGCCTGAACGGCAAGAACAAGAGCACGGTGAACCGCCAGCGCTTCCTGCGGCGGTACCGCGAACACATCAAGAAAGCCGTCGAAGAGGCGGTTAGCCGCCGTTCCATCATGGACATGGAACATGGCGAGCAGATCAGCATCCCGGGGCGCGACATCGACGAACCGGTGCTGCACCATGGTCGCGGGGGCAAGCAGACCATCGTGCACCCAGGCAACAAGGAATTCACCGCCGGTGAACACATCCCCAGGCCACAAGGCGGTGGCGGTGGCAGCGGCCGAGGCAAGGCCGGCAACTCCGGCGAAGGCATGGACGACTTCGTCTTCCAGATCACCCAGGAAGAATTCCTCGAGTTCATGTTCGAGGACCTCGAGCTACCCAACCTGGTCAAACGTCACCTGACCGGGGCCGACACCTTCAAGACCGTGCGCGCCGGTATCGCCAACGAAGGCAACCCGTCCCGCATCAACATCGTGCGCACCCTGCGTTCGGCCCATGCCCGGCGTATCGCCCTGACCGGCAGCAGCCGCGCACTGCTGCGCGAAGCGCAGAAGGAACTCGCCCGCCTGAAGGTCGAGGAGCCAGACAACTTCACCGATATCCAGGAAGTCGAACACGAGATCGAGCGCCTGAAGGCACGCATCAACCGCCTGCCCTTCCTCGACACCTTCGACCTCAAGTACAACCTGCTGGTCAAGCAGCCCAACCCCAGCTCCAAGGCGGTGATGTTCTGCCTGATGGACGTGTCCGGCTCGATGACCCAGGCCACCAAGGACATCGCCAAGCGCTTCTTCATCCTGCTGTACCTGTTCCTCAAGCGTAACTACGACCGCATCGAAGTGGTGTTCATCCGCCACCACACCAGCGCCCGTGAAGTCGACGAGGAAGAATTCTTCTATTCGCGGGAAACCGGCGGCACCATCGTTTCCAGCGCACTCAAACTGATGCAGGAGGTCATGGCCGAACGCTACCCGGCCAGCGACTGGAACATCTACGCCGCCCAGGCTTCCGACGGCGACAACTGGAACGACGACTCGCCGATCTGCCGCGACATCCTGGCCAAGCAGATCATGCCGCATGTGCAGTACTACACTTACGTTGAAATCACCCCGCGTGAACACCAGGCGCTGTGGTACGAATACGAGCGCATCGGCGAAGCCTTCCCCGACACGTTCGCCCAGCAGCAGTTGGTATCGGCCGGCGATATCTACCCGGTCTTCCGTGAACTCTTCCAGCGCAGGTTAGCCACATGACCGCCAGAGCACAGAGACGCCAACCTATTTCCACCGGGTCCGAGTGGACGTTCGAACTGATCCAGACCTACGACCGGGAAATCAGCCGCCTGGCCGAGCGTTACGCCCTGGACACCTACCCCAACCAGATCGAGGTGATTACCGCCGAGCAGATGATGGACGCCTACGCCTCGGTCGGCATGCCGCTGGGTTATCACCACTGGTCCTACGGCAAGCAGTTCCTCAGCACGGAGAAGTCCTACAGCCGTGGCCAGATGGGCCTGGCCTATGAGATCGTGATCAACTCCGACCCGTGCATCGCCTATCTGATGGAAGAAAACACCATGTGCATGCAGGCACTGGTGATCGCCCATGCCTGCTACGGCCATAACAGTTTCTTCAAGGGCAACTACCTGTTCCGCACCTGGACCGACGCCAGCTCGATCATCGACTACCTGGTGTTCGCCAAGCAGTACATCGCCCAGTGCGAAGAGCGCCATGGCATCGATGCCGTGGAAGACCTGATCGACTCCTGCCACGCCCTGATGAACTACGGCGTCGACCGTTACAAGCGGCCTTATCCGATTTCCGCCGAAGAGGAGCGGCGGCGGCAGAAGGAGCGCGAGGAGCACCTGCAGCGGCAGATCAATGACCTGTGGAGGACCATTCCGAAGAGTGCCGACAAGGGTAACGAGCGCGATGATGCGCGCTTCCCCGCCGAACCGCAGGAAAACATCCTGTATTTCATCGAGAAGAACGCCCCACTGCTGGAGCCCTGGCAACGTGAAGTGGTGCGCATCGTGCGCAAGATCGCCCAGTATTTCTACCCGCAGCGCCAGACCCAGGTGATGAACGAAGGCTGGGCGACGTTCTGGCACTACACGCTGATGAACGACCTGTACGACGAGGGGCTGATCACCGAAGGCTTCATGATGGAGTTCCTGCAGTCGCACACCAGCGTGGTGTTCCAGCCCGGCTTCGACAGCCCCTACTACAACGGCATCAACCCCTATGCACTGGGCTTTGCGATGTATACCGACATCCGCCGCATGTGCGAAAACCCGACCGAAGAAGATCGACGCTGGTTCCCCGACATTGCCGGCAGTGACTGGCTTTCTACGATCAAGTTCGCGATGAGCAGCTTCAAGGACGAGAGCTTCATCCTGCAGTACCTGTCGCCGAAGGTCATGCGCGATCTGAAGCTGTTCAGCATCCTCGATGACGACCAGCGCGACGACCTGTACGTACCTGCCATCCACGACGAGGCCGGCTACCGGACCATTCGCGAACTGCTGGCGGCGCAGTACAACCTGGGCAACCGCGAACCGAACGTGCAGATCTGGAGCGTCGACCGCCGCGGCGACCGCTCGCTGACCTTGCGTCACCAGCAACACAACCGCAAACCGCTGGGCGACTCTACTGATGAAGTGCTCAAGCACCTGCACCGCCTGTGGGGCTTCGACATCCACCTGGAGACCGTCCAGGGCGAGCAGGTGATGAAGACCCACCACATGCCACCACGCGGCGAGCACGGCGAAAGTGCCGACTACGGCCGCATGGACCTGGCCGTCATCCACCACCTCTAGTGCCACGCCATGAGTGCCGACAGGGTATCCTGTCGGCAGTTATGGAGAGCTGCACATGCACATCTACAAAGTTGGCGGCGCCGTGCGCGACCGCCTGCTCGGCCGCCCTGTCAGCGATATCGACTGGCTGGTGGTCGGCGCCACGGTCGAGGAAATGCACGCCAAGGGCTTTCGCCCGGTCGGCGCTGATTTCCCGGTGTTCCTGCACCCGAAAACCGGCGAGGAATATGCCCTGGCGCGCACCGAGCGCAAGAGCGGGCGCGGCTACGGCGGCTTCACCTTCCACGCCAGCCCCGATGTGACCCTGGAAGAAGACCTGATCCGCCGTGACCTGACCATCAATGCGATGGCCGAGGACGAGACGGGTACGGTGTACGACCCCTATCACGGCCAGAGCGATCTCGACCAGCGCCTTTTACGCCATGTTTCCCCGGCATTCGCCGAAGATCCATTGCGTGTGCTGCGTGTTGCGCGCTTTGCTGCCCGTTATGCGCCGCTGGGTTTCCGGGTTGCCGATGAGACGCTTGAGCTGATGCGCCAGATCAGCGCCTCGGGCGAACTGCAGGCGCTGACCGCCGAGCGCAGTTGGAAGGAAATCGAGCGGGCGCTGATGGAGGCACAGCCGCAGGTGTTCTTCCAGGTGCTGCATGCTTGTGGGGCCCTGCAGGAGCTGCTGCCAGAGCTTGGTGACGCCCCCCAGGCCCTGGCGGCGCTGGAACAGGCGGCGATGCACGAACAGCCCCTGCATGTACGCTGGGCCTGCCTGCTGCAGTCGCTGACACCGGCCGCGATCAAAGCCATCAACCAGCGCCTGAAGGCGCCGCGGGAGTGCCAGGAGCTGGCGCTGCTGACGGGTGAGTGCCTGAAGCTGGGCAACCAGGCGCAGGAGCTGCCTGCCACGGCACTGCTGGAGCTGTTGCAGAAGTTCGATGTGTACCGGCGGCCACAGCGGTTCGAAGACTTCCTGATCGCTTGCGAGATGACAGCGCTGGGCGAGGGCAAAGCGGGTTATCCACAGGCCGACTACCTGCGAAGGGCAGCGGCGGCGGCGCGGGCAGTGGATGTCAAGCCGTTGGTGCAGGCTGGGCTGACTGGCCAGGCCTTGGGGGAAGCGCTCAAAGGTGAACGGCTGAGAGCGCTCGAGGCTTACAAGCTCGGCTGAACATACCGGCCCTTTCGCGGCTAAAGCCGCTCCCACAGGTACGGCGTTGCTCTCGAGGTTGTCGCTGTACCTGTGGGAGCGGCTTTAGCCGCGAAAGGGCCGGTACAGGCTTACGCGGGAGTCAGCTGCAACCCACGCCACTCAAAGGCAACCGGGGCCAACACCTGATCAATCCGCGCCTCCTGCCACAACTGCGCCATTGTCTTGCCTACCCCCGGATGTACCAGCTCCGGCGCCAGCAGCGACAGCGGCCACAACACAAAGGCGTTCTTCAGGATCTCGGCTCGAGGCAACACCAGCCCATCGAACGTGCCGTGCAGGCCGTCATACATCAGCACGTCGATATCCAGCGGCAGGCCCTTGCGGTCCGGCGCATAGCGACCATTGTCGGCCTCGATGAACTTCAACCGGCGGTCCAGTTCCATCAACGGCAACGCAGTCTGCCCGGTCACCACGAAGTTTATGAACGGCCCGCTCTTGATCCCCACTGCCTGGCTTTCGAACGCAGGCGAAAAGCGCATGTCGGTCAGGATGCCCGCCAACGCATCGAGCCCGGCGCACAAGTGCGCCTCGCGGTCGATGTTGCTGCCAAGGCCCAGGTAAACCGTGCTCAGAGACATCCGCGCTCGATCTCCACGCCAACACCACCACGGGCCGCCGGCACCGCACCCGGCTTGGTCAGTTTCAACCGCACCCACGGGATGTGGAACTCTTCCATCAACGTTGCCACCAGGCGCTCGGCGAAGGTTTCCACCAACTCGAAACGGGCCTGTTCGGCAAACGCCTGGATGCGCGCCGACACACTGGCATAGTCCAGCGCCAGGTTCAGGTCGTCACCGGCCGCAGCCGGGCGGTTGTCCCAGGCAAAGCTCAGGTCCAGGCGCAAGCACTGGCGAATATCCCGCTCCCAGTCATAGGCACCGATGACGGTATCGACTTCCAGGCCTTCGATGAACACTCTGTCCAAGCACTTCTCTCCACAGCACGACAAGGGCGACTGGCGCCGTTAGAATCAGGGCGTCCTCGCCCGGAATAGTTAGCATGTTTTGGTTACTGGCGTTGCTCGCCTACCTGCTCGGCTCGCTGTCCTTCGCCATCGTCCTCAGCCGCCTTACGGGCAGCCCGGACCCGCGTTCCAGCGGTTCAGGCAATGCCGGCGCCACCAACATGCTACGCCTGGCAGGCCGCAAACTGGCGATCCTGACCCTGCTTGGCGACCTGTGCAAGGGCCTGTTGCCGGTATTGCTCGCCCGCGGTGCCGGGCTGGACCTGCACGCGCAGGCCTGGGTTGGCGTTTGCGCAGTGCTGGGCCACCTGTTCCCGCTGTACTTCCGCTTCCAGGGCGGCAAGGGCGTGGCAACCGCCGCCGGCATGCTCATGGCCCTGTACTTCCCGGCCGCGCTGCTGGCCATTGGCGCCTGGCTGCTGACCTTCTACCTCACCCGCACCAGCTCGCTGGCGGCGCTGATCGCCACACCGCTGACCTTGCCATTGCTGGCCTGGCGCGAGCCAGAGGCCCTGCTGCCGATCACCGTGCTGACAGCGATGATCGTATGGCGCCACCGCAGCAACCTGCGCGACCTGTTCGCAGGCCGCGAACGGCACTTCTAACGCTTAAACCGGCGGCAACTGCTCCATCGGCCAGCGTGCCTGCACGCTGATTGCCAGGTCCTGCTTTTGCCCGGCCAACAACCGCTGGCAGCCGGCATAGGCGATCATCGCGCCGTTGTCGGTGCAGAACTGCGGGCGCGCGTAGTACACGTTGCCCTTGATGCTGCCGAGCATGTCCTCGAGGGACGCACGCAAGGCCTTGTTGGCGCTGACGCCACCAGCAATGACCAGGCGCTTGAGGCCAGTCTGCTTCAACGCCCGCTTGCACTTGATAGTCAAAGTCTCCACCACCGCCTGCTGGAATGCCAGGGACAGGTCGCAACGGGTTTGCTCACTGTCGTCGCCGGCATCGCGGCACTGCTGCCAAGTGTTCAGGGCAAAGGTTTTCAGGCCGCTGAAGCTGAACTCCAGGCCCGGGCGGTCGGTCATCGGCCGCGGGAACACGAAGCGGCCAGGCACGCCGCGCTCGGCCAGGCGGGCGATTTCCGGGCCACCGGGGTAGTTCAGGCCGATCAGCTTGGCGGTCTTGTCGAACGCTTCGCCGGCGGCGTCATCCAGGCTCTCGCCCAACAGCTCGTACTGGCCGATGCCATCGACCCGCACCAACTGCGTGTGGCCACCAGAAACCAACAAAGCGACGAACGGAAACTCCGGCGGGTTTTCTTCCAGCATGGGTGCCAGCAGGTGGCCTTCCATGTGGTGTACGCCAATCGCCGGGATGTCCCAGGCAAAGGCCAGCGCCTGGGCGCAGGAGGCCCCCACCAGCAGGGCACCGACCAGGCCAGGGCCCGCGGTGTAGGCGATGGCGTCGATCTCGGTGGCGACGCAGCCGGCCTCATCCAGCACCTGGCGGATGAGTGGCAGCATGCGCTTGACGTGGTCACGCGAGGCAAGCTCTGGCACCACACCGCCGAACACGCGGTGCAGGTCGATCTGGCTGAACAGCGCGTCGGCCAACAAACCGCGTTCGCTGTCGTATAATGCGACGCCAGTTTCGTCGCAGGATGTTTCCAATCCCAGTACTAGCATGGGTTCGTCCCTTGTGGGGGCTGAATTCGAAGCCGCGCATGATAGTCCCCGTGTCGGATGCCGACCAGCGGTTTTCGATCAGAGGCTTTGCATTCCGGCTTGCTAAGGGTTAACATCCGCAACCCTTGAAAACCGACGTTCTCCAGCACACCTTTGTTTTGCCAGGAGCACGTCTACCCCGGTAATGAATTAAGGTAGCCCTGGATGCCAGCCGTCAAAGTTAAAGAGAACGAACCCTTCGACGTAGCTCTGCGTCGTTTCAAGCGCTCCTGCGAAAAAGCCGGTGTACTGGCTGAAGTTCGTAGCCGCGAGTTTTACGAGAAGCCGACCGCCGAGCGTAAGCGCAAAGCAGCTGCTGCTGTTAAGCGTCACGCCAAGAAAGTTCAGCGCGAACAGCGCCGCGCCGTTCGTCTGTACTAATACAGACGTTCTACGCAAAGCTTCTGCCCTGCCCGGCTAACCGCCGGGCGATGGCAGTGGTCGCTTCAAACTTGAGCAGCTAGCTCAAGGCCCTGCACAAGCTTCATGCGAACTGCACATGGGCAACCTGCCTGAAACGTCAGAGCTGGTCCTCCTTGTTGTATGACCAGACGTGCACGTCCGACTGACGGGCCCTCAGGGGCCGGCGACGAGCACACATTCCCTCGCACTTTCCCAAGCGGCACTCGCCCCATCCGGCGCGTGAGCGATTAGACTTGCCAGCTGCCAGATGACGAGACTGCCATGGCCGGGCTGATTCCCCAGAGTTTCATCGACGACCTTATCAACCGCCTCGACATCGTCGACGTGGTGAGCTCACGCGTCCAGCTGAAAAAAACCGGCAAGAACTACTCCGCCTGCTGCCCGTTCCACAAGGAAAAGACCCCTTCCTTCACGGTCAGCCCCGACAAGCAGTTCTACTACTGCTTCGGCTGCGGTGCCGGCGGCAACGCCCTGGGCTTCGTCATGGACCACGACAACCTGGACTTCCCCCAGGCCGTCGAGGAGCTGGCCCGCGCCGCCGGCATGGAAGTGCCCCGCGAGCAAGGCCGCCGCGACCACAAGCCGCGCCAGCCAACCGATTCGCCGCTGTACCCGCTGCTGGACGCCGCCTCGGAGTTCTACCGCCAGGCCCTGCGCAGCCACCCGACCCGCAAGGCGGCGGTGGATTATCTCAAGGGCCGTGGCCTGTCCGGGGAAATCGCCCGCGACTTCGGCCTGGGCTTCGCCCCGCCAGGCTGGGACAACCTGCTCAAGCACCTGGGTGCCGACACTCTGCAGCAGAAGGTGATGATCGATGCCGGCCTGCTGATCGAGAACGCCGAAAGCGGCAAGCGCTATGACCGCTTCCGCGACCGGGTGATGTTCCCGATCCGCGACAGCCGCGGGCGCATCATCGCCTTCGGTGGCCGGGTGCTCGGCGACGACAAACCCAAGTACCTGAACTCCCCGGAAACCCCGGTGTTCCACAAGGGCCAGGAACTCTACGGCCTGTACGAGGCACGCAAGCACAACCGCAACCTCGACGAAATCATCGTCGTCGAGGGCTACATGGACGTCATTGCCCTGGCCCAGCAGGGCCTGCGCAACGCCGTGGCCACCCTCGGTACCGCCACCAGCGAAGAGCACCTCAAGCGCCTGTTCCGCGTGGTACCCAGCGTGCTGTTCTGCTTCGACGGTGACCAGGCCGGGCGCAAGGCCGCCTGGCGCGCCCTGGAGTCGACCCTGTCGAACCTGCAGGACGGCCGCCGCGCGCGCTTCCTGTTCCTGCCCGAAGGCGAAGACCCGGACAGCCTGGTGCGCGCCGAAGGCACCGATGCCTTCATGGCCCGCATCAACCAGCACGCCCAGCCGCTGGCCGATTACTTCTTCGAGCAACTAGGCGTCGAAGCCGACCCGCGCTCGCTGGAAGGCAAGGCGCATATGGCGACCCTGGCCGCACCGCTGATCGAAAAGATCCCCGGCGCCAACCTGCGCCAGCTGATGCGCAACCGCCTGAAGGAAATCACCGGCCTCGACCCGCAGCAGGTCGAACAACTGGCGCAACACGCCCCGGCCGCCAGCAGCGTGCCGGACTACGACCCTGGCTACGACTACGACGCCATGGCCAGCTACACCCCCGACTACGGCGACATGCCGCAGCATGACTTCGCCCCCGTTCATCAGGAACAGGAGTGGAAGCCGAACAAGGGCGCTGGCAAGAAGCAGTGGAGCGACAAACCCTGGGACAAGAACCGCAAGGGTGGCAAGCCATGGCAGCAACGTGACGAAGCGCCACCACGCGTACCAGCCCCGGTCGAGCCGCCCACCCTGGCCGCCCTGCGCACCCTGCTGCACCACCCGCTGCTGGCCGGCAAGGTGGAGGATGCCAGCCACTTCGCCGACGAAGAACACCTGTATAGCCAGCTTCTGGTGGCACTGATCGAAGCCGCGCAGAAAAATCCTGGGCTAAGCTCAATGCAGTTGATCGCACGTTGGCACGGCACCGAACAGGGGCGCCTGCTGCGGGCCCTGGCGGAAAAGGAATGGCTGATCGTGGCCGACAACCTTGAACAACAGTTTTTCGACACTATAACTAGCTTGTCCGCCCGCCAACGCGAGCGCAGCCTGGAACAACTGCTCAGGAAATCACGTCAAAGCGAATTGACCAGCGAGGAAAAAACCCAGCTCCTCGCCCTGCTGAGCCGGAATGTTCCCGCACAAACGCCGACCTCATCTGGCGCGTGAGGCCCATGCTCGGGTATAATCCTCGGCTTGTTTTTTGCCCGCCAAGACCTTCAGTGGATAGGGTGTTATGTCCGGAAAAGCGCAACAGCAGTCTCGTATCAAAGAGTTGATCACCCGCGGTCGTGAGCAGGGCTACCTGACTTACGCGGAGGTCAACGACCACCTGCCTGAGGATATTTCAGATCCGGAACAGGTGGAAGACATCATCCGCATGATCAACGACATGGGGATCAACGTATTCGAGAGTGCTCCGGATGCGGATGCCCTTCTGTTGGCGGAAGCCGACACCGACGAAGCCGCGGCCGAAGAAGCCGCTGCTGCGTTGGCGGCAGTTGAAACCGATATCGGCCGCACGACCGACCCGGTGCGCATGTACATGCGCGAAATGGGTACCGTCGAGCTGCTGACCCGCGAAGGCGAGATCGAAATCGCCAAGCGTATCGAGGAAGGCATACGTGAAGTCATGGGCGCCATCGCCCACTTCCCGGGCACTGTCGACTACATTCTCGGCGAATATGACCGCGTCACCACCGAAGGTGGCCGTCTGTCCGACGTTCTCAGCGGTTACATCGACCCTGATGACAATATCGCCGCGCCGACCGAAGAAGTGCCGATCCCGGGCACCAAGGCCGCCGCCGCGAAGGAAGAGTCCGACGACGACGAGGAAGAATCCGAAAGCGGTGACGACGAGGAAGAGGCCGAGAGCGGCCCGGACCCGGAAGTCGCTCGCCAGCGTTTCGGTGCGGTCAACGACCAGCTTCAGGCCACCAACAAGGTCCTGAAGAAGAACGGTCGCGCCCACAAGGAAAGCATCGACGCCCTGCAGGCCCTGGCCGACCTGTTCATGCCGATCAAGCTGGTGCCGAAGCAGTTCGAGGTACTGGTAGAGCGTGTTCGTGACGCCCTGAACCGCCTGCGCCAGCAGGAACGCGCCATCATGCAGCTGTGCGTGCGTGACGCCCGCATGCCGCGTGCCGACTTCCTGCGCATGTTCCCGAGCAACGAAACCGACCAGACCTGGAGCGGTGACCTGGCCAAGCGCAACACCAAGTGGGCTGCCGCCCTGGGTGAAAAGGACGCTGCCATCGTCGCTTGCCAGCAGAAGCTGATCGACCTTGAGACCGAAACCGGCCTGACCGTTGCCGAGATCAAGGAAATCAACCGTCGCATGTCGATCGGTGAAGCCAAGGCCCGCCGCGCCAAGAAAGAAATGGTCGAGGCGAACCTGCGTCTGGTGATCTCCATCGCCAAGAAGTACACCAACCGTGGCCTGCAGTTCCTCGACCTGATCCAGGAAGGCAACATCGGCTTGATGAAAGCGGTGGACAAGTTCGAATACCGTCGCGGCTACAAGTTCTCGACCTACGCCACCTGGTGGATCCGCCAGGCGATCACCCGTTCGATCGCCGACCAGGCGCGCACCATCCGTATTCCGGTGCACATGATCGAGACGATCAACAAGCTCAACCGTATTTCCCGCCAGATGCTGCAGGAAATGGGTCGCGAACCGACCCCGGAAGAGCTGGGCGAGCGCATGGAAATGCCTGAGGACAAGATCCGCAAGGTACTGAAGATCGCCAAAGAGCCGATCTCCATGGAAACCCCGATCGGTGACGACGAAGATTCGCACCTGGGCGACTTCATCGAGGACTCGACCATGCAGTCCCCGATCGACGTGGCCACGGTCGAAAGCCTCAAGGAAGCCACCCGTGACGTGCTCTCGGGCCTGACCGCACGCGAAGCCAAGGTGCTGCGCATGCGTTTCGGTATCGACATGAACACCGACCACACCCTCGAAGAGGTGGGCAAGCAGTTCGACGTGACCCGCGAGCGGATCCGTCAGATCGAAGCGAAGGCGTTGCGCAAACTGCGCCACCCGACTCGCAGCGAGCATCTGCGCTCCTTCCTCGACGAGTAAAGACAAAACCCCGGCCCAGGCCGGGGTTTTTCTTTTCCGCCTGTTGCGCAAAATCTGAATTCTGGCGCGATCTCTGTAGGAGCAGCCTTGTGCTGCGAAGAGTCCATTGCAACAGTAGATGATCTTTCGCCTAACTGGCGTCTTCGCAGCACAAGGCTGCTCCTACAGGGCGCGCGCATGCCATGTAGGCACTGCAGGCCGCCCCACAGCCGCAGACCCTGCTGTCTCTGACAAAAGACCCTGCCCTTCCACCGCACACCTGCAGCAATGCCCGTCTACACTCGACTTCATACCACTTGAATGTGAGGCCGCTATGCCGCTGATGCCGGCCATCCTGTTGCTGCTCCTGATTTTGTGGAACACAGCGGCCGGCGCCCTGACCCTGACAGACGAGGAGAAAGCCTGGTTGGCTGCCCACCCGCAGCTGAGCCTTGGTGTAGACGCCTCTTGGCCACCGTTCGAGTTTCGCGACCAGGAGGGCCGATACCAGGGATTGGCCGCCGATTACATCGCCACGATCCAGCAACGCCTGGGTGTGACGCTCAAACCGGTCGAACCCAGCAGCTGGACCGAGGTACTGGCGCAAGCACGCGAAAGCCGCATCGACCTGCTGCCCGGCATCATGTCCACCCCCGAACGCCAAGGCTACCTGGCCTTCACCCGGCCGTACCTCGACTTCCCCATCGTCATCCTCGCCCACAAAGGCGGCGCACAGCCGCGCAACCTGGACGACCTGTACGGTCTGAAGATTGCCGTGGTCGAAAACTACGCCCCGCACGAACTGCTGCGCACCCACCACCCGGACCTCAACCTGGTGGCCCTGCCCAACGTCAGCTCCACCCTGCAGGCCCTGGCCACCGACGAAGTGGACGCGGTGGTCGGTGACCTCGCTTCAAGCATCTGGAGCCTGCGCCAGCTCAAGCTCGATGGCCTCTACGTCAGCGGTGAAACGCCCTACCGCTACCAGCTGGCCATGGCCGCCCCGCGCGACAAGAAGGTGCTGGTCGGCATTCTCGACAAAGTGATGGCCGACATGAGCAGCGCTGAAGTCAGCCAGATCCAGCAACGCTGGGTAGGCAATGTGGTCGACCAACGGATGTTCTGGTCGGACCTGCTGGTATACGGCCTGCCGGCGGTGCTGGTATTGATGGCCGTGCTGGCAGTGGTCATCCGCATCAACCGCCGGCTCAGTTCGGAAATTTCCCGGCGCATCGCCCTGGAACAGGAACTGCGCAGCAGCGAGTACCACTATCGCAGCCTGGTCGAGAGCCTGTCCGCCATCGCCTGGGAAGCCGACGCCAACGACTTCACCTACAGCTACGTCTCACCCCACGCCGAAGGCCTGCTCGGCTACCCATTGGCCGACTGGCTCAAGCCCGGCTTCTGGCGCAGCATCCTGCACCCGGAGGATGCCCTCTGGGCCCAGGCCTACTGCGACAGCGAAACTGCCGCCGGGCGCGACCACAGCCTCGACTACCGGGTAATCCGGGCCGATGGCCAGCCACTGTGGGTACGCAACATCGTCAGCATGATCGAGCATGGCCACCAGCCGGTGATGCGTGGCCTGATGATCGACATCAGCGAGACCAAGCGCACCGAGGACGCCCTGCGCCTGTCCGAGCAGAAGTTCGCCTCGGTGTTCCAGCAGTGCCCCGACATCCTGCTGATCGCCCGCCACAGCGACGGCTGCCTGCTGGAGGTGAACGAAGCCTTCGAAGAGCAGATCGGCCTCACACCGGGCCAGGTAATCGGCCGCACCGCCACCGAGCTCAACCTGTGGGGCGTCGAAGGCACCGGCCCGCGATTGCTCGAACGCCTGCACCGGGGCGGTATCCGCAACCTGGAAATGAGCTTCCGCCGTAGCAACGGCCAACTGTTCACCGGCCTGACCTCGGCCGAAACCTTCGAGCTCGACGGCAACCTCGCGCTGGTGGTAGCGGTACGCGATATCAGCCAGCTCAAGGAAACCCAGGAGCAGCTGCAAATCTCGGAAGAGAAATTCGCCAAGGCCTTCCATGCCTCGCCCGATGGCCTGCTGCTGTCGCGCCAGAGCGACGGCTTGCTGCTTGAAGTGAACGAGGGCTTCTGCCGCCTGACCGGCTATGACCTCAGCCCGACCCTCGACCAGACCTCGCTGGACCTGGGCATCTGGGTCGACCTCAACGAACGCAAGCGCCTGGTCGAACAGCTCAACCGCGACGGCTTCGTACGCGACTTCACATGCCACCTACGCCGCAGTGATGGGCAGATTCGCCTCTGCGAGCTCTCTGCACGGCCGCTGCCGATTGCTGGCGACGACTGCATGCTGACCATCGCCCGCGACATCACCGAGCGCCACCTGATGCAGGAAAAACTGCAGCTGGCCGCCACCGTGTTCGAGAACACCGCCGAAGGCGTGCTGATCACCGACATCGACCAGCGCATCAGTGCCGTCAACCGCGCCTTCAGCGAAATCACCGGCTACAGCGAGATCGAAGCCCTCGGCCAGACCCCGCGCCTGCTTGCCTCCGGCCAGCACGACAGCGCGTTCTATGTCGCCATGTGGCACCAGCTGACCGACGAAGGCCACTGGCAAGGCGAGATCTACAACAAGCGCAAGAACGGCGAGCTGTACCCCGGCTGGCTGACCATCAGCGCCGTGCGCAACAGAGAGCGCGAGATCACCCACTTCGTCGCCGTGTTTGCCGACATCTCCAGCCTCAAGCACGCCCAGGCCAAGCTCGACTACCAGGCCCACCACGACCCGCTGACCGGCCTGCCCAACCGCGCCCTGTTCGAGAACCGCCTGCAGGCCGCGCTCACCTGCTCGCAGGTGTCCAACCGCAAGGGCGCGGTGCTGTTCCTTGACCTCGACCGTTTCAAGCACATCAACGACAGCCTCGGCCACCCGGTCGGTGACCTGCTGCTCAAGGGCATTGCCCAACGCCTGAAGGAGCAGGTGCGTGATGTCGACACCGTGGCCCGCCTGGGCGGCGACGAGTTCATCATCCTGCTGCCCGGCTTGCACAAACCCAGTGACGCCAGCGCCATCGCCAACAAGCTGCTGGCCTGCTTCAACGCGCCGTTCCAGGCCGGCGAGCACGAGTTCTTCACCAGCGCCAGCATCGGCATCAGCCTTTATCCACAGGACGGCACAGACGTTGCCACACTGATTCGCAACGCCGACGCAGCCATGTACCGCTCCAAGGCCAAGGGCCGCAACCGCGTCGAAGCCTACACCCTCGACCTCACCGCCCAGGCCAGCGAACGCATCGCCCTGGAGCACGAACTGCGCCGCGCCATCGAGCGCAACGAACTGAGCCTGTGCTTCCAGCCCAAGCTCAGCCTCAAGACCCAGAGCCTGGTCGGCGCCGAAGCGCTGATCCGCTGGAGCCACCCGACCTTTGGTGAAGTGCCGCCAGAGCACTTCATCCACCTGGCGGAAGAGAACGGCACCATCCTCCAGATCGGCGACTGGGTACTGGAACAGGCCTGCCGGCAGATGCAGGCCTGGAAGATGCACTACGACCCCTTCGGCCCACTGTCGATAAACCTCGCCGGCGCCCAGTTACGCCACCCCCACCTTGCCCGGCGCATCGAACAGTTGCTGAAGCACTACCAGCTCAAGGCCGGCGACCTGCAGCTGGAGATCACCGAAAACTTCATCATGAGCCAGGCAGAGGAAGCCCTGGCCGTGCTGTACCAGCTGAAGAAGCTGGGCGTGCAGCTGGCCATCGACGACTTCGGCACAGGTTATTCATCGCTGAGCTACCTCAAGCGCCTGCCGCTGGACATCCTCAAGATCGACAAATCGTTCATCCGCGGCCTGCCCGACGACCCCCACGACGCCGCCATCGCCCGCGCGATCATCGCCCTGGGCCGCAGCATGCAGCTGACCATCATTGCCGAGGGTGTGGAAAACCAGGCCCAGCAACGCTTCCTGGCGGCTGAAGGCTGTGAACAGATCCAGGGCTACATCGTCAGCCTGCCCCTGCCCCCGGACGACTTCGCGGCGACGTTTCTTCGCATAGCACTATCGGATCTTTCAGATGGCACAGGTGCGAAACCCTCGTTATAATCCGGCCACTTACTGAGGGCCTATAGCTCAGTCGGTTAGAGCAGAGGACTCATAATCCTTTGGTCCACGGTTCGAGTCCGTGTGGGCCCACCAGATGCGAAAAAGCCGCGCGATTGCGCGGCTTTTTTTTCTGTGTTCAGGCGGTGAATCACGCTCGCTTCTTCGGGGCATGCCCGGCCGCCTCATTTGCGAAGCTTCCAGGCAGGTGATAGGGCACACGGCTCACTTCCATGTCAGCCATTCGAAGTGCTTCCCATCCCTTCATCGCCAAAGCGACCGTCCTCGGCACAGGTTTTTCTCCACTACGATAGTAAGCCAACATGCGCCTGCTCAAGCCCAATTCCCGAGCTGCGCGATCCAATGTCAGCTCATGCTTAGCCATCCAGTTCCAGATGAGCTCATGTGAACACTCCCCTGCCTGCTCCACCGCCCGTGCGCGCAGGTTGTCCGCAGCAAGTTCAAGACTGTCGTCATTGGCCCAGATGACTGTGTCTTGCCACTCACCAATCGCAGCCGTTGCAAATACCTTGGGATCCGCAAGCGGGCCCAGAGTCGCGTGCTTCTCAATGATTTCATCCAGCGCCACGGTGAATTGCTGCCCATCCGCAAAAGTCAGTAGCAAGGTGCAAGGGGCAGTGACGGCCACCTCTGTGAGTTGAAAATGTTTGTTGGTCATGGATTCAGCTCCTCCCACATTGCTAGTAGTCGAGCCCTGTTCCGCGAAGCCCATTCAAGCGCCTCGCTCATCTCGCGCAAGGAAACCCGTGAACCACCGAAACCGGCCAGCGGGGACAGGTCATTGATCCCAATCAGTGCCTGACGGCCATCACTGAAACGCAGATGGAAATGCGGTGGTAGATGGTCGTTTGCATAGAGATAGATTACGCAATTGGATAATCGATGGATCGTGGGCATGAGCTCATCATATAGTGCAATGGTTGCACCAAACAATACCATCCGACCAATCTGTTCACAGCCCCAAAAATGTAACTCTTTTGGTTATTCCCCTCTCGACCGCGTCTCAGCCTGCCGCCGATTGCAGAAGGTCATACCCGCCGTAAAGTCCTGCGCGCCCAGCGACATCGCCCCGATCATCAGGTCGCACCAGATTGGACCGCGTCAGCGCAGCCAGCTGTGACTGCCCTTGCTCTGGCCAGCCCTGGCTGGCTAGGCTAGCGGGTCAACCGTAGAGACTCGCCATGTCGGATTCCCGCTCCATCACGCTGGATGAAATCGATCGCCAGCTGATCGCCCTGCTGCAGATAAACGCCCGCGAAAGCGTCGCCACCCTCGCCCGCCAGTTGGGTATCGCCCGCACCACCGTCAACTCGCGCCTGGAGCGGCTGGAGAAGAACAAGGTCATCTCCGGCTATGGCGTGCGCCTGGGCCAGCGGGTGATGGGTGGGGGGCTGCAGGCGTATGTGGGGATCAAGGTGCAGCCGCGCTCGGGCAAGGAGGTGGTGCGGCGCCTGAGTGCCATGGGCCAGGTGCAGCAGCTGTGCGCAGTGAGCGGCGAGTTCGACTATGTGGCCTGGCTGCGTACGGATTCGCCCGAGCAACTGGACCAGCTGCTTGACCAGATCGGCAGTGTCGACGGGGTGGAGAAGACCACCACGTCGATCATTCTCAGCAGCAAGGTGGACCGCGGGCAGCCGCTCTGAACCTGGCTGGCGGTCAGGCCTCCTGGCCGTCGAGCAGGCCTTCCAGAATCGCCGAAAGGCTTTCGGCGGAATGCTGCATCGACCAGACGATGTCACGGCTGCGCTCGGGGGCGTGATGCTGGGCGTAGTCGGTGGCGATCTGATCGAGGCCACGGGCCAGCAGGCAGGCGTGGACCAAGGCGTCTGCGGCATCGATGCCGGGGCGTATGGCGAATAATGGCGGGTGGCTGGATTCGCAGTTGCAGAAGGTTTTTTCTGCGGTGGGTTTCAGTTTTTCGGGTTGGTCGGAATAAGTCTTCTTCATGATGCAATTTCCAAATTGAGTCCTGAGGAAACCGCCTACCAACTCCTTCTCACGGGAAATAGGTGGCAGCCATGCACGGGGTGAGAACCGGCCAACTTGGAAATCCGGCCAGGCGAAAGCCTGCCCGCGCACGGCTGCCATGACATAAGCCTTGGTGCGAAGTTGGAGATGGGTTCTCACACCCAGTCGCCCGAACAGCGGCGACCCAGTGAAGTTAACGATGAGGCGTTTCCCACGCAGCCAGACCGAGGCTATAGCGGGCGTAGGGTAATTCTTTAAATCATGGCATGGGTGTAGGAACTGTCTGATCACACCCTGTGGGAGCGGGCGTGCCCGCGAACACGGGCGCAGCCCGTGCCATACACCGCGGGGGCTTCTTCGCGGGCTCGCCCGCTCCCACAGGGGGCCGATGCTGTGCTTGAGATGGGCAGGCTTCCTGTTCGTCATAAAGCTATCTGGTTTATACATTTCGACGAGACAAGCTACATTCAGACAACAATCTGCACCTTAATAACGAACACCCCACTCCCTAAAATGGCCCCCAGGCATCTCCTATACTCAGGCTCCGCCCGCTGCGCAGCCTCTCTGGCAAGGTCACTTCATGAACAAGAAAAACCGCCACCCCGCCGATGGTAAAAAACCGGTCACCATCTTCGGCCCGGACTTCCCCTTCGCCTTCGACGACTGGCTGGAACACCCCGCAGGCCTGGGCAGCATCCCGGCCGAGCGCCATGGTGAGGAAGTGGCAATCGTGGGCGCCGGTATCGCCGGTCTGGTGGCGGCCTACGAGCTGATGAAGCTGGGCCTCAAGCCGGTGGTGTACGAAGCATCCAAGCTTGGTGGCCGGCTGCGCTCGCAAACCTTCAACGGTACCGACGGGATCATCGCCGAACTGGGTGGCATGCGCTTCCCGGTGTCATCCACTGCCTTCTACCACTACGTGGACAAGCTGGGCCTGGAGACCAAACCGTTCCCCAACCCGCTGACCCCGGCCTCGGGCAGCACGGTGATCGACCTGGAAGGCCAGACCTACTACGCCGAAAAACCCACCGACCTGCCCAAGCTGTTCCACGAAGTGGCCGATGCCTGGGCCGACGCGCTGGAAAGCGGTGCCCGGTTCGCCGACATCCAGCAGGCCATCCGCGACCGTGACGTACCGCGCCTGAAAGAGCTGTGGAACAAGCTGGTACCGCTGTGGGATGACCGCACCTTCTACGACTTCGTCGCCACCTCGCGCTCGTTCGCCCAGCTGAGCTTCCAGCACCGCGAAGTGTTCGGCCAGGTCGGCTTCGGCACCGGCGGCTGGGACTCGGACTTCCCCAACTCGATGCTGGAAATCTTCCGCGTGGTGATGACCAACTGCGACGACCACCAACACCTGGTGGTCGGCGGTGTGGAGCAGGTACCGCAAGGCATCTGGCGCCATGTACCGGAGCGCTGCGTGCATTGGCCGGAAGGCACCAGCCTGAGCGGGCTGCATGGCGGCGCACCGCGTACCGGGGTCAAGCGCATCGCCCGCGCTGCCGATGGCCGTCTGGCGGTCACCGACAACTGGGGCGACACCCGTCACTACAGTGCCGTGCTCGCCACCTGCCAGACCTGGCTGCTGACCACCCAGATCGACTGCGAGGAATCGCTGTTCTCGCAAAAGATGTGGATGGCCCTGGACCGCACCCGCTACATGCAGTCGTCGAAGACCTTCGTCATGGTCGACCGGCCGTTCTGGAAGGACAAGGACCCGGAAACCGGCCGCGACCTGATGAGCATGACCCTCACCGATCGCCTCACCCGTGGCACCTACTTGTTCGATAACGGTGACGACAAGCCGGGGGTGATCTGCCTGTCCTACTCGTGGATGAGCGACGCGCTGAAGATGCTGCCGCACCCGGTGGAAAAACGCGTGCAACTGGCTCTGGATGCACTGAAGAAGATCTACCCGAAGACCGACATCGCCGGGCACATCATCGGCGACCCGATCACCGTTTCCTGGGAAGCCGACCCGCACTTCCTCGGCGCCTTCAAGGGCGCGTTGCCTGGGCACTACCGCTACAACCAGCGCATGTACGCGCACTTCATGCAGCAGGACATGCCTGCCGAGCAGCGCGGCATGTTCATCGCCGGTGACGATGTGTCGTGGACGCCGGCCTGGGTGGAAGGCGCGGTACAGACATCGCTGAATGCGGTGTGGGGTATCATGAATCACTTCGGTGGCCGCACCCACCCGGACAACCCCGGCCCAGGCGACGTGTTCGACGAAATCGGCCCGGTCGCCCTGCCGGACTGAGACAAGGAGGCAGCATGCGCATCGCTCTGTTCCAGGGCGCACCCAAGCCACTGGACATGCCCGGCAACCTGCAACGGTTGCGCCACCAGGCACAACTGGCGGCCGAACGCGGCGCCAGTTTGCTGGTGTGCCCGGAGATGTTCCTGACCGGCTACAACATCGGCCTGGCCCAGGTCGAGCGCCTGGCCGAGGCCGTCGATGGCCCGGCGGCCATGGAGGTGGTGGAGATCGCCCAGGCGCACCGCATCGCCATCGTCTACGGCTACCCGGAGCTCGGTGATGATGGCGCGATCTACAACAGCGTGCAGTTGATCGATGCGCACGGCCGCAGCCTGAGCAACTATCGCAAGACCCACCTGTTCGGCGAGCTGGACCGCTCGATGTTCAGCGCAGGTTCCGACCACTTCCCGGTGGTGGAGCTGGATGGCTGGAAGGTCGGCCTGCTGATCTGCTACGACATCGAGTTCCCGGAGAATGCCCGGCGTTTGGCGCTGGACGGTGCCGAGCTGATCCTGGTGCCGACGGCGAACATGTCGCCGTACGACTTCATCTGCCAGGTGACCGTGAGGGCGCGGGCGCAGGAGAACCAGTGCTACCTGGTGTATGCCAACTATTGCGGCTCGGAAGGCGAGATCCAGTATTGCGGGCAGAGCAGCATCATCGGCCCGGATGGCAGCCTGCTGGCCATGGCCGGGCGGGACGAATGCCAGTTGCTGGCGGAGCTGGAGCATGAGCGGGTGGTGCAGGGGCGCGGGGCGTTTCCTTACCTCACCGATTTGCGCCAGGAGTTGCATCTGCGTAAGGGCTGATGGCCCTTTCGCGGGCACGCCCGCTCCCACAGGGTCTGCGCTGCCTTTCATACCTGCGCCATTCCTGTAGGAGCGGGCGTGCCCGCGAAGAGGCCGGGCCTGCAAACAAATGGGTTAGCATGGACAGCAGTTACCGGAGCCCCCATGCCTGACGCCACCCGCCACCTCACCCTCGCCAACGGCCTGCAGCTGACCCTGCGCCACGCCCCGCGCCTGAAGCGCTCGGCCGCGGCCCTGCGGGTGCACGCGGGTAGCCACGACGCGCCGACCAGATGGCCCGGCCTGGCCCATTTCCTGGAGCACCTGTTCTTCCTCGGCACCTCGCGCTTCCCTCTGGACGACGGCCTGATGCGCTACGTGCAGGCCCTCGGCGGCCAGGTCAATGCCAGCACCCGCGAACGCACCACCGACTTCTTCTTCGAGGTCCCACCCAGCGCCCTGGCCGGGGGGCTGGAGCGCCTGTGCCAGATGTTGGCCGAACCAGACCTGGGCATCGAGCGCCAACGCCGCGAACGCGAAGTAATCCATGCCGAGTTCATTGCCTGGTCGCGCAACCCTCAGGCCCAGCAGCAGTTCGCCTTGCTGCAATCGGCAGCGCCCGGCCATCCATTGGGCGCTTTTCATGCCGGTAACCGGCACACCCTGGCTTTGCAGGATCCTGCCTTCCAGCAAGCGCTCGGTGGCTTTCACCGGCGCTTCTACCAAGGCGGCCAGGTCACCCTGAGCCTGTGCGGCCCGCAATCGCTGGATGAACTGGAATTGCTGGGCCGGCAGCATGCCAAGCTGTTCGCAACGGGTGAACGGGTGCCACAAGCTCTGCCACCGCCTTTATCGGCGACCGACACGCACCTGCTGTTCAGCCACGAAAACCTCTCGGCAGGTGCCGAGCAGGCCCTTGAGTTGCTGATAACCTGCCTCAGCGATAGCCGCCCAGGCACCTGGCTGGATGCGCTTCGCCAGCGTGGCTGGCTGCAAGGCTTCAAGGCCGAGGCGCTGTATGCCTTCGCCGGGCAGTTGCTGTGGCACATTGATCTGAAGCTGAGCGAGGACGCCTGCCCAGAGGAAGCCGATGCCCTGTTGCAGGGCTGGTTCGGCTTCATCCGCCAGGCAGCCCCTGAGCAATTGAGTGCCGAATTCGAGCTGCTGCAGCAAAGCCGCGAACGCAGTGCCAGTGCGCTTGAGCTCGCCCGCCGGGACAGCGCCGGCCAGCCGTTCACCGGCCTGGACACACAAGGTTTGCAGGCCCTTCGTGCCCTGCTGGAAGGCCTGCCGGGCCGCGCACATGGGCATTGGCAACTGCCCGCCGTCGACCCCTTGCTCCTGGCAGACTTGCCTGATGCCAGGCCGCAGCCGCTGCCAGCGGCACTGAAGGTCAGCGACCAGCTGCCTGGCGCCCGTCAGTACGCGGCGCTGTACCTGCGCTGGCATGCCCCGTCCCCCTTGCGCCAGCGCCTGCATGCGCTGCTCGAACGCGCCTTGCATCCCCTGCAGGAGCGCTGCGAGCGCGTATCGGTGCAGTTGCAGTTCAGTGCCGCTGGCGAATACTGGCAACTGCGCTGCGCAGGTCTACCGGCAGCGGTGCTGCGCACTGTAGAACAGGCCTTGGCACTGATGCTCAAGCCCCCGGCAGGCAGCTGGCTGCCCAGTTCGACGCAGCCTCCAGCACTGATCCCCATCCGGGCCCTGCTCAAGCAGCTGCCCGACGCCGTGTTGGGCGCCGCGCCTGCACCTGCGCCGGCCTGCACCCTGGCCCAGACGCATCTCGAGAGCCTGTGGCAGCAAGCACGCTGGCACGGCCTGGCTACTGGTTTCGACGATGCCGCCCTGAACGCATTGGGCACCGTGCTGCAGCACTGCCCTGGCCAAGGCTCGGCGCCTGGCCCCCTGCCCGCCTGGGCCAACCACCGTTGGCAACATGCCGAAGTACCTGGCAGTGAGCATGCCCTGCTGCTGTTCTGCCCACTGCCGGCGGCCATGGAAGCCGCTGGCCGCCTGCTCGCCCAATTGCTGCAAGGGCCGGTTTACCAACGGCTGCGGGTAGAATTGCAACTCGGCTATGCGGTATTCAGTACCTTTCGTCAGGTCGAGGGGGTCGGCGGCCTGCTGTTCGGGGTCCAGTCGCCTCATGCCAGCCAGGTACAGATCCTCGACCACCTGCTCACCTTGCTGCGCCAGGGCGTCACCCTGGCCCCTGCCGCTGGTCAGGCCCTGGCCGGGCAATTCGATGAACCGGCGATGGGCAACGCCGAAGTCGCCGAATGGGCGTGGCAGACATTCCTGGCCACACAACCCGGCAGGCTGGATGCGTTGCGCAGGTCTATCCTGAAAACGCGGCAGACGGATCTGGACCAGCTGCTGAGCCACTTGCTCGATAAGGGCTCCACTTGGCTATGCCTTGCCAACGCTGCCGCACCAGATGCTTCCTGGCTGGGTTCAACCCCATGATTGTTACGAAAACCGCAACGGAGTTTTCGAATAATTAACCTTTCGGTACAAATTTTTCTTGTAAGATAGCGCAATCCCAGCCATGGGAACCTCCAGCCAATGGCGGTACCCAAGTAGTAGCTGACAAACCCACCCCCTCATCCGGAAGGAGTAATTCCATGTGGACCAAACCTGCATACACTGATCTGCGCATCGGCTTCGAAGTCACCATGTACTTCGCCAACCGCTAAGCCCGGCTTACGGTTCAACGCCTCGGCCTGCCGGGGCGTTTTCGTTTTTTCGCTACGGTTTCTGCAGAGAGAGTGGCCATGTACATCCAGGTTCTCGGTTCCGCCGCCGGCGGCGGGTTCCCACAGTGGAACTGCAACTGCGTCAACTGCAAGGGCTTGCGTGACGGCACCCTGCGGGCCACGCCACGCACTCAGTCGTCCATCGCCCTGTCCGACGACGGCGTGCACTGGGTGCTGTGCAATGCCTCGCCCGACATTCGCGCCCAGCTCCAGGCCTTTGCGCCGATGCAGCCGGCCCGCGCCCTGCGCGACACCGGCATCAACGCCATCATCCTGCTGGACAGCCAGATCGACCACACCACCGGCCTGCTCAGCCTGCGCGAAGGTTGCCCGCACCAGGTGTGGTGCACCGACATGGTCCACCAGGACCTGACCACCGGCTTCCCGCTGTTCAACATGCTCAGCCACTGGAACGGCGGCCTGCAGTGGAACCGCATCGAGCTGGAAGGCAGCTTCGTCATCGACGCCTGCCCCAACCTGCGCTTCACCCCGTTCCCCCTGCGCAGCGCCGCACCGCCCTACTCGCCGCACCGCTTCGACCCGCACCCGGGCGACAACCTTGGCCTGCTGGTCGAGGACACCCGCACCGGCGGCAAGCTGTTCTACGCCCCGGGCCTGGGCCAGGTGGACGACAAGCTGCTGACGATGATGCACGGCGCCGACTGCCTGTTGGTCGACGGTACCCTGTGGGAAGATGATGAAATGCAGCGCCGTGGCGTGGGCACCCGTACCGGCCGCGAGATGGGCCACCTGGCGCAGAACGGCCCCGGCGGCATGCTGGAGGTGCTGGATGGCTTCCCGCGTCAGCGCAAGGTACTTATCCACATCAACAACACCAACCCGATTCTCGACGAAGACTCGCCCGAGCGTGCCGAAGTGCTGCGCCGGGGTGTGGAAGTGGCCTTCGATGGCATGAATATCGAGTTGTAAAAAGGTCTGCGAGTTGACACAACCCCCTGTAGGAGCGGGCATGCCCGCGAAAAATCCAACACGGTGTATGGCACCGGCTTCGCCGGTGTTCGCGGGCACGCCCGCTCCCACAGGGGGCGAGGTGAGCCGAGACTCAGCTATACAGGAGCCAGCCGAATGAGCGACGCACTGCCAATGTCCCCTGCCGAATTCGAGCAGGCCCTGCGCGCCAAGGGCGCCTACTATCACATTCATCACCCGTACCACGTGGCGATGTATCAGGGTCGCGCCACCCGCGAACAGATCCAGGGCTGGGTGGCCAACCGCTTCTACTACCAGGTCAACATCCCGATGAAGGATGCCGCGATCCTGGCCAACTGCCCGGACCGCGAAGTACGCCGCGAGTGGATCCAGCGCCTGCTCGACCACGATGGCGCGCCCGGCGAGGACGGTGGTATCGAAGCCTGGCTGCGCCTGGGCCAGGCCGTGGGCCTGGACCCGGACCAGCTGCGCTCCCAGGAGCTGGTACTGCCCGGTGTGCGCTTTGCGGTGGACGCCTACGTCAACTTCGCCCGCCGGGCCAGTTGGCAGGAAGCGGCCAGCAGCTCGTTGACCGAACTGTTCGCCCCGCAGATCCACCAGTCGCGCCTGGACAGCTGGCCGCAGCACTACCCGTGGATCGACCCGGCCGGCTACGAATACTTCCGCACCCGTCTGGGCCAGGCCCGGCGTGACGTGGAGCACGGCCTGGCGATTACCTTGCAGCACTACACCACCCGCGCGGGCCAGGAGCGTATGCTGGAGATACTGCAGTTCAAGCTGGATATTCTCTGGAGCATGCTCGACGCCATGAGCATGGCCTACGAGCTGAACCGCCCGCCCTATCACTCCGTCACCCAGGAACGGGTGTGGCACAAAGGGATCACCCTATGAGTTTCGACCGTAATCAAGTGCCAGCCTGGCGCCCCGGCTACCGCTTCCAGTACGAGCCGGCGCAAAAGGGCCATGTGCTGCTGTACCCCGAGGGCATGATCAAGCTCAACGACAGCGCGGCCCTGATCGGTGGCCTGATCGACGGCCAACGTGACGTTGCCGCGATCATTACCGAACTCGAACAACAGTTCCCCGGTGTCCCGGAAGTGGCCGATGACATCGAGCAGTTCATGGAGGTGGCCCGTGCCGAACACTGGATCGTCCTCGCCTGAGTTACCGCCCACGCCCGCAGTCGGCCTGCCGCTGTGGCTGCTGGCCGAGCTGACCTACCGCTGCCCGCTGCAGTGCCCGTACTGCTCCAACCCGCTGGACTTCGCTGCCCAGGGCCAGGAGCTAAGCACCGCGCAGTGGTTCAAGGTGATGGCCGAAGCCCGGGAAATGGGTGCCGCGCAAATCGGCTTTTCCGGCGGAGAACCGCTGGTACGCCAAGACCTCGCCGAACTGATCGGCGAGGCCCGCCGGCTGGGCTACTACACCAACCTGATCACCTCGGGCATCGGCCTGACCGAGGCGCGCATCGCCGACTTCAAGAAGGCCGGCCTGGACCATATCCAGATCAGCTTCCAGGCCAGTGACGAGCAGGTCAACAACCTGCTGGCCGGCTCGAAAAAGGCCTTTGCGCAAAAGCTGGAAATGGCCCGTGCGGTGAAGGCCCATGGCTACCCGATGGTGCTCAACTTCGTCACCCACCGGCACAACATCGACAAGATCGACCGCATCATCGAGCTGTGCATCGCCCTGGAAGCCGACTTCGTCGAGCTTGCCACCTGCCAGTTCTACGGCTGGGCCCACCTCAACCGGCTGGGCCTGCTGCCGACCCGCGCGCAGCTGGAACGGGCCGAACGCATCACCAACGAGTACCGGGACAAGCTCAAGGCCGAGGGCAACCCGTGCAAGCTGATCTTCGTCACCCCGGACTACTACGAGGAGCGCCCCAAGGCCTGCATGAATGGCTGGGGCAGCCTGTTCCTCACCATCACCCCGGACGGTACCGCCCTGCCCTGCCACGGCGCGCGCCAGCTGCCGGTGCAGTTCCCCAACGTGCGCGACCACGACCTGCACCACATCTGGTACGACTCGTTCGGCTTCAACCGCTTCCGTGGCTATGAGTGGATGCCCGAACCCTGCCGTTCCTGCGACGAGAAGGAAAAGGACTTCGGCGGCTGCCGCTGCCAGGCCTTCATGCTCACCGGCGATGCCAGCAACGCCGACCCGGTGTGCGCCAAGTCGGCCGACCACGGCATCATCCTCAAGGCCCGCGACGAGGCGGAAAGCGCCCAGCTCACCATTGAAGAGATGACCTTCCGCAATGAACGAAACTCCCGTGTCATCGTCCGCGGCTGAGTTCAGCGCGGCCCAGGCAGTTGCCGCCGGCACCGACTTCGCCGAACTCAAGGTCAGCGCCGCGGGGCTGTTCTGGAACGAGTTTCGCCCGGCCGATGGTGCCTGTCGCATCTGGCACTGGCAGCACCAGCAGGCCCGCTGCCTGACCCCCGATGGCTTCAGCGTGCGTAGCCGGGTGTACGAATACGGCGGTGGCAGTTTTTGCCTGGGTGGTGACGGGCTGCTGTTCGTCAACGAAAAGGACCAGCAGATCTATACCCAGGCCCTGGAAGGCGCGGTACCACGTGCCCTGACCCATGATGCCAGCTGCCGCTATGGCGATGTGCAGTGGCACGACGGCCTGGTGCTGGCGGTCGAGGAGCAGCATGGCGAACGGGTCGAGCATCGCCTGGTCGCCCTGGGTGAACAAGCCCGCGAAGTGCTCGCCGAGGGTGCCGACTTCTATGCCTCGCCTACGGTGAGTACCGACGGCCAGCGCCTGGCGTGGGTCGAATGGGACCGCCCGGCACAACCCTGGACCGTCACCAGGCTGATGTGCCGCACACGTGATGCAAGTGGCCACTGGGGGCCCGCGCAATGTGTGGCCGGCGCTGACGAATCGCTGCAGCAGCCGCGCTTCGATAGCGAAGGCCGACTCTACTGCCTGTCTGACCGCAATGGCTTCTGGCAACCCTGGGGCGAGGTCGATGGCTGCTGGCAGGCCCTGCCTGCCGAGCCCGCGGACCACGCCGCGGCACCCTGGCAACTGGGCGCCAGTACCTGGTTGGCGCTGGGGCCACAAAGCTATCTGGCGAGCTGGTTCGAAGACGGCTTCGGGCAACTGGGGCTGCGTACTGCCGATGGCCGCCTGGAGCGTTTCGCCAGCGCCTACACGCGCTTTCGCAGCCTGGCCATGGATGCCGAACACCTGTACGCGATTGCCGCCTCGCCGATCAGCCCGCCGGCGGTCATCGCCATCGCCCGCAGCAACCACGAGGTCAGCGTATTGGCTGGTGGCGCCGAAGTGCTGCCGGCAAGGCATATCAGCCTGCCGCAGTCGATCCACTACGGCAGTGACGGCCAGCGCGCCCATGGCTTCTTCTACCCAGCAGCCCGGTCGCAAGGGGCCGCACCGCTGGTGGTGTTCATCCACGGCGGGCCGACTTCGGCCTGTTATCCCGTGCTCGACCCGCGCATCCAGTACTGGACCCAACGCGGCTTCGCCGTCGCCGACCTGAACTACCGGGGCAGCACCGGCTATGGCCGTGAATACCGCCAGGCCTTGCATCTGCGCTGGGGCGAGAGCGATGTGGCCGATGCTTGCGCGGCGGTGGAATACCTGGCCGGACGTGGGCTGATCGACAGCCGCAAGGCGTTCATCCGCGGCGGTAGCGCGGGCGGCTACACCACCCTGTGCGCCCTGGCGTTCCATGATGTGTTCCGCGCCGGCGCCAGCCTGTACGGGGTCAGCGACCCGGTTGCCCTGGGCCGGGCCACCCACAAGTTCGAAGGGGACTATTTGGACTGGCTGATCGGCGACCCGCTGCAGGATGCCGAGCGCTATCGCCAGCGTACGCCGCTGCTGCATGCGGGGCAGATCAAGGTGCCGGTGATTTTCTTCCAGGGTGAGCTGGATGCGGTGGTGGTGCCGGAGCAGACGCGGTCGATGCTGGCGGCGTTGCAGGCTAACGGGATAGAGGCCGAAGGGCACTTCTATGCGGGGGAGCGTCATGGGTTCCGCAAGGCGGAGAACCTGGCGCATGCCTTGGAAGAAGAGTGGAAGTTCTATTGCCGGGTGTTGGAGGGCTGAGATTCTGGGGCCGCTTTGCGGCCCATCGCGACACAAGGCCGCTCCTACAGGGATCGCACAAGCCCGAATGTGGCGCTGTACCTGTAGGAGCGGCCTTGTGTCGCGATGGGCTGCAAAGCAGCCCCAAAAATCTCAGCGCTTGGCGATGATATACACCGCATGCACGATCCCCGGAATGTACCCCAGCAAGGTCAGCAAGATATTCAGCCAGAACGCCCCGCCAAACCCCACCTGCAGGAACACGCCCAGCGGTGGCAGGATGATGGCGATGATGATGCGTATAAAGTCCATGCGAGTCTCTCCTGAAGGGGTTACATCAGAGACTAGCCGCCCGCCACAGAGGTTCAACAGGCAAAAAAAAACGCCCCGGGCCGAATGAAACAGGCCAAGGGCGATGCGCAGGAACGCCAGACGGTTCGTAGAATTCTCGATGTCACCAGGCCGCTAGGCTGGCACTTCGCGGCGGGCCTGCTGCTGGGCGTGCAAGCGGGCAAAGGCACGGGCCAGGCGCAGCAGCATTTCGTCGATGTTGCCCTTGCTCACGGTCAGCGCTGGCGAAAAACGCACCACATCCGCCTGCGGTGCGTTGAGCAACAGGCCTTCGTGCAGGGCTGCCGCCACCAGCTCGCGGGCCAGGTTTTCTTTCATCTGCAGGGCCCACAGCAGGCCTTGCCCGCGCACTTCGCCCTGGCCGTAGCGCCCGGCCAGCCGGCTCAGGCCTTCACGCAGGTGGCGGCCGTTGTCTTGCACGTGGGCGAAGAAGCCAGGCTCCAGCACGGTATCCAGCACGGCCAGGCCGGCGGCGCACATCAGCGCGTTGCCATGGTGGCTGCCTTCCAGTTCGCCAGGCTCGGCGCAGCACGCCGTGCCCCGGGCCAGCAAGGCCGCCAGCGGCACGCCACCGCCCAGGCCCTTGCCCAGGGTGATGATGTCGGCGCGCACGCCGTAGGTTTCCTCGGCCAGCAGTGCGCCACAGCGGCCGATGCCGGTCTGCACCTCGTCGAGGATCAGCAGGATGCCCAGTTCGCGGCACAGCGTTTCCACACCCTTGAGGTATTCCTGCGTGGCCGGGATGACACCTGCCTCGCCCTGGATCGGCTCGAGCATGATCGCCACGGTGCGCGAGTCCACCTCGGCGTGCAGCGCCGCCAGGTCGTTGAACGGCACCTTGCTGAAGCCCGGCAGGCCCGGCTCGCAGCGGTTGCATGGCAGCGGGTCGGACGCCGACAACGCGCCCAGGCTGCGGCCATGGCAGGCCTGGCTGGCGGTAATGATGTGATAGGCGCCGTTGCGGTGCAGTTGGCCCCACTTGCGCGCCAGCTTGATCGCACCTTCGCAGGCTTCGGCACCGCTGTTGAGCAGGTAGGCCTGGTCGCTGCCGGTGCTCTGGCACAGGCGGTTGACCAGCCCCAGCAGGCCACGGCTGTGGAAGCCCGAGCCCGGGTTGATCAGCGCCTGGGCCTGGTTGCCCAGCGCCTTCACCAGCACACTGGGGCTGTGACCCAGGCTGTTGACTGCACCACCCTGGGTGAAGTCCAGGTAGGCATGCCCTTCGTTGTCCCACAACCAGGAGCCCTGGCCACGCACGAACACCTGCGCTGCGCGTTCGGTGCTGGGCATCAGGCGCTCACGCGACAGCTGCGGCGCTTCCGGCACGATCACCGGCGCACGCTTAGGCTCGGCGACGGCGGCAGGGGCCGGGCGGCGCAGGTTGAACAGGTTCATCAGGGCTCCAACCAATCACGACAGGGGCGGCCACGGTGCGGTCTGGGTGCCGGCACTCGATATTTTGCCTTGCCTATCAAAAGTGTTTTTCATTCGGGGTAACAATCGATCGATTCATCGCTGTAACCCGTTGGAATACGGCGATAGACTAGGCCTCGAGAGGGTTTTCGACCATTTCGTTTTTCCAGCATTTTCGATAAGTGTCACTTATGGATTTCCGCCAACTGCGTTATTTCGTCGCGGTGTATGAAGAAGGCCACGTGGGCCGCGCCGCCGAACGCCTGTCGCTGTCCCAGCCAGCGCTTTCCCAGCAGATCCGCCAGCTGGAGCACAGCCTCGACCTGAGCCTGTTCGAGCGCAGCAACAAGCGCCTGCTGCCGACTCTGGCCGCCCACACCCTGTACAACCACGCCCTGCCACTGCTCGACGGCCTGCAGCGAGCCCACGAGGCCATGCGCAACTTCAAGGGCCAGTCGCTGCGTACTTTGGCCATCGGCGTGCTGCAGACCGTGCGACCGAGCCTGGTGCCGCAGCTGCTCGAACGCCTGCGCAGGGCACAGCCGCACCTTGTGGTGCAGATCTACGAATTGTCGGGGCTGGAGATCGAACGGCGCTTGCTCAATGGCAGCCTGGACATCGGTATCAGCTACCTGCCGCCACGCCAGCCGGGGCTGCATGGTCTGCTGCTGTACGAAGATGAGCTGCAACTGGTCATCCCCGCTACCCACCCGCTGAAGGACTTCAAGAAGGTGTCCATTCGCCAGGCCGCCGAGCTGCCCATGCTGATGCTGGGCGAGGAATTCCAGATCCGCCAGATCTGGCAGGCACAGCTGGCCAGCCAGGGGCGTCGGCCGCAGGTGCAGGCAGAGATGAACAACATGGCGGGGATTCTCGACAGCCTGGCCCATACCGCGCTGGCCACCATCCTGCCGGGGCGGGCCAAGGAGGCCGCCGAGGATGATCAGGGGCTGCTGTGGAAGCCGTTGAGCGAGCCGCGGGTACCGCTGAAGGTTGGCTTGGTGTTCCGCGACGCCCAGCGCCAGCAGGCCTCTGTGGAGCTGCTGCGCACGCTGCTGGAGGAAGAGACGGACGCCCGCCTGTTGGGTGCATCACCGCTGGATGTGCTGGGCTGAAAAACACGCGCACAAAGAAAACCCCGCCGAAGCGGGGTTTTCCAGACTGTTTCCCTGTGACATCCGTATCGCCCCGCCATCCTGGCAGGTGGTCCTTCGTCGTCATCCTTGATCTGTCCTTTGCGCTTCCTGCGCAACGTCCATGTGGTAAAGAATAGCCGTGGATCCAATCTGAGAACAGTGGTGAAAAGTCACCGCGTCGTGTAGGAAAAAGCTTACACGGCAGGGGCCGCTTTGCGGCCCATCGCGACACAAGGCCGCTCCTACAGGGGAACGCATAGCCATTCGAGCTTGCGCGGTACCTGTAGGAGCGGCCTTGTGTCGCGATGGGCTGCAAAGCAGCCCACAAAATCCCTCAGAACTGCTCGGCATCCAGCAGGTACAACGACTCACTCCCCGCCTTCACCGAAGCCACCAGCGAATCCACCCGCGGCAGCAACCGCGCAAAGTAGAACCGCGCCGTACCCAGCTTGCCCGCATAGAACGCTTCATCCCCCTCACCCGCCTGCGCCGCCCGCGCCATCAATGCCCACATGTAGGCATAGGCGACATAACCAAAGGCATGCAGGTACTCGACCGAAGCCGCGCCAATCTCGTTCGGGTTGCCCTTGGCCTGTTCCAGCACCCACTCGGTCAGCCCGTCGAGTTGATCGAGACCGGCAGCCAACGGCTTGGCAAATTCATCCAGCTCGCTATCCGCGCTGGCAATGAACTGGCGAATCTCGTCGGAGAACAGCCGGTAGTACGCCCCACCACTGGCCACCACCTTGCGCCCCATCAGGTCGAGGGCCTGGATGCCGTTGGTGCCTTCGTAGATCTGCGTGATACGCACATCGCGCACCAGTTGCTCCTGCCCCCATTCGCGAATGTAGCCATGCCCGCCGAACACCTGCTGGCCGTGCACCGCGCACTCCAGGCCCAGGTCGGTTAGGAAAGCCTTGGCCACCGGCGTCAGCAGTGCCACCAGCTCTTCGCTGCGCTTGCGCACGGCGGGGTCTTCGCTGTACTTGGCACTGTCCAGTTGCATGGCCACGTAGCTGGAGAAGGCACGGCCACCCTCGATCAGCGCCTTCATGGTCAGCAGCATGCGGCGCACGTCCGGGTGGACGATGATCGGGTCAGCGGCCTTGTCCTTGGCTTGTGGCCCGGTCGGGGCGCGGCTTTGCAGGCGATCGCGGGCGTACTCCACGGCATTCTGGTAGGAGCGCTCGGCCGAGGCCAGGCCCTGGATACCAACACCCAGACGCTCGTAGTTCATCATGGTGAACATGGCCGCCAGGCCCTTGTTCGGCTCACCGACGATATAGCCGACCGCTTCGTCGAAGTTCATCACGCAAGTGGCCGAGGCCTGGATGCCCATCTTGTGCTCGATCGAGCCACAGGTGGCCGGGTTGCGCGCACCCAGGCTACCGTCTTCATTGACCAGGAACTTCGGCACCAGGAACAGCGAAATGCCTTTCGGCCCCGCCGGTGCGTCCGGCAGCTTGGCCAGCACCAGGTGGATGATGTTCTCGGTCAGGTCGTGCTCGCCGCCGGTGATGAAGATCTTGGTGCCGCTGACCTTGTAGCTGCCGTCGGCCTGGGGCTCGGCCTTGGTGCGGATGATGCCCAGGTCGGTACCGGCGTGCGGCTCGGTCAGACACATGGAACCGGCCCACACGCCGGCGTACATGTTCGGCAGGTACTTTTCCTTCAGCGCTTCACTGGCGTGGGCATTGATCGACAGGCAGGCGCCGGCAGTCAGCATCGGGTACAGGCCGAAGGACAGGCTGGAGGCGTTGACCATTTCCTCGACCTGGGCCGAGATGACCTTGGGCATGCCCATGCCGCCGAACAGCGGGTCGCCGCCCACGCCCACCCAACCGCCTTCGGCGTAGGTGTTGTAGGCCTCGATGAAACCGGCCGGTGTGCGCACTGCGCCGTTGTCCCAGTGGCAGCCCTCTTCATCCGCGGCGCGGCTGAGCGGCGCAATGGATCTGGCAGTGACCTTGCCGGCTTCTTCCAGCACCGCCATGGCCGTGGCGGCATCGACAACCTCGGCCAGCCCGGGCAACTGCGCCCACTGCTCGGCCACGTTGAACACTTCATTCAGTACGAAGCGCATGTCGCGCAGGGGCGCTTTATATTCAGCCATGACAACCTCTCGCTAGTCGGGTCGGGGCGGTCTCGGGGAACCGCGACACTGGGTTGCAGGCAGTGTAACCGAACAACTTTTACGAGACATAGGGTCATCACTAGACCGTATAGTCTATTTCGGTCACGCCGTGCGCACTGCCCCTCGCTGCGATTGTTGCCCATGCACCATGACACAATTGCGCCCCGCACCCTTGGCGCTGTACAACGCCTGGTCGGCGGATTTCAGCACGGCTTCGGGGTTACGATGATCGGCCTGGCGCTCGGCCACGCCGATGCTGATGGTGACCGACACCGTGCCACCACTGCTGCCCGCCCGCCGTTGGCGCCCGGTGGTATCGTCCTGCGGGCGGTTGTGCTGGTCGCGCAGGTGCATCACGTAGTTGGCGATCACTTCGCGCACGGCCTCCACGTGCGGCACGCATTCCTCGGCGGTCTTGCCAGCAAACACCAAGGCGAATTCCTCGCCGCCATAGCGGTAGGCGCGGCCACCCCCGGTGACCTTGGACAGGCGGCTGGCAACCAGGCGCAGCACCTGGTCGCCGACGTCGTGGCCGTGGGTGTCGTTGAATTTCTTGAAGTGGTCGACATCGGTCATGGCGATCACATAGTTGCGCCCCAGGCGCTGCATGCGCTCGTTCAGCGCACGGCGCCCCGGCAGGCCGGTCAGCTCGTCGCGGAAGGCCATCTGGTAGGCCTCGTGCGCCACCGCTGCGGCGATCATCAGCATCACCTGGCTGCACATGATGTTCAGGGTGAACGGCAGGATGAAGGTTTGCGGCAGCATCCAGAAGATGCCCAGCAGGCCCATCACCTGCGCAGCGTGCAGCGGCCGTGGCGCACGCAGGTATTGCACCACCAGCAGGATGAATATGCCGAGGAACAGCGGGTAGACCATCTGGATCAGGCTCATCCACTGGCCATGCAAGGTTGGCCAGCGGATTTCGGCCAACCAGGTCAGCAGCGCTTCGGGGTAGCTTTGCTCCAGGGCCACTGCCACGCTGCCCACGGCAAACAGCACGGCGCCACGGGCGACCAAGTCCTGCAGCAGGTGGGTGCGCTCCTGCCAGGCACCATACAGCCCGAACAGGGTGGGCAGCAGCAGGCACACCAGGTGGAAGATCACCGCCGCGTCCTCGCGCACGCGGCCATGGTCACGGTAGAAGTCGGTCTGGGTGTCGAGCAGGTAGTAGGCGATGTACACCGTGAGCATCAGGAACAGCTCGCGCTGGCGACGGTACACCGCACAGTAGGCTCCGCCCAGCAGCAGGACCAAGGTGGGCAGGACGTTGAACAGCGATGTGAAAAAGACACTGAGGTCTCTCACATAGGCCGCGGCGAGGCCTGCCAGCAAAAGAATCAGCGAAGGCAGGAAGTGGCTCGCGCGAACAGCGTTAAAACGAAACAAGGGTAATCTCCAACCCGGCAGATCAATGGTGGCATTGTGCCCTTACTTCATCGGCAGTGCACATGAACAGTTGAATTTCGAATCAGACTCGATTCCGTGTAGGAGCGGCCTTGTGTCGCGATCGGGGTGCGAAGCAGCCCCAGGATTTCTGCCACAGATTGCTGGGGCTGCTTTGCAGCCCATCGCGACACAAGGCCGCTCCTACAAGGGACCGCGCTGGACCTGAAGAAATAAAAAACCCGCCTGCCGGTGAAGGCAGGCGGGTTTCGTTTACAGCGGCAGGATCAGTACGACAGGCCGAAGTGCTGTTCGTCCATCGCCATCAGGTTGTTGGCACCCGACAGCATGGTCGCCACGTGGGTACGGGTACGCGGCAGGATGCGCTGGAAGTAGAAGCGCGCGGTCTGCAGCTTGGCGGTGTAGAACGCTTCTTCGCTGGTGCCGGCAGCCAGTTTCTCGGCCGCCAGGCGGGCGATGTCGGCCCAGAAGTAGGCCAGGCAGGCGTAGCCGGAATACATCAGGTAATCGACCGAGGCCGCACCCACTTCTTCGCGGTCTTTCATGGCGGCCATACCCACTTTCATAGTCAGCTCGCCCCATTCCTTGTTCAGCGCCGCCAGCGGTTCGACGAACTCCTTGACCGCTTCGTTGCCTTCCTGCGCCTGGCAGAACTTGTGCACGATCTTGGTGAAGCCCTTCAGCGCTTCGCCCTGGGTCATCAGCACCTTGCGGCCGAGCAGGTCCAGGGCCTGAATGCCGGTGGTGCCTTCGTACAGCATGGAAATGCGGCTGTCGCGCACGTTCTGCTCCATGCCCCACTCGGCGATGAAGCCGTGGCCACCGTAGATCTGCACGCCGTGGTTGGCGGCTTCGAAGCCGACCTCGGTCATGAACGCCTTGGCGATCGGGGTCAGGAACGCCAGCAGGGCATCGGCCTTCTTGCGCTCTTCTTCATCCTGGCTGTACTTGACGATGTCCACCTGCTTGGCAGTGAAGTACACCATCGCGCGGTTGCCTTCGGCGAAGGCCTTCATGGTCAGCAGCATGCGACGCACGTCCGGGTGGACGATGATCGGGTCAGCAGCCTTGTCCGGTGCTTTCGGGCCGGTCAGGGAACGCATCTGCAGGCGCTCGCGGGCGTACTTCAGGCCACCCTGGAACGCTACTTCGGCGTGGGCCAGGCCTTGCAGCGCGGTACCCAGGCGAGCGGTGTTCATGAAGGTGAACATGCAGTTCAGGCCCTTGTTGGCCGGGCCGATCAGGTAGCCGGTAGCGCCGTCGAAGTTCATCACGCAGGTGGCGTTGCCGTGGATACCCATCTTGTGTTCGATCGAGCCGCAGCTCACGCCATTGCGCTCGCCCACACCGCCTTCGGCGTTGGGCAGGAACTTCGGCACGATGAACAGCGAGATGCCCTTGGTGCCAGCCGGTGCGTCCGGCAGGCGGGCCAGGACGATATGGACGATGTTGTCGGCCATGTCGTGCTCACCGGCAGAAATGAAGATCTTGGTGCCCGACACCTTGTAGCTGCCATCGGCCTGTGGCTCGGCCTTGGTGCGCAGCATGCCCAGGTCGGTACCGCAGTGCGGCTCGGTCAGGCACATGGTGCCGGTCCACTCGCCGGATACCAGCTTGGTCAGGTAGGTGTGCTGCTGCTCGGCAGTACCGTGCGCAGAGATGGTGTTCATCGCGCCGTGCGACAGGCCCGGGTACATGCCCCACGACCAGTTCGAACCGCCGACCATTTCGCTCAGGGCCAGGCCCAGCGACTCCGGCAGGCCCTGGCCGCCGTGCTCGACGTCATGCGCCAGGCTCGGCCAGCCGCCTTCGACGAACTGCTGGTAGGCCTCTTTGAAGCCGGTAGGGGTTTTCACGCCCGATTCGCTCCAGGTGCAACCTTCCTGGTCACCCACGCGGTTCAGCGGCGACAGCACCTGCTCACAGAACTTCGCGCCTTCTTCGAGGATCGCGTCGACCATGTCGGGCGTGGCGTCCTGGCAACCCGGCAGGCTCTGATAGTGCGCCTCATAGCCGAGCAGCTCGTCGCGAACGAAGCGGATATCACGCAAGGGGGCTTTGTAATCAGGCATTGCGATGAACCTCTAGGTGAGTTCTGTGGGGTGACCCGCACTTGGCGGCCGTCGATCAAACAGTTGTTTGAAACTTACGTTTAGCTCCGCCTTATGTCAAGGATGGACTATGGTGCCATTTACGCCACGAAAAATGGCAAAAGCGCCAAGCCATGATATGTACCCCTGTGGGAGCGGGTTTACCCGCGAATGGGCCAGCCCGGAAAACAGAGGTGTCCGGGCGGACGCATTCGCGGGTAAACCCGCTCCCACAGAGATAGCGTTAGGTTCGGGAAGGGCCGCCGTATCAGGCGTAGGTGTCGATGATCCGACCGAGCATTTCGTCGGATGCCTTGGCAACCTTTGCGCCAAGTTCGACTTCTAGTTTGCCCACGGCCAGCTGCACGGTGCTGGTGGCCAGGTCCATCTGCTGGCTGCGGTCGACCGCGCGCAGGCGTTCGGCCTGAAAATCGCTGGACTGGCTGGTGGCGCTACGTTCGGCGGTGGTGCTGGCGATCTGGCTGGCGGCCTGATCGACGCGGTTCTGGCCGGTCTGGATTGCGCTCAGGCCCGCGTAGTAGGCGGAGCTACCGGTGATTTCCATGTCAGGACTCCATTGACGCTGGATGACGAACAGGCCCAATTAAAGCAGGCCAGGGGTGAAAAGGCCCGTTTAAATCCCTAATGGCCTGGTGCCATTTGATAGGCCTTGGGTATTCCTGCACTGGCCTCTTCGCGGGTAAACCCGCTCCCACAGGTACTGCACAAGTCTCAAAAACTGTGGAGATCCTGTAGGAGCGGGTTTACCCGCGAAAGGGCCGGGCCTGGAAACGGCTAATCCAGCAGATCCAGCTGAAGGTGTTCAGCCACCATGTCGGCACTGGCCTGCTTCAATTTGGGCACCCGCCCCAGGCATGGCGCCGGCAAACGCTCGGCCAGGCTGGCCAGGTTCTCTTCCAGGCGCGAAGTACGCGGCTCGATGATGTTCGCTACCCATCCCGCCAATTGCAGCCCGTCACGGGCAATCGCCTCGGCGCTGAGCAAGGCGTGGCTGATGCACCCCAGTCGCACCCCCACCACCAGGATCACCGGCAACTTCAAGGCAATGGCCAGATCGGACAAGTTGGCCTGCCCCGACAACGGCACGCGCCAGCCGCCGGCCCCCTCGATCAGGGTGAAGTCGGCATTTTGTTGCAGCACTTTGCGCATCGCCGCCAACAGTTCCGGTACGGCAAGCGTTACTCCCGCCTCGCGCGCTGCCACATGGGGTGCGATAGCCGGCTCGAAGGCAAACGGGTTGACCTGTTCGTAGGGCAGCTTGATCGTGCTTTCATCGATCAGCGCCTGGGCGTCGCTGTTGCGCAAGCCTTTGGGCGTCATCGTGCAACCGGAGGCCACCGGCTTGGCCCCCAGCGTGCTCATGCCCTGCAACCGTGCCGCATGCAACAGTCCGGCAGCGATGGTGGTCTTGCCAACATCGGTATCGGTACCGGCAATGAAATAGGCCTGGCTCATCTCGCTCCCCTTACACCTGTGGCTTGCGCAACAAACCATAGACCACCTGATAGGTGGCTGGCAGCCCCTCAGGCTGGCGAAATGCCTCATAAGCCTGCAGCAGGCCCTGCATGCGTGCCCGGCCGGTAAGCCCGGAAGGTCGGCCAGGGTTCAGGTTGTGGGCACCGAGGGCCTTGAGTTCATGGGTCAGGCTGCGTACATCCGGGTAGTGCAGCACGTGCGGGCAGCGCTGCAGCCCCAGCTGTTCGAAGCCGCTGGCTGCGCACAGGCGTTGATAGTCCTCGAAACGGCGGAAGCGGTTCACATGCACCAGGCCATCCACCGCCTGCCAACTGGCGCGCAGTTCATCGAGGGTACCCACACACAGGCTGCTGAAGGCCAGCACGCCGCCCGGGCGCAGCACTCGCAGGGCTTCTGCCAGCACGCTGGCGAACTGGTCGCACCACTGCACGGCCAGGCTGGTGAACACCAGGTCGACGCTGGCATCACGCAGCGGCAAACGCTCGGCGTCACCGGCCACGTGATAGAGCGCCCCGCCCTGTTCGTTGCGGGCATGGCACAACATGCCCTCGGCGATATCCACCGCCACACCGCTGGCCTGGGTGAAACGCTCGGCCAGCGCCCTGCTGAAATGACCGGTGCCGCTGCCCAGGTCCAGCCAGCGTGACGGCTGCAGGCCTTCTGGCAACTGCTCCAGCAAGCTCGAACCCACCGCACGCTGCAAGGCTGCCACGCTGTCGTAGCTGGCTGCGGCGCGGGAAAACGAGGCCGCAACCTGGCGCTTGTCGGGCAGCGCGCCGGGCAGGGTCGGACGGGAAAGGTCAGTCATCGCCACTCTCATGCAGGAAACTTTTGATGCCCGCCGCCAGTTCCTGCGGGTACTCCAGCAGGAACGCGTGGGAACTGTCTTCGACCAGGCCCACTTCCACATCGGGCAGCAGCTCGCTCAACGCTTTTGCCGCCTCTGCCGGCACCAGCGCATCGCTGCCGGCGAACAGGTGCAACTGCGGGCCACCGTAGGCCTGCAGTGCTTCGCGGGTGTCCAGCTTGGCCAGCACCTCAAGGCCGGTGGCCAGGTACAGCGGGTCGGTGTCCGGTACGCCGACACCCAGCTGGCGCAGCAGGGTACGCGGTTGCAGGGCACCGTCGCTGCACAAGGTACGGAAGCGCTTCAGGGTGACCTGGGTATGGCTGCGGCAGCCGTCGAGGAAGGTGCCGAAAGTGTCTTCGGCCATGCCGTGGGGCCAGTCGGGGCGAGCCACGAAACTGGGGTTGCTGGCCAGGGTCAGCAGGCCGCAGCAATGGTCGCCGCGCTTGTGCGCCAGCGCGCTGGCCAGCATGCCGCCTAACGACCAGCCGCCCAGCCAGACATCGCTCGGCAGCTTGCGGTCGAGGTGGTCGACCCAGGCCTGCACATCGCTGTGGGCCAGTTCCGGCAAGGGCATCAGCTCTACCTGCAGGCGGGCGTCCTGGGCACGCAGGCTGGCGGCCAGCGGCTCCAGGGAAGCAGTGCCCAGGCCCCAGCCGGGCAACAGAACAAGTCGATTACGCATCGGCGCTCTCCAACTGTGGATAACACTCGGCCAATGCATTCAACAATAGCTGCACCTGCGCCTCGCTGTGCGCGGCGCTCAATGTCACCCGCAGGCGTGCGCTGCCCGCCGGCACGGTGGGCGGGCGGATGGCCGTCACCAGCAAGCCGCGCTCGCGCAGCATGCGTGACAGGCGCAGGGCCTGTGCGCTGTCACCGATGACGATCGGCTGGATCGGCGTCGGGCTGTCCATTAATGCCAGGCCGATCTGCTGCGCGCCTTCACGGAACTGGCGGATCAGCGCGGCCAGGTGCTCGCGGCGCCAGGCCTCGCGGCGCAGCAGTTCCAGGCTCTTGAGGGTGGCGCAGGCCAGCGCCGGTGGCTGGCTGGTGGTGTAGATGTACGGGCGGGCGAACTGCACCAGCGCCTCGATCAGCTCTTCGCTGCCGGCCACAAAGGCGCCAGCGGTACCACAGGCCTTGCCCAGCGTACCGATCAACACCGGCACATCTTCAACGCCCAGGCCGAAGTGCTCGACGATACCGCCACCCCGGGTGCCGAGGGTGCCCAGGCCATGGGCATCATCGACCATCAGCCAGGCACCACGAGCGCGGGCGACATCGGCCAGCGCCGGCAGGTCGGCCAGGTCGCCGTCCATGCTGAACACGCCATCGGTCACTACCAGGGTATTGCCGACGGCCTTGTCCAGGCGGCTGGCCAGGCTGGCCGGGTCGTTGTGCAGGTAGCGGTTGAAACGGGCGCCGCTGAGCAAGCCGCCATCCAGCAGCGAAGCGTGGTTCAGGCGGTCCTGCAGCACCGTGTCACCCTGCCCCACCAGCGCGGTGATGGCGCCCAGGTTGGCCATGTAGCCGGTGGAGAACAGCAGCGCACGCGGGCGCCCGGTGAGTTCGGCCAAGGCCTCTTCCACCTGGTGGTGCGGCGTACTGTGGCCAATCACCAGGTGCGAGGCACCGCCACCGACACCCCAGCGCTCGGCGCCGGCCTGCCAGGCGGCAATCACCTCGGGGTGGTTGGCCAGGCCCAGGTAGTCATTGCTGCAGAAGGCCAGCAGGCGCTGGCCATCGACCACCACTTCCGGCCCCTGCGGGCTTTCCAGCAGTGGCCGCTGCCGATACAGGTCTGCGGCGCGCCGTTCGGCGAGGCGCGCCGCCAGGTCGAAGGCCATTTCAGGCTGTCGCGGCGTTGTAGAACATCTCGCTGCTGCGCTGCTCGACCAGCGCCTGCTCGATGGCCGCCTGGTGCACTTCGTCGGCGTGCTCTTCACGCGCTTCGGGTTTGATGCCCAGGCGTGCGAACAGCTGCATGTCCTTGTCGGCCTGCGGGTTGGCGGTGGTCAGCAGTTTTTCGCCGTAGAAGATCGAGTTGGCGCCAGCCATGAAGGCCAGGGCCTGCATCTGCTCGTTCATCTGCTCGCGGCCGGCGGACAGGCGCACGTGCGACTTGGGCATGAGGATACGGGCAACGGCCAGCATGCGGATGAAGTCGAACGGGTCGACGTCTTCTTCCTCGGCCAGCGGCGTGCCGGCCACCTTGACCAGCATGTTGATCGGCACCGACTCCGGGTGCTCGGGCAGGTTGGCCAGCTGGATCAGCAGGCCGGCGCGATCGTCCAGCGACTCGCCCATGCCGAGGATGCCGCCGGAGCAGATCTTCATCCCGGCATCGCGCACGTAGGCCAGGGTCTGCAGGCGCTCGCTGTAGGTGCGGGTGGTGATGATGCTGCCGTAGAACTCCGGCGAGGTATCGAGGTTGTGGTTGTAGTAGTCCAGGCCGGCCTGGGCCAGGGCCTTGGTCTGCTCCTGGTCGAGCTTGCCGAGGGTCATGCAGGTTTCCAGACCCATGGCCTTCACGCCTTTGACCATCTCCAGCACATAGGGCATGTCTTTGGCCGACGGATGCTTCCACGCCGCGCCCATGCAGAAGCGGGTAGAACCGATGGCTTTGGCTCGCGCGGCTTCTTCCAGCACCTTCTGCACTTCCATCAGCTTCTGTTTTTCCAGCCCGGTGTTGTAGTGGCCGGACTGTGGACAATATTTGCAATCTTCCGGGCAGGCGCCGGTCTTGATCGACAGCAGGGTCGAAACCTGCACGCGGTTCGGGTCGAAATGCGCGCGGTGCACGGTCTGCGCCTGGAACAGCAGGTCATTGAACGGTTGCTGGAACAGCGCCTTGACCTCGGCCAGGGACCAGTCGTGACGTGTTGTTGCAGTTGTGCTGGCGCTCATTGGCGTTTCCTTGTTTAGGCTGAAGCAGGCGCCGGGACAGGAAAGCCCGCCAGCGCATCACGGATAGCTCGCATAGTCATGGAAGGCCTATGAACTGTCAACCACACTGGAAAAGACTGGTTTACAAGTGCTCACTTATTAACCAAACGTGTTTGTTGTGCGATGAGCCTGCCGAGCAGGCCTATCCGCTGTGCGTTGCCTGCGAGCAGGAACTGCCCTGGGTGGATGATCACTGCCTGCGCTGCGCCCTGCCGTTGCCCATGGCCGGCCTGACCTGCGCCCAGTGCTGCCGCCGCGCACCGGCCTTCGAGCAGGTGATTGCACTGTGGCATTTCGGCTTTCCAGTGGACACGCTGATCAGCCGTTTCAAGCACAACCGCCAGTGGCCCTTGGGGCACCTGATGGCCGAATTGCTCGCGCATGGGCTGCTGCACTCCTTTACCGAAGGGCTGCCGCGCCCCGACCTGTTGTTGCCTGTACCCTTGGCCAAACGTCGACTACGGGAGCGGGGTTTCAACCAGGCAGGGATGCTCGGGCGCTGGCTTTCGTCGCACGTGGGGGTACGTTGCGACGAGCGGTTGCTGCTGCGCACACGGGAGACACCTGCGCAGCAACAACTGGACGCCAAGGCCAGGCGACGCAACTTGCGCCAGGCGTTTACCGTCACGGGCAAGCTGACGGGCAAGCACGTCGCCATTGTCGATGACGTGTTGACCACCGGTGCTACCGCGCAGGCGATTGCCCAAGTGCTGCGCAAGGCCGGTGCGCGGCGGGTGGATGTGTATTGCCTGGCGCGCACGCCCAAGCCGGGGTATGTATGAGCAAGCGCGGATCGCCCGGTGTAGGAGCGGCCTTGTGTCGCGATCGGGCTGCGCAGCAGCCCCAGCGATATTTGCCAAGGCATGAATCGTGGGGCCGCTTCGCGCCCCTTTCGCGACACAAGGCCGCTCCTACAAACTATCCACCCTCAGGCCCCCACAAGACCGAATGCCCATGTCCCTGCCCCCCCACCTCACCCAGCACATCGCCCGCCGCCCCCAGCGCATCGCGCTGCTGCAGCACATTGCCGAAGAAGGTTCGATCACCCGCGCCGCCAAGGCCGCGGGCATCAGCTACAAGGCCGCCTGGGATGCAATCGACGAACTCAACAACCTGGCCAGCCAGCCCTTGGTCGAGCGCAGCACCGGTGGCCGTGGCGGTGGCGGTGCGCGTTTATCGACGGAAGGCGAGCGGGTGCTGCGCCTGTATCAGAGGCTGCAGACACTGCAGGCGCAAATCCTTGAAGCAGCCGAAGAGTCCAGTGACCTGGACCTGCTCGGCCGGCTGATGCTACGCACCAGCGCGCGCAACCAGTTGCAGGGCCAGGTCAGTGGCCTGCGCCGCGAGGGACGGCATGATCGCGTCAGCCTGGCGTTGGGCGGAGGGTTGGAGATCGAGGCGCTGATCACCCACGACAGCACCGCACGGCTGGAGCTGACGCTGGGGACGACGGTAGTGGCGCTGCTCAAGGCGGGGTGGGTGAGGTTGCTGGCCGACGAGGAACAGGCCGAAGCGGGGAGTAACTGCCTGCGGGCGACAGTGGAGGAGGTACTGGCGGAGGCTGATGGGCCTGGTGAGGTCCGGTTGGCGTTGGGGAATGGGCAGACGTTGTGTGCGTTTGCCGAGACGGATTGGTTGGCTGGCCAGCGGGTGACAGCAGGCAGTTCGGTGCGGGTTCAATTTCATCCCTCTTATGTATTGCTTGGGATTCCTGCATAGCCTGGCCGCCAGGGAAACGATGCACCTGTGGGAGCGGGTTTACCCGCGAAGAGGCCGGTACAGGCATAACGCGCTACCATGGCCCCCACGCCGCCTACCCCCGGAGCCACCATGTCCCACCCCTTCGACACCCTCACCCCCGACCTGGTCCTGGACGCCGTGGAAAGCCTGGGCTTTCTCAGCGATGCCCGGGTGCTGGCGCTGAACAGCTACGAAAACCGCGTCTACCAGGTGGGCATCGAGGGCGCGCAACCGCTGATCGCCAAGTTCTACCGCCCAGGCCGCTGGAGCGACGCGGCCATCCTCGAAGAGCACAGCTTCACCGCCGAACTGGCCGATTGCGAAGTGCCGGTGGTCGCCCCGCTGCAGCACGACGGCCGCACCCTGTTCGAACACCAGGGCTTCCGCTTCACCCTGTTCCCCCGCCGCGGCGGCCACGCGCCAGAGCCGGGCAACCTCGACCAGCTCTACCGCCTCGGCCAGTTGCTCGGCCGCCTGCACGCCGTGGGCGCCAGCAAACCGTTCGAGCACCGCGAAGCGCTGGCCGTGGACAACTTCGGCCATGCCTCGCTGAATACCCTGCTGGAAGGCGACTTCGTCCCCCGCGAACTGCTGCCAGCGTTCGAATCGGTGGCCCGCGACCTGCTCAAGCGGGTGGAGGACATCTATGCCCGCACGCCGCACCAGCTCATCCGCCTGCATGGCGACCTGCACCCCGGCAACCTGATGCACCGCGACGATGTGTACCACGTGGTCGACCTCGACGACTGCCGCATGGGCCCGGCGGTGCAGGACCTGTGGATGATGCTGGCCGGCAGCCGCGAGGAACGCCTTGGGCAACTGGCCGAACTGATCGACGGCTATAACGAGTTCCACGACTTCGACCCGCGCGAGCTGGCCCTGATCGAGCCCCTGCGCGCCCTGCGCCAGCTGCACTACAGCGCCTGGCTGGCGCGGCGCTGGGACGACCCGGCATTCCCGCCGAGCTTCCCTTGGTTCGGCCAGCCACGCTACTGGGGCGACCAGATTCTCGCCCTGCGTGAACAGATGGCCGCATTGGATGAACAGCCGCTGAGGTTGTTCTAGAACTTGCATCAAAAAAGATTTAGCTAGCAAACGCCGTATTACGCAAGCCGGCATCCGGGATGGCGGCATGCTGCCCTGCAACTTCCTTAGATGCTGAACCTAGTATTTTTGCCAGTAGGCAAGGGGGGAGGCTGAGTGTAAAAAATCTTAGGTCAGCGTGGGACTATTAGCAGTAGGTCAAACAAACTGGGCATTTGCTGAGCAGACGCAGCGTCCGGCCAAGTCCCCTTTGTCGAAGCGGCCAACTTAGGGGCATAAGCTCACGCAGATACCTACCTTACAAAACCGGCTCAAGGCGATAAATTTATGAATAACTCGACTAACCAATCGCTCGAAAAGCTCCTGGAAGAACTGGGCACGGCACGGAAAAACTTTGGATACCCCGTAATCGTGGCTTTCGATAGAAAAGCTTCAAACAATGTATTAAAACAAGAGTTTATTGAGCGCTACTCCGGCGGGCTATTCATAGCCCCAATGAACAGCGAAGTTGATATTGAAGCGGGTATTTCCTATCACCAGCTTGAGCGTTTTTCCCTGGATGAGCCCCGACTATCCTTTGAGAATGCAGACCTCAGCGGCTCTAAAGCCGTGCTGATGATGCGAGCCGTGCAAGGCAAACAGATTCAGTTAAGCCAACCGATAGGCAGCACACGCAGGCGCGTCACTCGGTTGGCAGAGGCGACGCCTATCAATGGCCCATCTCTGGTATACGATATTGAGTTGAAAAGTCTGAAGGGGGAGGTTTCGCAGGAAGGCCGGGCTTATTTCAACCTTGCAGCAGGCAAGAATTATGCTTTCTATGGCGGATCAACACAGTATGAACTGGACAAACTTGGTGAGCATTTCAAGAAATACTTTGAAGGCTACGATGAAACCCCTGGAGACAGAGATATCATCGAATACACCTTGGGCCAAATTGCTCACGTGCAGGGTTCGCCACTGAAGCCAAATAAATTTGCGATTCGCACCCACGGCGCATCCAAAAACACAATACAATCTGGCGACGGCGCAGTCGTTTTATTCGTCGAGCTAGAAGGATTCAACAGTGAAAATGCTGCCCCGCCAGACGAAAACAAAAAGCTTCCTTATCTTTTACCGAACGGATATAGCGCCAATGTGCTTGTCAACACCGACTTCCTCGCACTGAACATTATCGCCGCCCAAATAGAAGCACTTCCAGAGAACAGGTTTCAACTGAAGTTCAAACTGGAGAATGCCGAAAAACTTGAGTATCGAGCAGAGGGGAACATAATATTTCAAGAGGCGCCGCTGCCCCAACCCGGCTCTCAGCTTTACATCAATGAAGTCACGTGGATTGCACCAAAAGAAAATGACGCAAATAATGGACTCACTTTAGAGTTCATAAATAATAGGCTCACTGTAAATTTCACTGGGCACATGCAGGCAGATGTCAGAGTGAAGCCTAAGGATAGGGACTGGATACAGGGAACCGTCACACTTAAATGGCGTATTCTCATCAAATACAAAGTTGAACTTGTCGAGATCGACGGCAACCGCAAAATGGTACTTATCGATGATAGCGACCACGATGTAGAATTTAATCTGAATTATGAATGGTCCCGGGAAATAGAAGCCGCTTTCGATGTATTTTTAATTTCGACAAAACGAGTAGAAACGGAATATCTATCTTATTTCCATGCCACATTCTCCAGATTGCGCGACGCCCTCACGAACCTCCATTTAGAGGTCGAAACCTTCATCATGTCATCGCTACTGTTCCGCAATTCGCAGATCGCTATTGATTCCCTGCACCAGCCAAATGATTTTATCACCCTAGGCCAATTGGCTGAAGACCTAAACAAATTCTCTATCACGCCAAGCGAAAATGGTGAAATAAGCGTACTGGCCAACGAGAAAATATTCTTCAAAACTAAACCCTACCTCCAGGACGTCAAATGGAGCGTACGTCATCTCCCTGATTACACCGGTGATGACCTCAAAGGGGAAATCAACGAAAACACGGGCGAATACACCGCACCTGCTGCCGACAAATTCAAAGGTAGCCACATCAAGGTCATGGTTAGCGCTCAAAAAGGCACTCACATTTCTCATGTTCTCGTGAGCGTTTTGCGAACCACTATCCATGTCTACCCCTCCATCGCTAGCGTAAACATAGGGTCCTATGCCGAAATAATTGCTGGCGAAATAAATGGAAAAAACATCAGCATGAAAGTCGAAGGGCTCGGTGAATTAGCCGACTCTTCCAGACCCGACCCTCTAGCACAGGCAACCCAAAAGTACCTCGCCCCCAAGCAGGTGCCAGAATGGGAAGAAGGCATGCCCATAGTTGATAAGGTACTGCGTCTTGATAAAGTAGTGGTCAGCAATGGGACTGCCACCAATACCGTCCATATACTCTTGCCTGTTGCAATGGATGGCCCTTATTGGCTGAAGCCGAAGCAGGGACAAGCGGGTTTGGAGTTTGAGTTCTGGAGGAAACCCTCAGGCAAGCCGGAAGAGCAAGTAGCAAAGGAAGAAACCTCATGGCATGTGCGTGTCGGCAATGGCACAATCGACGACGGTGTTTACACGCCACACCCTTCCAGGCCGGACGGTGAGTACATTGTCATCGTGGCGATCCACGAGGACCAAATCATCGATCTATACGCCAGTATGATTGTGCCCATTCCCTTTGTTAGTGCTGAAAAATTCCTGGCGCTTTATGCGTCTGTTGAAGCTAGTGACAATTCGCGTAGGGCGCGCATCAACCGGAAGTGATCGGTTGGGCGTGCATTTGACGGCCAGATTCTCCATGCCGTTGACGCCGAAAACCAGGGCCATGCCCTGGTTTTCGCGTTTCATAAGTGCCTGCACAACTCGCCAACGTGTGCTGAAATAGCCCAGCGCTTCATTTAGCTACCTAAGCAAGGATTCTGCATGCACGCCGCAAACCCGCGTCGCGGGTACCTACTGGGCCTCAGCGCCTACATCATCTGGGGGCTGTTCCCCCTGTACTTCAAGGCAATCCAGAGCGTCCCGGCGGTGGAGATCATTGTCCACCGGGTGCTCTGGTCGGCTTTGTTCGGCTCGTTGCTGCTACTGGTGTGGAAACACCCAGGCTGGTGGCGTGACCTGCGTGACAACCCGCGCCGGCTGGGCATCCTGGCCCTGAGCGGGGCGCTGATCGCCGGCAACTGGCTGACCTACGTATGGTCGGTGAACAACGGGCGCATGCTCGAGGCCAGCCTGGGTTACTACATCAACCCGCTGATCAATGTGCTGCTGGGCATGCTGATTCTCGGCGAGCGCCTGCGGCGTCTGCAGTGGCTGGCCGTGGCCATGGCCGCCGTGGGTGTGGCCCAGCAGGTGTGGCAGGTGGGCAGCCTGCCGTGGGTGTCGCTGGTGCTGGCGCTGAGCTTTGGCTTCTATGGGCTGATTCGCAAACAGGCACCGGTGGCGGCACTGCCGGGCCTGGTGGTGGAAACCTGGATGCTGGTACCGCTGGCACTTGGCTGGCTGTTGCTGCACCCGGCGGCGACAAGTGCCCAGGGCGCGTTCTACACCAGCAGCGAAGCGTTGTGGCTGATGGCTGCGGGGCCGGTGACACTGGTGCCGCTGGTGTGCTTCAACGCTGCCGCGCGGCACTTGCCGTACACCACGCTGGGCTTCCTGCAGTACCTGGCGCCGACCCTGGTGCTGCTGCAGGCGGTGCTGCTGTTCGATGAGCACTTGTCGTCGAGTAACTTGGTGGCGTTCATGTTCATCTGGGCAGGTCTGGCGATTTACAGCGTCGATGCGTGGGTCAGTTTGCGCAAGCGTAGCTGATCAAAAAATGATCAAAACTCTGCAGGCTTTATGATTCGTGGCCTGCAGAGACATCTCCAAAGGTTATCCACACCCTCGTCCCCGTGCTTTGTGCACAAGCTGCTGATTTTTGAGTGTTTTTTGATCAAAGCCGTGCAAGGCGCGCGCCGTCTGGGCTGGAGAGGGGAACCCCCAGGTTATCCACAGGCCCTTCCCCGTGATATCGGGATAACCGCAGGGGGCTGCTTTGCAGCCCATCGCGACACAAGGCCGCTCCTACAGGGGAACGCGTAACCTTGTAGGAGCGGCCTTGTGTCGCGATGGGCCGCGAAGCGGCCCCGGCAATCTCGGATCAATCCTCCGCTCGCAGTTGCAACTCAACCATCAGGTCATCCGCCAGGCTCTCCAGTCGCTGCTGCAGTTCTTCGAGCGGCAGAGTCAACGGCAAAGCCAACAACGCATCTGCATGAAACAACGGCTCGCTGCTCATCGGCGCCGGCCGCACTTCTGTTGAAAACCGCTCGACGTTCACCTGCAATTCAGCCAGCAAGCGGGTGATATCACGCACGATCCCCGGCCGGTCATTACCTACCAGCTCCATGGCAATCGGCTTCCAGGTGCACGACGGCTCGATTCCGCTCTCGGCAATCAGCACGCGAATGTCATAGCGGACCAACCCCTGCAGCGAAGCCACCAGCTCGTCGTAGTTTTCCGCCGGCACCGCCACCCGCAGGATGCCGGCAAACTGCCCGGCCATGCGCGACATGCGGCTTTCCAGCCAGTTGCCATTGTGGTCGGCGATGCACTGGGCAATGCGCTCGACCTGGCCGGCCTTGTCAGGGGCAATCACAGTCAGTACAAGATGATCCACAAGCCCTTCCTCGTGTCGGACCGCGCCGTGCGGCAGAAAATCGGGGGATCGACTCAGTATAGGCAAGGCGCGGCAACCTGCCGCAGGGCAATCCGCATAACGAATCGTGTACTGTTTCAAGATTTATCTGGAACAATCCACCTGTTTTTTGCGAACATACTCACTCCCAGCGTGACCATACGCGACCAACGGGTCGCATAACGGCGCTTTTAGTCTGATTTTGCCCCGCCTACTGCTTCATGTAGTATCCCGTGGCGCGGACTACAAAACGTCGTTTGGATGTCTGCCAAGGCGCCTGTGAAAATACGCACACTGTCTGCCAGCCGGTCTGGCAGGCCGCACCCAGCCGCGCTCGGGGCTTTACTCGGGGGCATGCACTGGTGCCGTGTTTAGAGAAGCGCTACAGGCTTAATACAGAAGAGCGAAATAGCTGAGCAGAGTGAGGCAAGCAATGACTGGATACGTTCAAGTCGGTGGCCTTCAGGTCGCCAAGGTCCTGTACGACTTCGTGAACAACGAAGCCATCCCAGGGACCGGCATCGTCGCCGAGCAGTTCTGGGCGGGTGCAGAGAAGATCATCAATGACCTCGCTCCAAAGAACAAAGCCCTGCTCGCCAAGCGCGACGAGCTGCAAGCCAAGATCGACGCCTGGCACCAGGCACGCAAAGGCCAGGCCCACGACGCCGTAGCCTACAAAAGCTTCCTCCAGGAAATCGGCTACCTGCTGCCACAAGCCGACGATTTCCAGGCCACCACCCAGAACGTGGACGAAGAAATCGCCCACATGGCCGGCCCGCAGCTGGTCGTACCGGTGATGAACGCCCGCTTCGCCCTGAACGCCGCCAACGCCCGTTGGGGTTCGCTGTACGACGCGCTGTATGGCACCGATGCCATCAGCGATGAAGGCGGCGCCGAGAAAGGCCAAGGCTACAACAAGATACGTGGCGACAAGGTCATCGCCTTCGCCCGCGCCTTCCTCGACGAAGCCGCGCCACTGGCGGCCGGCTCGCACGTCGACTCCACCGGCTACCGCATCGAAGGCGGCAAGCTGGTAGTTGCCCTGAAAGGTGGCAGCAACAGCGGCCTGCGTGACGACGCCCAGCTGATCGGCTTCCATGGTGATGCCGCCGCGCCGACTGCCGTGCTGCTCAAGCACAACGGCCTGCACTTCGAAATCCAGGTCGACGCCAGCACCCCGGTCGGCAGCACCGACGCCGCCGGCGTGAAAGACATCCTGATGGAATCGGCGCTGACCACCATCATGGACTGCGAAGACTCGGTTGCCGCCGTCGACGCCGACGACAAGGTGATCGTCTACCGCAACTGGCTGGGCCTGATGAAAGGCGACCTGGCCGAAAGCGTGAGCAAAGGTGGCAAGACCTTCACCCGCACCATGAACCCGGACCGCGAGTACGCCGCGCCCAACGGCGGCAGCGTGACCCTGCACGGTCGTTCGCTGCTGTTCGTGCGCAACGTTGGCCACCTGATGACCAACCCGGCGATCCTCGACGCCCAAGGCAACGAAATCCCCGAAGGCATCCAGGACGGTCTGTTCACCAACCTGATCGCCCTGCACAACCTCAATGGCAACACCAGCCGCAAGAACACCCGCAGCGGCAGCGTGTACATCGTCAAACCGAAGATGCACGGCCCGGAGGAAGTAGCCTTCGCAGCCGAGATCTTCAGCCAGGTCGAAGACCTGCTGGGCATGAAGCGCAACACCGTCAAGGTCGGCATCATGGACGAGGAGCGCCGTACCACGGTCAACCTCAAGTCGTGCATCAAGGCCGCAGCCGAGCGCGTGGTGTTCATCAACACCGGCTTCCTCGACCGCACCGGCGATGAAATCCACACCTCGATGGAAGCCGGCGCCGTGGTGCGCAAGGGCGCCATGAAGAACGAGAAGTGGATCGGTGCCTACGAGAACAACAACGTCGACGTCGGCCTGGCCACCGGCCTGCAAGGCCGTGCGCAGATCGGCAAAGGCATGTGGGCCATGCCCGACCTGATGGCGGCCATGCTCGAGCAGAAGATCGCCCACCCGCTGGCCGGTGCCAACACCGCCTGGGTGCCGTCGCCGACCGCCGCCACCCTGCATGCCCTGCACTACCACAAGGTGGACGTACAGGCGCGTCAGCGTGAACTGGCTTCGCGCACCCCGGCGTCGGTGGACGATATCCTTTCCATCCCGCTGGCCGCCGACACCAACTGGTCGGCCGAAGAGATCCGCAACGAACTGGACAACAACGCCCAGGGCATCCTCGGCTACGTGGTGCGCTGGATCGACCAGGGTGTGGGTTGCTCGAAGGTGCCAGACATCAACAACGTCGGCCTGATGGAAGACCGCGCCACCCTGCGCATTTCGGCCCAGCTGCTGGCCAACTGGCTGCGCCATGGCGTGGTCAGCCAGGAGCAGGTGCTGGAAAGCCTCAAGCGCATGGCCGTGGTGGTCGACCAGCAGAACGCCGGCGACGCCCTGTATCGCCCGATGGCACCGAACTTCGACGACAACGTCGCGTTCCAGGCTGCGGTAGAGCTGGTGGTGGAAGGTGGCAAGCAGCCGAACGGCTATACCGAGCCGGTATTGCACCGCCGTCGCCGCGAGTTCAAGGCGCGTAACGGGTTGTAAACGACATCTGCGACAGGGGGCCGCTTTGCGGCCCTTTCGCGACACAAGGCCGCTCCTACAGGTACCGCGCAAGGCTGAGGTCTGGCGCAGTACTTGTAGGAGCGGCCTTGTGTCGCGAAAGGGCTGCAAAGCAGCCCCACTCCTGCACTACTCGATCTTCAGTTCTTTCTTCACCAGCTCCAGCAGCCTGTCCAGATCGACCGGCTTCAGCAGAAAATCCACCACCCCCAGGTGCATCACGTCCACCGCCTCTTTCACATCGGTGTCGCCCGACACCACGATGATCGACAACGCCGCCCGTTCCGACTTGCGAATCTGCCGGATCAGGTCCAGGCCATCCTCGGGCTGCATGCGCAAATCCGTGATCATCAAGCCGATTCTTTGTTGGTGGTACAGGTATAGCCTGGCTTCCTCGGCCCCATCCGCTCCGACACAGTCGATCCCCCGGCTCTTCAGGTACAGGACCAGCGCCTCACGGTTCACTGCATTGTCATCCACCACCAGCACCAACGGCTTGGCTGCCACAGGCGCACTTACGACGGCCAATGCCTCGCGCTCGGCGTCGCTCAGGATGTCGTGTTGCTCAGGCATGCTAATCTCGTCAAAAAAATTCCGCTTCAGCATTAGGACCGCAGAACTTGCGTAACCCGGCTGGCCTTTCGTCGGGTCTTTGACAGGGGCGCTCATAGACTTACGTCCAATGGGCACCACCCCGCCGCAAGCCGACCATGGAGGCAGAGAACAACATGGCCGGCACCTATATATAGATATATATAGTTCGGCATAGCGATACGGTCAGTTTCATGAGCAAAAAGGACGCCTACAGCCAGGCGGGCAGGACAGCAGTGCTGCAGAACATCCAGGGCACCCTGCAGTTCCTGCAGCGTTTTCCGCCGTTCAACCAGATGGAACACAGCCACCTGGCCTACCTGGTCGAACAGTGCCAGCTGCGCTTCTATGCCAGCGGCGAAAGCATCGTCAAACCTGCCGACGGGCCGGTCGAGCACTTCTACATCGTCAAGCAGGGCCGCGTGGTGGGTGAGCGCCAGCACCTGGTCAAGCCTGGTGTGGAGACCACCTTCGAAATTACCAGCGGCGAATGCTTCCCGCTGGCTGCTCTGCTCGGCGAGCGAGCGACCCGTACCGAGCACCTGGCCGGTGAGGACACCTTCTGCCTGCAGCTGAACAAGGCCGCGTTCATCCGCGTGTTCTCGATGTCGGAAGTGTTTCGGGATTTTGCCCTGCGCGGGGTCAGCAGCCTGCTCGACCAGGTCAACCAGCAGGTACGCCAGCGCGCGGTGGAAACCCTCGGCACCCAGTATTCGCTGAACACGCCACTGGGTGAACTGGCCATGCGCCACCCGGTGGTGTGCAGCCCCGACACGCCCCTGCGCGACGCCGTGCGGCTTATGCACGAGCAGCAGGTCGGCAGCATCGTGGTGGTCGACCCGCAGCGCTACCCCACCGGTATCTTCACCCTGCGCGACCTGCGCCAGGTGGTGGCGGCGGCCGATGCCGACCTGGGCGCGCCCATCGCGCGGCACATGACCGCCCAACCGTTCTACCTCAGCCCCCAGGCCAGCGCCTTCGACGCAGCCATGGCCATGACCGAGCGGCATATCGCCCACGTATGCCTGGTGGAAAACCGACGCCTGTGCGGTGTGGTTTCGGAGCGCGACCTGTTCTCCCTGCAACGGGTCGACCTGGTGCACCTGGCGCGCACCATCCGCCATGCGCCACGCCTGGATACCCTGGTCTCGCTGCGCGGCGAAATCAGCCAACTGGTCGAGCGCATGCTGGCCCATGGCGCGTCCTCCACGCAGATCACCCAGATCATCACCCTGCTCAACGACCACACCGTGTGCCGGGTGATCGAACTGGCGCTGGCCGAGCGCGGTGACCCGGGCGTGCCGTTCAGCTGGCTGTGCTTTGGCAGCGAAGGGCGGCGTGAACAAACCCTGCACACCGACCAGGACAACGGCATCCTCTTCGAAGCCGCCGACAGCGCCGAAGCCGACGCCATCCGCGCACGCCTGCTGCCGCTGGCGCAATACATCAACCAGTGCCTGGCCCAGTGCGGCTTCACCCTGTGCAAGGGCAACGTCATGGCCGGCAACCCCGAGCTGTGCCTGTCGCGTAGTGAGTGGGGGCGGCGTTTTGCCGGTTTTGTCCGAGAAGCCAGCCCGGAGAACCTGCTGGGCTCGAGCATCTATTTCGACCTGCGCGTAGTGTGGGGCGACGAGCAAGGTTGCGAGCAGCTGCGCCAAGGCCTGCTGGACCAGGTGGCCGACAACCGCATCTTCCAGCGCATGATGGCTGACAACGCCCTGCGCCAGCGCCCGCCGGTGGGCCGCCTGCGCGAGTTCGTGCTGACCCGCCAGGGCAACGACAAGGCCGCCACCCTCGACCTCAAGGTCCAGGGCCTGACGCCCTTCGTCGATGGTGCCCGGCTGCTGGCCCTGGCCAACGGCATCGGTGCCTGCAATACCCTGGAACGCCTGCGCCAGCTGGTGGCCAAGGGCGTGATCGAGGCACTGGACGGCGCAGCGTATGAAGAGGCCTACCACTTCATCCAGCAAACCCGCATGCAGCAGCACCAGCGCCAGGCCCGCGACAACCTGCCCTACTCCAACCGCCTGGACCCGGACAGCCTCAACCACCTGGACCGGCGCATCCTGCGCGAGTCCCTGCGCCAGGCCCAGCGCCTGCAAAGCAGCCTGGCCTTGCGGTACCAGCTATGAGCCTGTTCGCCTGGCTGCGCCCCAGTGCGCCCGAACTGGACCATGCCACGCGCCAGCGCCTGGCCCGGCTGCCCAAGGCCGCGCCCCTGGGGGTGTGTACCCTGCGCGAGCAGCGTTGGGTGGTGCTCGACCTGGAGACCAGCGGCCTGAACCCCAACCGTGACCAGGTGCTGTCGGTCGGCGCCGTGGCCATCGAAGATGGCGCCATCGACTTTGCCCAGCAGTTCGAACGCACCCTGCACCGGCCTTTGCAGAAGACCAACGCCAGCGTGCTGATCCATGGCCTGGGCCCGAGTGCCCTGGCTGCCGGTTGCGACCCGGCCGAGGCCTTGCTCGACCTGCTCGACTTCATTGGCAATAGCCCGGTGCTGGCATTCCACGCGCCGTTCGACCAGCGCATGCTGGCCCGTGCGCTGAAGGAAAGCCTCGGCTATCGCTTGCACTCGCCCTTCCTGGATGTTGCCGAACTGGCACCGATGCTCAACCCCGACACAGTGCTGCGCGAGGCCGGGCTGGATGACTGGGTCGCGCGGTTTGGCCTGCAGGTCGAGGAGCGCCATCATGCCAGCGCCGATGCCCTGGTGACCGCCGAGCTGGCGCTGATCCTGTTCAGCCAGGCCCGGCGCCAGCAGCTGGACAGCCCGCTGCAGCTGGAGCAGCGCTTGCGCGGGTGGCGCAGGCGCAAGGTGCACAACCACGGCCTGTAGCTTTTCACCGCCCTTGCTGGTCTCTTCGCGGGTAAACCCGCTCCCACAGGGACTGTACTGCCTTTGATGCCCTGGAGATCCTGTGGGAGCGGGTTTACCCGCGAAGAGGCCAGCACAGGCATAACATCTGCACGACTTGGATGATGGCCATCCGATAAGCGTCCATTGCACCCACCCCCTCCCCTCTGCAACAATCGCGAATAATTATCGTTAGTTAATGCATTCGTTCCGGGGGGACGCTGCTTGTCTTCTGCACAGAGCCCACACGCCGATCTGGTCGGTGCGCTGTACCGCGACCACCGCGGCTGGCTGCTCGCCTGGCTGCAACGCAGCATGGCCTGCCGCCAACGTGCCGAAGACCTGAGCCAGGACACCTTCGTGCGCCTGCTCGGCCGTGAGCAACTGGATACGCCCCGCGAACCCCGCGCGTTCCTGGCCGCCGTGGCCAAGGGCCTGATGTTCGACCACTTCCGTCGCGCCGCGCTGGAACAGGCCTACCTGGCCGAACTGGCTCTGATGCCGGAAGCCGAACAACCTTCCCCGGAAGTGCAGCACCTGATCCTCGAGGACCTCAAGGCCATCGACCGCCTGCTCGGCAAGCTGTCGAGCAAAGCCCGTGCAGCATTCCTGCACAATCGCCTGGACGGTATGAGCCATGCCGAAATCGCCGAGCGCATGGGGGTTTCGGTGTCGCGGGTGCGCCAGTACATCGCCCAGGGCATGCGCCAGTGCTACGTGGCCCTGTACGGGGAGCCGACGTGAGCAGTGCACCGGTTTCGTCCCGGGTGCTGGAAGCCGCCATTGCCTGGAAACTCAGCCTCGACAACGGCAGCGGCACACCCGACGAGCGCAGCGAATTCATGCGCTGGCATGCCGCCAGCGAGGAGCACGCCCGCGCCTGGCGCCAGCTCGGCGCCATGGACCAGCGCGTGAGCGCCGCTGCCGGCCCGGCACGCCAGGCCCTGCTGCAATCGCGCGCCGGCCTGCGCCGACGCATCGGCAAGGTCGGCGGCGGGCTGGCCGGCATGTTTCTTTTGGGCTCGCTGCTGGCCTGGGTCGGCGCACCATCGCTGGCACCGAGCTACTGGCTGGCCGACCAGCGTACCGCCACCGGCGAGCTGCGTACCCTGCGCCTGGAAGACGGCACCTTGCTGAGCCTGAACAGCCACACTGCCGTGGATATCGACTACGCCGGCGAGCAACGGGTGATCGTGCTGCACCAGGGCGAGATTTCGGTCGAAACCGGCCATCAGGACCCGCGCCCGCTGCTGGTGCGCACCGACGATGGCCGCCTGCGCCCATTGGGCACGCGCTTCCTGGTACGCCGCGAGGACGACGGCACGCGCCTGGAGGTGTTGCAGGCCTCGGTCGCCGCCATGCCGCTGAACAGCGGCGACGAACAGGTGCTGCGCGAAGGCCAGCAGGTGCTGATGAACGCCAACGGCCTTGGCCGGATCGGCACGGTGCCAGCCGGTGCCGACGCCTGGACCCGCGGCATGCTGGTGGTGGACAACGTGCGCCTGGCTGACCTGCTGGCCGCGCTCGGCCAGTACCGCAGCGGTTACCTCGGGGTGGACGACCAAGTCGCTGACCTGCGAGTGACCGGCAGCTTCCCGCTGACCGACACCGACCTGGCACTGTCGTCGCTGGTGCCGGCACTGCCGGTGAAGGTCGAGCGGCATACGCCGTGGTGGGTGACCGTCGTTCCGAAGTAAACCTGTACCGGCCTCTTCGCGGGCTCGCCCGCTCCCACAAGTACCCCACCGTGCTTGAAACCTGTGTGGTACCTGTGGGAGCGGGCAAGCCCGCGAAAGGGCCGGTACAGGCAAAAACCAACTTCAAATAATTCTCAATTTTTTTCAGATTCGCCCTGTCACTTTTCAAATCTCGCTCGGCAAGGAAGCAGAAAGCACTTATCCGTCGAGGAGCCGCTGCATGTCCCGTGCTGTTGATCGTATCCTGCGCCCCAGCCTGATGGCCCTGGCCATCGCCGTGGCCGCGCCATTGGCCAGCCCTGTACTGTTCGCCGCCGAGCAATCCGCTCAGCGCGCCTACGACCTGCCCAGCGCCCCGCTGGCCACCACCCTCAACCAGATCGCCAGCCAGGCCGGCATCACACTGGCCATCGACCCGGCACTGGTCAGTGGTCGCACCTCGGCCCCGGTGAGCGGGCAGTACGATGGCCTTGGTGCCCTGCAGGCCGCCCTGCGCGGCACCGGCCTGCAGCTGCAGCAAAGCAGCGTGGGCAGCTACAGCCTGGTGGCTACGCCGGAAGGGACACTGGCGTTGCCGGAGACTGCGATCAATGCGACTTCCAACTATGAAAGCGCCTGGGGGCCGGTAGAAGGTTACACCGCGACCCGGACAGCAGCTGGCACCAAGACCGACACCGCCATCGCCGAACTCCCCCGCTCGGTAAGCGTGATCACACGCCAACAGATGGAAGACCGGCCGGTGCTCAGCCTGAACGATGCCCTTCGCTACACCGCTGGCGTGCAAAGCAGCGGCTATGGCTCCGACTCGCGCAGCGACTGGTTGCTGGTACGTGGTTTTGAGCCTACCCAGTTCCTCGATGGCCTGCCATTGCCCAAGGGCAACTACGCCACCCCCAAGATCGAACCCTGGAACCTGGAGCGCATCGCCGTGCTGCGTGGCCCGGCTTCTTCGGTCTACGGCCAGACTCCACCAGGCGGCCTGCTGGACATGACCAGCCGTCGGCCGCAATTGGAAAGCAGCCACGAAGTCGAAGCCCAGGTTGGCAGCAACAACCACAAGCAGATCAACTTCGACAGCACCGGCAAGCTCGACGATGCAGGCCAGTTCCTGTACCGAGTGAGCGGCACCGTGCGTGACAGCGGTGCGCCGGTAGACCACATCCCGGACAAGCGCTACAACATCGCGCCCAGCCTGACCTGGAACATCAACGACGATACCAAGCTGACTTTCATCAGCCAGTACACCCGCGATGACACCGGCATCACCGGCCAGTTCCTGCCACTGCAAGGCACCAAGCTGGATAGCCCCGCAGGCAAGATTTCGCACCACAAAAACCTGGGCGACCCGGATTGGGAGTCTTACGACCGCACCTACTACCACCTGGGCTATGCGTTCGAGACCCGCCTGAACGATACCTGGCAATTCCGTCAGAACCTGCGCTACGCGCGTAACGAACTGGCCAGCCGGCCCGGACGAAGCTGTCAGCGCCGATGGCACCGTGCAACGCACCGCCGGTATCGTCGAGGAGGACATCTCCCAGTTCGCCCTGGACAACAACTTCCAGGCCGACTTCCAGACCGGTCAGGTTGCCCATACCCTGCTGCTGGGTCTCGACCACCAGCGCTCGGACAGCAATGCCCGCTGGCGCTGGGGCTCGGCTGGTGTGCCACCGAGCAATATCCACAACCCAATCTACGGTCAGGATTTCTCGAACGTTCAGTACTTCGACATGTACGACTACGACCAGAAAACCCAGCAGACCGGCCTGTATATCCAGGATCAGATGGCTCTGGACAACTGGCGCCTGACCCTTGGTGGCCGTGAGGACTGGGTGCACACCGGCACCACCTTCCACAACAAAGGCGACGCCACCAACACCCAACGCGACAAGAAATTCAGTGGTAACGCAGCACTCAGCTATGTATTCGATAACGGCCTGACGCCTTACATCTCCTATGCCGAGTCGTTCCAGGCCGCCACCGGCTCCACCGTCAACAGCACCGATGCCTTCAAACCGACCGAAGGCAAGCAATACGAACTGGGCATCAAGTACCAGCCTCCAGGCAGCAATAGCCTGTTCACCGCTGCTGTGTTCGACCTGACGCAGGAGAACATGTCGGTGACCGAGGGTGGTGTAACCCGCCAGGTTGGCGAAGTGCGTGTCAAAGGCCTGGAGCTGGAGGCTACCTCGGATGTGACCGAGAACCTCAAACTGGTGGGCTCGTACACCTACAACGACAGCGAAATCATCAAAGGCACCAGTGACGAGAAAGGCAAGCGCATGGCGCAGGTGCCGCGCAACCAGGCCACTGCCTGGGCTGACTACACCTGGCACAGCGGACCACTGGATGGGTTTGGGGTCGGCGTTGGTGTGCGCTACGTGGGGGACACCTACGGTAATACCACTAACACCGATTGGGGCCATGTGGGGTCCTACACCGTCTACGACGCATCGGTGCACTACGACCTGGGCCGCCTGAACAGCACTCTCAAGGGAGTGACCGTGGCCGTGGATGCGAAGAACCTGTTCAACAAGGACTACTTGTCTACCTGTGACGGGTACTACTGCTACTACGGCGACGAGCGCAACGTGGTGGCCAGTGTCAATTACAAGTTCTGAGTGAGCCGGGCCATTCGCAGCACAAGGCTGCTCCTACAAAGGCCAACTCGGTCCCTGTAGGAGCAGCCTTGCGCTGCGAAAGGGCTGCGCAGCAGCCCCAGCTTCCAACAGGCAAAAATCGGTACCGTGATGAAAAGCCCAACCATCCGCCGCTGGTCGGTGATCCACACCTGGAGCAGCCTGGTCTGCACCCTGTTCCTGCTGTTGCTGGCAGTCACCGGCCTGCCGCTGATCTTCCACCACGAACTCGAACACCTGCTCGGCGACGCCCCCGAACTGCGGGAAATGCCGGCCGATACACCACACCTCGACCTACAGCAGTTGGTGATCAAGGCCGAGCAGCACCGCCCCGGCGAGGTCATGCAGTACTTCGGCTACGACGAGGACGAAGCCAATGGCGTAGTGGCCATAACCGCCGCCACCGCCGGCACCGAACCCAATTCGTCGCACACCTTCATGCTCGACGCCCGCACCGGTGAAGCCGTGGCCATGCCGGCCGCCAACGGCGGCTTCATGATGACCATGCTGCGCCTGCACGTGGACATGTTCGCCGGCCTGCCCGGCAAGCTGCTGCTGGCCTTCATGGGCATACTGTTCGTAGTGGCGATCATCTCCGGCACCGTACTCTATGCACCGTTCATGCGCCGCCTGGACTTCGGCACAGTGCGCCACGGCAAATCCCGTCGCCTGCGCTGGCTCGACCTGCACAACTTGATCGGCGTGGTCACCTTGGCCTGGGCACTGACGGTAGGCGTGACCGGTGTCATCAGCGCGCTGTCGGACCTGGTCATCGCCGCCTGGCGCAACGACAGCCTGGCCGCCATGGTTGCCCCGTACCGTGATGCCCCACCGCTCACCGAACGCGCCCCGGCCACCCACCTGCTGACCATCGCCGAACAGGCCGCCCCCGGCATGCGCCCGGACTTCATCGCCTTCCCGGGCACACGCTTTTCCAGTGAGCACCACTATGCGGTGTTCATGAAGGGCGCCACGCACCTGACCTCGCACCTGCTCACGCCCGTGCTGATCGATGCGCGAACACTGGCGGTGACCGCCGTCGGCGAACGCCCCTGGTACATGAATGCCATGGGCCTGTCGCAACCACTGCACTTCGGCGACTACGGCGGCCGGCCAATGCAAATCCTGTGGGCGCTACTCGATGTGCTGACCATCATCGTCCTCGGCAGCGGCTTGTACCTGTGGTGGGGTAAACAACGCACGAAGCGGGAGGCGCGGGCATGAGCCACAAGTCACAGCCGACCTGGCGCATCTTCATCTGGCCGATGGTCGTGGCCTTGCTCACTGCCGTGGGGCTGTTTGCCGCCTTGCTGGGGGACGGGGTCTGGGACAGCCTGGCCTGGCTCGGCCTGGGGGTGTCGGCGGCTCTCGGCCTGCAAGGTTTCTACCCTCGTCCACGGCAGTAACCGGGTAATACCCGCACCCTCTTTTGCCGCGACATGGTTGGCTCCCATTTTCCAAGGAGCCATACCATGACACCTTTGCAGCGCCTCGAAGCGCTCGATCAACAACTCATCGCCCTTGAGCAAGGCAAACCTGAACTGGCGGGCGAAACGGAACCGGCCGCCATGCGTCAGCGTTTTTTTGGTGACCTGGCAGCGTTCTGGAACGACCCTGTCGAAGCAGGCCACAGCCGCGTCCGGCAACTGCGCGAACTGCGTCATGAGCAACTTCTGGCCGAACTGGAACTGCGCCTCGCCGACCAGACCCTGGACTACAGCCACATCAGCCTGCTGCGCACCTCCCTGGAGCTGCCGCTACCCTGGCAGCGCAACCACCTGCCAGACGCCCACCGGGCCCAGGTTTATCGGCCGGTATTCAACCGTTCAAGCCCCCATGGCCGGTTGCCGTTACCCGGCGTGCTGGTATTGGTGGCAGACGCACCGGAAGGGGCCGTTGCCGAGCCTGCAACAGCCACGGGCCAGGCACTGCTGTGCAGCGTTTCTCATGGCGTTGAAGGCTTCGCCAACCTGGCCGAACTGCATAGGGAGCTGTGCGAGCGCCTGGACGACCCCATGCAAAGCCAGCCAATGCTGCAATTGCTTCCCCGCCTGCAGGACCAGCAACTGGTCCGGTGTGCCGACCGGCTGCGCTACGAGTGGTTTACCGGCGACCTGGTCGAACAACAGGCCACTGACGTGGTCGACGCGCAGCATCAACGGCTTACCATCGCCTGGCACGCCGCCTGGGCGCTTGACCAAAACCCGGATCTGCCGGCGCTGAAAACCGCCCTTGCCAAACAGCAGTCACTGACCGATCTCATGGGCAGCCAATATGCGTTGTCCACCCGTTATGCGCTGCTGCTGGAAAAACACCTGCCCGCCTGGCTGCGCCAGAGCTCCACGCAAAGCCTGACGCACATCATGCAAACGATCCAGGAGCTCGCCGGGGCCATCACCCAGGCTGCTGCACCCGGCCTTTTGACCCTGGAGGCGTTCGGCAATCGCCACCACCTGCTGGCATGGGTGCGCGAACGCCTTGGCAAGGCGCTGCGGCGCGAATTCTCCATCGACTTGCCTGCCGAAAAAGTCTGCATAACCGTCACGCTTGCACACCGCACCGGCCCGCTGATCAACCCGCTGGCCCCTTCGGGTTACGTGGCCGTTGCCAACCGTCGCCATGTCGGTGGCACCATCGAGCTGGTAACCACCACCTACCGCCTGGACGAGCTGGCCCTGCTGAACATCGGCTGGTTCGACGTCGATTACTGGCTGACTGCCCGAATACACCACGAAGACGGTTCCACGCTGGAATCGATATCCGCCGAAGGGGTAAAGCGCCTGGTGCGCGAGCTTGACGCAGGCAGTGGCTACATCCGCTACCTGCGAACCCACCTGCTGGAGTCTCCCGGTGCGCGCTGGCGCATGCAATGCCACGGCAACATGAACCGCGCCCGCATGCGCGCCGAGGCGGCCAAGGCCCGCTATGCCAGGCACTTTCTGAACGATACCCACGAGCGAGGCTATCGCTGGGTCAAAGCCGTCACCGACCACCCCGACAACAATTGGCGCCCTACCATCGACGAGCATCGTATCGCGGTGCGCCAGCTGATCATCGACGGGCACACGCTGCAAGGGGTACTGCTGATCAATGCCGAGAGCGACAACCAGCCGTCGCTGGTGCTGTATACGCCGGACGCTCCCGACCGGCGCGCATGGCGTGAATACCCCGATACCCGGGCGCTGCTCAGAAACCTTCGCAGCACGCCGTCCTTGCGAAAGTACCTGATCCAGCGCGCGCCTCTGGCTGATGGCAAGCGGCTCGACAAATTGGTGCGCAAGGGCCGCCTCGGGCCATATGTGCAAAGGCCAATGATCAACGGCAACCTCTTCGATGCCCTTTACAAGGCCCAGGTCCACGCCATGATCGCCGAGGCCGATACCAACAGCCGCAGCAACCGCGAGCTGCTCGGCGAGTACGGGCTGTCGACGCTGCGCCTGGTTCTCGACATGATCAGCCTCGTGCTACCGGCCCCGACAATGTCAGCCCTGGCCTTCGGCCGTATGTCGATTTCGCTGTGGGACGGCTTCGAAGCCCTGGAAAAAGAGGATTATGCAGCAACCTTCCACCACGCCATGGCCGCTTTGAGCCACAGCGCCGACGGGGTGTCCAGTTTCGCTGGCTCGCCCCTCATGCGCAGGGCGATGCGCGGCCTGCCACCGCAACCCCCGCGCCCACTGCCGAAAACCCACGAAGCGGCCGTGGACGTGAGCAAGCTGCGCTACCGGATCGATGGGGTTCATGGCGAGGAAGTGTACGAACAGATCAACAGCGTGCCAGGCCCGGACCGGTACTTCGTCAAGGACAGCCAGGGGCGGTTGTACAACGTCCACTTCGACGGCTATCGCTGGCGGGTGCTCGACCCCAGGCAGCCGGATGCCTACGCGCAGCTGCCGATCAAACGGCTGCGCAATGGCAATTGGGTGGTCGATTCCATCGTGCTTTGGCATGACGGGTTGCCTGACGTAGCCCAGCTGTTGGAAGAGGTACGCCTGCAACCGCCGCTCGAGGGCGAACCGGTGGCAGGGGAAGCCGACCTGCACGACGCCGGGGGGCAACTCTATCTGCAGCTGGGTGACCAGCAGTTGCCGGTTCGTCGGCACCTGCTCGCCGGGCATTACCATCTGCTGCTGCCCGAGAAGGCACTGGGCGCAGTCCACGCCTGGGCAGTACTGCGCCAACAGGGCGGCCAATGGCGCATTCGCGTGCGCCAGCCAGGCCGCAGCAGCGACTGGCTGGCACTGCCGGCGGATTACTCGGCCAGCTTGGGCAGCAGCCGGTCCAGCCGCTGATGCAAGGCACTGCCACTCGGCCAGTTGCGCAGCAGCCGCGCCCGATCACGGGCGTAGGCCGGGGCAAAGCTGAGCTGGGTGGCGTGCTGGCACATGGCGTCGAGGTCGATCAGCGACCACTGGCCGTTGTGCCAGAACAGGTTGTGGCCCTTGAAGTCGCCGTGGCTGATACGCTCGCGAATCAGTTGCTGCATCACGTGCACCAGGGCATCCACCTGCTCCTCGGGCGCATCGCCGTTATCCACATAGGGCGCGAAGCATTCGGCCAGGTCCGGGCCATCGATATACTCGGTGACCAGGTAGGCACGGCTTCGCAGCCCCATCACCCTCTGCTCCAGCACCGCGAGTGGACGCGGCGTGGCAATGTCGAGGAATTCCAGGCGGTGGCCTTCGATCCAGGAATGCCAGGCCCGGCTCGGGCGCCAGAAGCGCTTGAACCAGTGCGCGGTGTTCTTGATGTTGTAGCGTTTGAGCACCAGTGTGCGGCCGCCAACCTCGATGCGCGCCACGCTGGCCGCACCACCGGTCTTGTACAGGTGGCCCTGGTCGATAAACGCGTCGGCCTGCTCCAGCACCGGCAACATGGCTTCGACCTCGTCACGGCGGACTGCCCGCAAGCCCGAAAGGCTGCGCTCGACACTGAACAGGCTGCATTCACGACCAGCCTTTTCCAGGTAATCCTTCTGGCGCCAGCTGCGCACCTTGTCCACCTGCTTCTGCAAAGCTTCCAGCGGCAGCGCATGCTCGGCGTTGGCCAGCAGGTAGTGCACCAGCAGCTCTTCGATGAACGGCTCCAGGCGCTTGGGTAGCTGGGCGAAGAACACCCCCAGGTTTTCCAGCACACGTGGGCGCGACAGCTGCTGGCCAGGCGTTTCGGCCTTGATGCCGGCACCGTCGATCAGGTACAGCTTGCCGCCGTGGCGCAGCAGGTTGTCCAGGTGCAGGTCTTCCTGCCACAGGCCCCGGGCGTGCATGTGCGCCACTGCGGTGAGCGCCTCGCCCAGCACCAGGTGCTGCTCGTCGGCCAGTACCGGCAAGCTCTCCACTGCCGCCCAGGCATCGGCCAGGCTTTCGGCACCGTCGAGGAATTCGAACAGCAGCCAGCCGCCCTCGCCTTCCTTGAGGCCGTCGGCCAGCAGCTTCGGCGTGGTCAGGCCCTGCTCGGCCAGCAGCTTCACGCCCTGCAGTTCGCGCTGGAAATGCCGTGCAGCGTTACCACCGACCAGCAACTTGGCCAGCACCGGGGTACCGCGCCAAACACCGGCGCCCACATAGCGCTGGCCCGGCAGCACGCGCAGCAGGCTGAGCAATTGCAGGTCGGCCGTGCCAGCGGCATCGGCCAGGGTGATGCTCAGGGGCAACGAGGGGCTGCGCCCGGCCTCTTTCAATTCAGACAAACGCATCAGCGGGCCTCTTTTTCACGACGGCGTTGCGTCAGGCGTTGCAGCCAGGTATCGACCAGCGTGCCATCGGCAGGCTGCGCCAGGTAGCTGGCCAGCAAGGTACGTACATCACGCTCGCTCCAGACCGGGGCACGACGCAGCAGCGGCTCCAGGTCCTTGAGACGGTCACGCATGCCGAACAGCAGGGGGCGGGTCTTCTCCAGGTCGATCAGTTGCGCGTCCCAGCCTTCGCGGCGCTGGCGCAGGAAGATGTGCTTGGGGTAGAAGCAGCCATGCACCTGGCCGGCGCTGTGCAGGGTGCGCGCCAGCTGGCCGCAGGCCTGCAGGACGCCATTGCGTTCAGCATCGCTCAGTTGTGGCCACCGGGCCAGCAGGCTGTCGAGGTCGGCCCACTCGTCCAGGGCGCGAGTCATCAGGATCGCCCGGTGCGTGCCACCTTTCTTGCGCTCGCCATAGAACACCGCCTGCAAGGCCGGAATGTGCAGCTTCTGGTAACGGCTGATGTTGCGGAATTCGCGGGCGAAGGTCGGCTCGCCGAATGGCCGGTGCAGGGTACGGGTCAGGTAGTCGCTCTGGCGCTTGAGGTAGTAGCCCTTGCCTTCGAGCTCCAGGCGGAACACGCTGCTCCAGCCACCGCGGCCGGTGTTCGGTTCGTCCACGGCATCCAGTTGCAGCGCCCACAGCGCCTCGAAGTCGTCCAGGCCATGGCGTTTGAGCAGCGCGAGGTCCGCGCTGGCCAGGTAATCGGTCATTCCCTTCCCTCGAAAAAGCTCACCACCTGGCGAATGCGCTTCTTGTCACGCACATTCAGCCGGTCGCGGCCACGGTATTGCAGGTAGAAACGCAGGCGCTGGGTTGCCGACAGGTGGTATTTGGCCACTTTGTCCAGGCACGCCAGGTCCTTGATCATCCGGTGCCGCCACATGAAGCCGCGCCAGAAATCGCCGGTGGGGCAGTCGATGAAGAATAGCGTGCCCTGGTCGTCGACCAGCAGGTTGCGCCATTTCAGGTCGTTGTGGGCGAAGTGGTGCTGGTGCATGACCCGGGTGTGGCGCGCCAGCTGGCTGCTGACATGCCCGACCCAGGCGCGATCGGCCAGGCGTGCATCGTTGCGCTCGGCCAGCGCCGACAGGTCTTCGGTGCGCGGCAGTTCGCGGGTGATCATGGCCCCCCGGCCAAAGGCCAGGCCATTGCGCTCCAGGCCCCAGGCCACCACTTCGGCAGTGGGGATGCCCCACTTGTCGAACTGCTTGAGGTTCTGCCATTCGGCCTTGATCCGCGGCCGGCCCAGGTAACGGCGCATGTGCTTGCCGGCCCCGGTGTAGCGCTTGACGTAGTAATTGACCCCGTCACGCTCGATACGCACCACCTCGCTGATCGGGTCGCGGGTCAGGCGCTCGCCTTGCAGGGCAAATACCGCTTCCAGGCTGCCGAAGTCCGCCGCCAGGTGTTCATAGCCTGGCGCCAGTGTCCACCCCGCCATCAGAGTGCATCCCCATAACGTTGCTTGCGGTCGTAGAGTTTCTGCGCCTTGCGCTCCAGCCAGGCGAGCAGCGCGGCTTCATCCTTCAGGACCTGCCGCAGCGGGCGCTGGAAGTAACCGCGCAGGAAGCGCAGCTTGTCGCGCTGGGTCAGGCCGATGTCCAGCGCCGAGAAGTACAGCGCGGCCAGGTCCTTGTCGCGCCAGCGGCGGCTGATTTTCGCCCGGGTCTGCGCGCGGTGCAGGTCGATCACCGACAGTTTGAAGTCATCCGCCGTCACCGGGCGGTCGGTGTGCAGCAGGAAGTGGCAGATGTAGCAGTCGCGGTGGTTGACCCCGGCGCGGTGCATGCCGCCGGTCATCTTCGCCACTTCGGCGATCAGCGCGCGCTTCAGGCGCGGCTCGGGCGGCTGCCTGACCCAGTCGATGCTGAAGTCTTCCAGGCTGATGGTCGGCGCCAGTTCTTCGGTGATGATGAACGAATGCTGCGCGGCCGGGTTGCTGCCACGCTCGCCATAGGCGACGGCAGTCATGGTCGGCACGCCAACCTGGTGCAGGCGCTGGATGGCCTGCCATTCCTGGCCGGCGCCAAGCACCGGCAGCTTGGCGGTAAGCAGGTTCTTGAAGATCTCGCCCCAGCCGATGCCGCGGTGGATCTTGACGAAGAAGCCCTCGCCAGCGACCTCGGTGCGCAGCGTGCGGCGCCCTTCCAGTTCGCGATAGACCTCGCCTTGCAGCGCCTCCACGGCATCGAAGGCATCACGCCCGGCCCACAGGCGCTTGAACGGTTCGGCCAGTATCAGCTTCATGCGGACTCCTGCCCCAGGATCACGTCGGCGGCATGCTGCGGCATGCTGTACAGATCGGCGGTTTCAGCAAACGCCAGGCCGTTGCGCGACCAGCTGGCGCGGGCCTGTTGGTCTTCGAGCATGCGCTGCAGGTAGCCATTGAGCTGTTCCTGCTCGAATGGCTCGTCCAGCACCAGGCCGCTGTCGGCCTCGGCAATGTAGTGGGCGTAGCCGCACACCTTGGAGACCAGCACCGGCAGGCCGGCCACCAGCGCCTCGAGCAGCACCGTGCCAGTGTTCTCGTTGTACGCCGGGTGGATCAGCAGGTCGGCGCCCAGCAGGAAACGCGGGATGTCGCTGCGGCCCTTGAGGAACTGCACCTGCTCGCCCAGGCCCAAGGTAGCGCTTTGCAGCTGGAACACCTTGGGGTCATCCTGGCCGATCACCATCAGCCTGGTGCGCTTGCGCAGGGCCGACGGCAGTGCGGCCAGGGCCTTGAGGCTGCGGTCAACGCCCTTGGTCTTGAAGCCCGAGCCAATCTGCACCAGCAGCAGGTCGTCATCGCCCAGGTTGAATTCCTTGCGGAACTCGGCGCGGATTTCGCCGGCATTGGCCGGCGCGCGGCGGTCCTGGGAAATGCCCGGCGGCAGCAGGTGGAAACGCTCCACCGGGGTGCCGTAGTGCTTGATGAACAGCGGCTGCTGCACTTCGGAAATCATCAGCACTTCGGTATGGGCGTCCTTGGCGAACACCGCACGTTCGTACTCGGCAAAGTGCCGGTAGCGGCCCCAACGGCGGTACAGGCCGCCACGCAGGGTCTGCGCCTTGTCCTCGAAGCAGCCGTCGGCGGCGTAGTACACGTCCAGCCCTGGCATCTTGTTGAAGCCGATCAGGCGGTCGACCGGGCGCTTGGCCAGGTCGGCGGCCATCCAGGCGCTGAGCTTCTCGTTGCGGCGGTGGTTGAAAATCGCCTTCACCGGCGCCACCAGCACTTCGAAGCCCGGCGGAATGTCACCCTCCCAGATCAACGTGTACACACGGATCTGGTGGCCCCGCTTCTGGCATTCCAGGGCAATGCGCATGAAGTCGCGCTGCAGCCCGCCGAAGGGGAAATATTTGTAAAGCACGAAAGCCAGTTGCATCAACGGACATCCTCAGCCAGCAGCAACGCGCTCAAGCGGCTCGCCACATGCTCGGGATTCAGGCGAGTGAAGCACAATGGCCACTCGCGTTTCAGATCGAACCGGCGCAGGTCGTCGGCGCTCGGTTTGTAGGTGCACTTTTTCTGCAGGCAGGGCGCGCAGGGCCAGTCACTGGCCTGGTGAATCTGGGTCCGTCCGTAGGCGCCGGTCAGGCCCGGGTTGGTCGGGCCGAACAGCGAAATGGTGGGCACATCGAGTGCCGCCGCCAGGTGGCCGAGGCCGGTATCGACCGCCACGCAGGCTTTTGCCGCCGCCAACACGCGTGCGACGCCGGCAAGGTTCAATTTGGGGAGCACCTGGCAGTTGTTCAAGCCCTGGGCGATGCGCTCGGCCCGCGCCTTCTCGGCCGGGTTGCCCCACGGCAAACGCACCTCCAGCTTGCGCCGGCCCATGCGCTCGGCCAACTCGCGCCAGTAGGCTTCGGGCCAGTGCTTGGTCGCCCAGGTGGTGCCATGCAGGAACACTACATAGGGGGCGGCCGGCGGCAGTTGCAGGCGCTCGAGGTCGAGGCCGTAGTTGCCGATGCCTTCCGGCAGGTCGTAGGCCAGGGCCATGGCGAACAGCTGGCGCACCCGCTCCACCGCGTGCTGGCCGGTGGCAACCGACAGGCGCCGGTCATAGAAGCGGCTGGCCCAGCCTTCGCGGGCCGAGTAGCGGTCCAGGCCAGCCACCGGCGCCTTCACGTAGCGGGTCAGCCAGGCCGATTTGACCAGGCCCTGGGCGTCGATCACCAGGTCGTACTTGCGCTCGCGCACACGTTGCTTGAAGGCCTTCCACTCGCCGCTCTTGATGGTTTGCCAGAGGTTCTTGCGCCAGCGGCGAATGGCCACCGGGATCACCTGGTCGACCGCCGGGTGCCAGCTGGGGATTTCGGCGAAGCCTTCTTCCACCACCCAGTCGAAGCGGATGCCCGGGATGGCGTGGGCGGCATCGGTAAGCGCCGGCAAGGTGTGGATCACATCACCCAGCGACGAAGTCTTGATGATCAGTACCCGCACTTAGTCGACCTCGGCCACGGTATCGATCAGGTCCGGCCCGGTCAGGCTGTGCAGGGCAGCGATGACTTTGCCCGGTTCCAGCAAGCGCAGGCAGTTGTAGTGGCCGAAGCGGCAGGTGCGGTCGAAGCACGGGCTGCACTCGATGCCGGTGCGCACCACTTCCACGTGCTCGGCCAGCGGCGGGGTGAAGCCTGGCGAGGTCGAGCCGTACACCGCCACCAGCGGGCGGTTCAGCGCAGCGGCCACGTGCATCAGGCCCGAGTCGTTGGACACCACGGCATGGGCGCAGGACATCAGGTCGATGGCCTCGGCCAACGAGGTTTCGCCGGCCAGGTTGGACGACTCTTCACGCAAGCCCGGGATCAGCCGGTCGCGGATCTGCTCACCGACCGGGTGATCGTTCTTCGAGCCGAACAGCCACACCTGCCAGCCCTGGCGGATCATCGCATCGGCCACGGTGGCGTAGTGCTCGGCCGGCCAGCGCTTGGCCTCGCCGAACTCGGCACCGGGGCACAGCGCTAGCACCGGGCGGTCCAGCTCCAGGGCGAACTTGGCCAGGGCGGCGTCGCGGCTTTGCGCTTCGATCTGCAGGCTGGGGCGCGGGTACGGCTGCGGCAGCTCGGCGCCGGGCGCGTAGGCCAGGGCCATGAAGCGCTCGATCATCAGCGGGTAGCGGGCCTTGTCCAGCTTGCGCACGTCGTTGAGCAGGCCGAAGCGCATTTCGCCACGCCAGCCGGTGCGCTTGGGGATACCGGCAAAGAACGGCACCAGCGCCGACTTGAGCGAGTTGGGCAGCAGGATGGCCTGGTCGTACTGACCGGCCAGGGACTTGCCGATGCGTCGCCGCGTGGCCAGTTCCAGTGCGCCGTGGCCGAGCGGGAAGCTCAGGGCCTGACGGACCTCGGGCATGCGTTCGAGGATCGGCCGGCTCCACTCGGGGGCCAGCACATCGATCACGCAGTCGGGGTGCTGCTGTTTCAGGCACTGGAACAGGGTCTGCGCCATCACCATGTCGCCGACCCAGCTGGGGCCAATGATCAGTATTCTCATGCTTAGTCCAGAAACGCTCGGGGAGGCTACAGGCTGCGGTACAGCCTGGCCTCCCCTCTTTATATTCAGGCTATGTGGCGGACAGTGTACCACCGGTGGTGAGGCATGAGCCTTTGGGGCTGCTTTGCAGCCCATTGCGACACAAGGCCGCTCCTACAAGGGAATGCGATCTCCTGTAGGAGCGGCCTTGTGTCGCGATGGCCGCAAAGCGGCCCCAGCAATCTCAAGTCAAACCCAATTCACCCCAGATCCGCCGCACCTCACGGCGTTCATCGGCAAACTGCGCCGCATCGATAACCCCGGCCTGCTTCTGCAGGGCCTGGCGGTGCGAGGCCGAGCGGAACGCCTTGTACACTTCACGCAACAGCACCGCGTCACTGGCCGGCATCAAACCCGCCTGCTCCAGCTCTTCCAGAATGCGGATGTTATCGGTCCATCGGAGTATGGCCGGGTGGTCGTGGGACCAGGCCAAAGCGGCGTATTGCACCATAAATTCGATATCGACGATACCGCCGGCATCCTGCTTGATATCGAACGGCACACCGGCCTCGAAGGCATTGGCCGCGGTACCGGCTGCGGTGGCCTTGGTGCCGAGGTTGTCGCGCATCTTGGCGCGCATTTCGCTCACTTCGCTGCGCAGTTTTTCCAGGTCGCGGGCCTGGCCCAGCACCTTGGCGCGCACGCCTTCGAACGCCGTGCCCACCTGCTTGCAGCCCACCAGCACCCGGGCCCGCACCAGGGCCTGATGCTCCCAGGTCCAGGCCTCGTTCTGCTGGTAGCGCTCGAACGCTCCCAGCGAACTCACCAGCAGGCCCGAGGCCCCCGACGGGCGCAGGCGCATGTCCACGTCATACAGCTGGCCCGAGTTGGTCTGGGTGGTCAGCAGGTGAATGATGCGCTGGCCCAGGCGGGTGAAGAACTGCGCACTGTCGATCGGCTTGGCGCCGTCGGTTTCCGCCTGCGGGTCGCCGTCATGGATGAATACCAGGTCCAGGTCCGAACCGTGGCCCAGTTCCAGGCCACCTACCTTGCCGTAGCCGATGATGATGAAGCCCGGGTCGCACAGGCTGCCGTCGCTGCGCTTGGGCTGGCCGTGGCGGGCCACGGTCTGGCGCCAGGCCAGGGCCAGTACCTGGTCGAGAATGGCCTCGGCCAGCCAGGTCAGGTAGTCGCTGACTTTCATCAGCGGCAGGTTGCCGCTGATTTCCGAGGCGGCCACGCGCAGGCTGTGGGCCAGCTTGAAGTGGCGCAGCGCCTCCATTTGCTGTTCCAGGTCATCCTCGGGGATGCGCGTCAGGCGCTCGCGCAGTTCGCTGGCCAGCTCCGGCGCCAGTGGCGGGCTGAACAGGCGGCCTTCATTGAGCAGTTCGTCGAGCAGCAGCGGGTAGCGGGCAATCTGCTCGGCAATCCACGGGCTGGCGGCGCACAGGGTCAGCAGGCGGCGCAAGGCGCCGGGGTTTTCAGTGAGCAGCACCAAGTAGGCAGAACGCCGTGCCACGGCCTCGACCAGCGGCAGCACGCGCTCGAGCACCAGGTCGGGGTTGTCATGTTCCACAGCCTGGGCCAGCAACCGCGGGATAAAGGCGTCCAGGCGCTCACGGCCAATCCGCTGCATCGAACGCAGCTGCGGGCTGGAGCGCAGCGCGGCCAGGCGCCGCAGGGCTTCGGCGGGCTGCTGGAAACCGGCCTCCTGCAACTGACGGCCAGCGGCATCTTCATCCTGCGCCTGCTCCCACAGCGGCGACCATTCGCCACCCACCACCAGCTCGCCCTCGCCGTCTTCATCATCAGGGTCGGCGATCACCTGGCGGAAGTGCCAGTCAATGCGGCCACGCCAGTGCGTCAGCTGGTCATGGAAGCTTTGCCAGTCGGCATAACCGAGCATGTAGGCCACCCGCGCCTTATCGGTCTCGCTGTCCGGCAGCATCTGCGTCTGGCGGTCGGCGATGGCCTGGATGGCGTGTTCGGTATAGCGCAGGAACTCATAACCCTCGCGCAGCTCGGCGACCACGGCTGGCGGCAGGTAGCCCTGGCCCTCGAGGGTGGCCAGCACTTTCAGCAGCGGCCGCTGTTGCAGGCTGAGGTCGCGCCCGCCGTGGATCAGCTGGAAGGCCTGGGCGATGAATTCCACCTCGCGAATGCCACCGGCACCCAGCTTGATGTTGTCGGCCATGCCCTTGCGCCGCACTTCCTGCTGGATCAGCTGCTTCATGATGCGCAGCGCTTCGATCGCGGAAAAGTCCAGGTAGCGGCGGTACACGAACGGCCGCAGCATCTCCTGCAACTGCGCGCCGGCCGCCTGGTCGCCGGCCACCACCCGCGCCTTGATCATCGCGTAGCGTTCCCAGTCACGGCCCTGGTCCTGGTAGTACTGTTCAAGGGCATTGAAGCTGAGCACCAGCGCGCCGGCCGAGCCATACGGGCGCAGGCGCATGTCGACGCGGAACACGAAACCGTCGACGGTGACCGGGTCCAGCGCCTTGATCAGGCGCTGGCCCAGGCGGGTGAAGAACTCCTGGTTGTCCAGCGAGCGCTTCACCCCTTCGGTTTCGCCGCCTTCTGGGAAGGCGAAGATAAGGTCGATGTCCGACGACAGGTTCAGCTCCACCGCGCCCAGCTTGCCCATGCCCAGCACCACCATGTGCTGTGGCTGGCCGCTGCGGTTGCCGACAGGCGTGCCGAACTGCTGGCAGTGGCGCGGGTACAGCCATTGGTAGGCTTCGTCGATGGCGGCGTCGGCCAGGTCGGACAGGTCGCGGCAGGTTTCGCCCAGCGCGGCCTGGCGGGTGATGTCGCGCCAGATGATGCGCAGCTGTTGACGGTTGCGCTCGCGGCGCAGGTTGCGCGCCAGCTCGTCCTCGCTCTGCGCCGCCTGGGCGGCTGCAGCGATGTGCCCGCGCAGTTCACCCGCGGCGTAACGCCGATCCAGCTCGCCACTGGCCAGCAGGCCGAACAGCATGGCCGGCTCGCGTCGGACCAGGCCGAGCACGAAGTCGCTGGCGGCGGCTACCTGGTCGAACTGTTGCCGGTGCAGCGGGCTCCAGGCCTGGAGGTCGAGTTCCGGGTGGGCAGCCACCGCATCGCTGATGAATTGCTGGTTGCGCGCGACCAGCGGCTGCAGGGTAGCGGGCAGATCGGACGGCAAAGGTAGGCGCATGGTCTATCCTTGATCGGCGTGAAATAGAGGGGAAGAAGCGGCCAAGGGGAAGCCGGACCACGGTTGGACTGTCGTACAAAAGTTGGAAATAGCTGAAAGAAACGAAAAATTGGCAACAAACATCAAGAGTTACCCGTTCGCGACACAATGCCAACCAACATGAACGTTTTTCCTCACAAGCCAGCATGCGACGAAACGTCGCACAAATGTAGTTTTACTACTACTCGTGTCGTGTAAAAGCATGAAATGCGAAAGCAAATGTAGTAAAACTACACGGCGCCGGAGGACACCCCGGTAATCCAAGAATTCACGACGTCTGCCCATAAGGCCAGTCGCAATCTCAGGCAATCGATTCTGGTTGCCTTTCCGCCCTGGAGCAAGCCATGCAAGACCTCGATCCAATCGAAACCCAGGAATGGCTGGATGCCCTGGAGTCGGTCCTCGACAAAGAAGGCGAAGACCGCGCTCATTACCTGATGACCCGTATGGGCGAGCTGGCCACCCGTAGTGGCTCCCAGCTGCCGTATGCGATCACCACGCCATACCGCAACACCATCCCTGTCACCCACGAAGCACGCATGCCTGGCGACCTGTTCATGGAACGCCGCATTCGCTCGATGGTGCGTTGGAACGCCCTGGCCATGGTCATGCGCACCAACCTGAAAGACTCGGACCTGGGCGGACACATCTCCAGCTTCGCCTCCAGCGCCACCCTGTACGACATCGGCTTCAACTACTTCTTCCAGGCCCCGACCGAAGAACACGGCGGCGACCTGATCTTCTTCCAGGGCCACGCTTCGCCAGGCGTCTACGCCCGTGCGTTCATGGAAGGCCGCATCAACGAAGACCAGATGAACAACTTCCGTCAGGAAGTGGACGGCAACGGCCTGTCTTCGTACCCGCACCCATGGTTGATGCCTGATTTCTGGCAGTTCCCGACCGTTTCGATGGGTCTGGGCCCGATCCAGGCCATCTACCAGGCACGTTTCATGAAGTACCTGGAAGCCCGCGGCTTCATCCCGGCCGGCAAGCAGAAGGTCTGGTGCTTCATGGGCGACGGCGAGTGCGACGAGCCGGAATCCCTGGGTGCAATCGCCCTGGCCGGCCGCGAGAAGCTGGACAACCTGATCTTCGTCATCAACTGCAACCTGCAGCGCCTCGACGGCCCGGTTCGCGGCAACGGCAAGATCATCCAGGAACTCGAAGGCGTGTTCCGTGGCGGTGGCTGGAACGTCAACAAGGTCGTCTGGGGCCGTTTCTGGGACCCACTGTTCGCCAAGGACACCAACGGTGCCCTGCAGCGCCGCATGGACGAAGTCATCGACGGCGAGTACCAGAACTACAAAGCCAAAGACGGCGCGTACGTTCGTGAGAACTTCTTCAACACCCCAGAGCTCAAGGCCATGGTCGAAGACCTGTCCGACGAAGAGATCTGGAAGCTCAACCGTGGCGGCCACGACCCGTACAAGGTCTACGCGGCGTACCACCAGGCGGTCAACCACAAGGACCAGCCTACCGTCATCCTGGCCAAGACCATCAAGGGTTACGGTACCGGTGCCGGCGAAGCCAAGAACACCGCGCACAACACCAAGAAGGTCGACGTCGACAGCCTGCGTCACTTCCGTGACCGCTTCGACATCCCGGTCAAGGATGCCGACCTGGAGAACCTGCCGTTCTTCAAGCCGGAAGAAGGTTCTGCCGAAGCCAAGTACCTGGCCGAGCGCCGTGCTGCCCTGGGCGGTTTCGTGCCACAGCGCCGCGCCAAGAGCTTCAGCGTACCGACCCCGCCACTGGAAACGCTGAAAGCGATCCTGGACGGCTCGGGCGACCGCGAAATCTCCACCACCATGGCCTTCGTGCGTATTCTGGCGCAGCTGGTCAAGGACAAGGAAATCGGCCAGCGCATCGTCCCGATCATCCCGGACGAAGCCCGTACCTTCGGTATGGAAGGCATGTTCCGCCAGCTGGGCATCTACTCGTCGGTCGGCCAGCTCTACGAGCCAGTCGATAAAGACCAGGTGATGTTCTACCGCGAAGACAAGAAGGGCCAGATCCTCGAGGAAGGCATCAACGAAGCCGGCGCCATGTCGTCGTTCATCGCTGCCGGTACCTCGTACAGCTGCCACAACCAGCCGATGCTGCCGTTCTACATCTTCTACTCGATGTTCGGCTTCCAGCGTATTGGCGACCTGGCCTGGGCCGCTGGCGACAGCCGCACCCGTGGCTTCCTGATCGGCGGTACCGCCGGCCGTACCACCCTGAACGGTGAAGGCCTGCAGCACGAAGACGGTCACAGCCACATGATGGCGGGCACCATCCCGAACTGCCGCACCTACGATCCGACCTACGGCTACGAGCTGGCGGTGATCATCCAGGACGGCATGAAGAAGATGACCGAAGAGCAACAGGACATCTTCTACTACATCACCGTGATGAACGAATCCTACCAGCAGCCAGCCATGCCGGCCGGTGTCGAGGAAGGCATCATCAAGGGCATGTACCTGCTGGAAGAAGACACCCGCGAAGCCGCGCACCACGTACAGCTGATGGGCTCCGGCACCATCCTGCGCGAAGTCCGCGAAGCAGCGAAGATCCTGCGTGAAGAGTTCAACGTCGGTGCCGACGTGTGGAGCGTCACCAGCTTCAACGAACTGCGTCGCGACGGCCTGGCCGTGGAACGCGCCAACCGCCTGAAGCCTGGCCAGAAGCCACAGCAGACCTACGTCGAGCAGTGCCTGAACGGTCGCAAGGGCCCGGTCATCGCCTCCACCGACTACATGAAGCTGTTCGCCGAGCAGATTCGCCAGTGGGTACCGAGCAAAGAGTTCAAGGTCCTGGGTACGGACGGTTACGGTCGCAGCGACAGCCGCAAGAAGCTGCGTCACTTCTTCGAAGTCGACCGCCACTTCGTGGTGCTGGCTGCCCTGGAAGCCCTGGCTGACCGTGGCGAGATCGAACCAAAGGTTGTTGCAGACGCTATCGTCAAGTTCGGTATCGACCCGGACAAGCGCAACCCACTGGACTGCTGAGGAGTATTTTTAAGTGAGCGAACTCATTCGCGTACCTGACATCGGCAGCGGTGAAGGTGAAATCATCGAGCTGTTCGTCAAGGTCGGTGATCGTATCGAGGCTGACCAGAGCCTGCTGACCCTGGAGTCCGACAAGGCCTCCATGGAGATCCCGGCCCCGAAAGCCGGCGTCATCAAGGAGCTGAAGGTCAAGCTGGGCGACCGCCTGAAAGAAGGCGACGAGCTGCTGGTCCTGGAAGCCGAGGGCGCCGCTGCTGCGGCCCCTGAGGCCCCGGCCGCAGCCCCGGCCCAGGCTGCTGCGCCGGCTCCGGCCGCCGAAGCCGCCCCTGCCCCTGCTCCGGCAGCAGCCCCGGCTGCCGCCAGCGTGCAGGACATCCACGTGCCGGACATCGGTTCGTCGGGCAAGGCCAAGATCATCGAAGTGCTGGTCAAGGTCGGCGACACCGTCGAAGCCGACCAGTCGCTGATTACCCTGGAGTCCGACAAGGCCTCCATGGAAATCCCGTCGCCGGCTGCCGGCGTGGTCGAAGAAGTCCTGTGCAAGCTGGAAGACGAAGTCGGCACTGGCGACCTGATCTTCAAGCTGAAAGTCGCGGGCGCTGCCCCGGCTGCTGCTCCGGCACCTGCCGCCGCTGCTGCCCCGGCCAAGGCTGAGGCGGCTCCAGCCACCGCACCTGCCGCTGCTGCCCCGGCTGCTGCCCCTGCACCGGTTGCTACCGCACCGGCTGCCGGCAGCAACGCCAAGGTTCACGCAGGCCCGGCGGTTCGCCAGCTGGCCCGTGAATTCGGCGTCGACCTGGGCGCGGTTGCCGCGACCGGTCCGCACGGCCGCATCCTGAAAGAAGACGTGCAGGTCTACGTCAAGGCGATGATGCAGAAGGCCAAGGAAGCACCGGCAGCTGCTGGCGCAACCGGTGGCGCCGGCATCCCGCCGATCCCTGCCGTGGACTTCAGCAAGTTCGGTGAAGTGGAAGAAGTTGCCCTGACCCGCCTGATGCAGGTCGGTGCTGCCAACCTGCACCGCAGCTGGCTGAACGTGCCGCACGTGACCCAGTTCGACTCCGCCGACATCACCGAGCTGGAAGCCTTCCGCGTTGCGCAGAAGGCCGTGGCCGAGAAGGCTGGCGTGAAGCTGACCGTGCTGCCACTGCTGCTCAAGGCCTGCGCCTTCCTGCTCAAGGAACTGCCGGACTTCAACAGCTCGCTGGCGCCAAGCGGCAAGGCCATCATCCGCAAGAAGTACGTGCACATCGGCTTTGCCGTGGACACTCCGGACGGCCTGCTGGTCCCTGTGATCAAAAACGTCGACCAGAAGAGCCTGCTGCAACTGGCTGCCGAAGCGGCTGCGCTGGCCGAAAAAGCCCGCACCAAGAAGCTGTCGGCCGACGAGATGCAAGGCGCCTGCTTCACCATCTCCAGCCTCGGCCACATTGGCGGCACCGGCTTCACGCCGATCGTCAACGCGCCGGAAGTGGCTATCCTGGGCGTCTCCAAGGCGACCATGCAGCCGGTATGGGATGGCAAGGCCTTCCAGCCGAAGCTGATGCTGCCGCTGTCGCTGTCCTACGATCACCGTGTGATCAACGGCGCTGCCGCCGCGCGCTTCACCAAGCGCCTGGGCGACGTGCTGGGCGATATCCGCACCATGCTGCTGTAAGGCAGCCCACTGCCCCTCCCCGCGAGGGGCAGTACCCTTTTCGAGCTGCCACGCTCGTACCTCAACCCCGTCGATTGGCGGGGCTTTTTTTTGCCTTGAGAAAGCCGGGAGGGCTTTGCCCTGCTATCGCGACACAAGGCCGCTCCCACAAGGTACCGCGATCGCCTGCGATGGGCCGCAAAGCGGCCCCGGAACTATCAGCCAGACTACAGATTCCCACCCACCAGCCGATAACCCGTCCACAGCATCACGCATGGCTGCTTGCCAGTCCCCGGGACATGATGCAACCTTGCCAGACCTGCCGCCCCCAAGGCCGCGTTTCCTCTTCAAGCGAGTCTTCGATGAAAAGCCAACCCGATGCCGCCAGCCGTGTGGCGGCCGAGGTCGTCACGCAGTTACCCGTGCCCTCGCGGCTCGGCATGCTGCGTTTCGAAAGGCTCAACGAAGCCAGCTGGACCATGCTCTACCTCGACCCGGCCTGCGAGCGCCAGTTCGGCCTGCACGCCGGCGACCTGTGCGCCCTGGTAGACGCACCCTATGCCAGCCTGATGGAACCCGAAGCCCGCTACCGGCTGCACGACGAGATCCAGCTGCAACTGGCCCAGCGCGGCTACTACCGCGTGCGCTACACCTTGCACACGCCAACTGCATCGCTACGCCTGCTGGAGGCTGGGGAAGCCTACAAGCAGCACAACCGCCACCTGTTGCGCGGCTACCTGAGCGTGCTCGACGACCTGGCTGAAGATACCGGCGAGGCCGGTGCCAGCGACCTGGAATCGCGCAACAACCGCCTGCAACTGGCCCTGTAACTGAACCAGCGCGCGCAGCAGGAACAACTCGAGCATCTGGACCGGGTACGCGGCCAGCAGGACCTGATCCTGCGCCTGGCCCGCCAGCGCTACAGCGCCGGGAACTCGCTGCGGGAAGCCGCCCAGCTGATTACCCAGAGCGCCTGCGAGATCTACAAGGTGGACTGCGCCAGCATCTGGCACCTGGAAGACCAGCGTCTGGAGCCGATCATCGCCTGGTACCGGGACGCGCAAGAGCACCGCCAGCCCGAAGCCATCGATGCCAGCCACTTCCCCGATTATCTCGACGCGCTGCACGCCAGCCGCGCCATCGACGCCCACAATGCCGGCCACGACCCGCGCACCCGCGCCCTGGCGCAAAGCATGTGCCCGGAAAACAAGGCCATGCTCGATGCCAGCATCCGTGTCGATGGCCAGGTAGTCGGCGTGCTGTGCCTGGAACAGACCGGCCAGACACGAGCCTGGCAGTCGGACGAAATCGCTTTTGCCGGCGAACTGGCCGACCAGTTCGCCCAGGTCATCACCAACCACAACCGGCGCACCGCCGCCAGCGCCCTGCACCTGTTCCAGCGTGCGGTCGAGCAGAGCGCCAACGCATTCCTGCTGGTCAACCGCGACGGTGTGGTGGAGTACGTCAACCCCAGCTTTACCGCCATCACCCAGTACAGCACCGAGGAAGTGCAAGGCCGCCACCTGGGCGAGCTGCCGGCGCTGGAGAACCTGAGCGAGCTGCTGTTCGACTCGCCGTCGAGCCTGGCCATGGGCAACAGCTGGCAGGGCGAGTTCAAGAGCCGGCGCAAGAACCTCGAGCCCTACTGGGGCCAGCTGTCGATTTCCAAGGTATACGGCGACAACCGTGAGCTGACCCACTACATCGGCATCTACGAAGACGTCACCCAGACCAAGCTGGCCCAGCAGCGCATCGAGCGCCTGGCCTACACCGACAACCTGACCAACCTGGGCAACCGCCCGGCGTTCATCCGCAGCCTGGACGAGCGCTTTGCCCGCGATGGCGAGTACTCGATGTGCCTGCTGCTGGTGGACATCGACAACTTCAAGCGCATCAACGACAGCCTCGGCCACCAGACCGGCGACAAGCTGCTGATCAGCCTGGCCCGGCGCCTGCGCAACAGCCTGCACACCGGCGGTATCCTGGCGCGCTTTGCCAGTAACGAGTTCGCCGTGCTGCTGGATGACACCAGCCTGGAAGATGGCCAGGGCGTCGCCCAGCAACTGCTGCGCACCCTCGACAAGCCGATGTTCGTCGACAACCAGCTGATCAACGTCACCGCCTCGGTGGGCCTGGCCTGCGCGCCACTGCATGGCGCCGACCCGGCCAGCCTGATGAAGAACGCCGGCCTGGCGCTGCACAAGGCCAAGGCCAACGGCAAGCACCAGGTGCAGGTGTTTACCGAAGTGCTCAATGCCGAAGCCAGCTACAAGCTGTTCGTCGAGAACAACCTGCGTCGCGCCCTGACCCAGAACGAGCTGGAGGTGTTCTACCAGCCCAAGCTGTGCCTGCGCAGCGGCCGCCTGCTGGGGCTGGAAGCACTGCTGCGCTGGAACCACCCCGAACGCGGCATGATCCGCCCGGACCAGTTCATCAGCGTGGCGGAAGAAACCGGCCTGATCATCCCCATCGGCAAATGGGTGGTGCGCCAGTCGTGCCGCATGAGCCAGCAACTGCGCGAGGCCGGCATGGGCAACCTGCATGTGGCCATCAACCTGTCGCCCAAGCAGTTCTCCGACCCGGACCTGGTGGCGTCGATCAGCACCATCCTCGAGGAAGAGGCCCTGCCCCCGCACTTGCTGGAGCTGGAGCTGACCGAAGGCCTGCTGCTGGAGGCCACCGAAGACACCCACCGCCAGCTGGATGAGCTGAAGGCACTGGGCCTGACCCTGGCCATGGACGATTTCGGCACCGGTTATTCGTCGCTGAGCTACCTGAAGAAGTTTCCGATCGACATCCTCAAGATCGACCGCAGCTTCATCAACGAGATCCCGGACAACCAAGACGACATGGAGATCACCTCGGCGGTGGTGGCCATGGCTCACAACCTCAAGCTGAAGGTGGTGGCCGAGGGTATCGAGACGCCGGAGCAGCTGGCGTTCCTGCGCCGGCACCGCTGCGACGTGGGCCAGGGCTACCTATTCGACCGGCCGATTCCGGGGCGCGAGCTGGCTGAACGGCTGAAGCGCTATCCGCGTGGTCCGGTGGCCTGACAGCCGCGCAAACCTCGGGCACTATAGAGCCCATTCGGGCCCTATCGCCGGCAAGCCAGCTCCCACAGGGACCGCTCATATCTCAAAATCTGTGATATCCCTGTGGGAGCTGGCTTGCCGGCGATGGCCCCACCACCTATCCAACTGAATAAACACAGAGGAACGGCCATGGTCCTGCGTTCGGAAATCCTGGTGAACAAAAACGTCATGCCAACCGCGGAACAGGCCCTGCCTGGCCGCGAAACGCCAATGAGCCTGCCCGAGTTCCACTACGTGTTCAAAGACACGCCGCTGCTCGGCCCTTTCTTCGAAGGCGCCATCGACTTCGCCATCTTCGGCCTGGGTTGCTTCTGGGGCGCCGAGCGTCGCTTCTGGCAGCGTGAAGGTGTGGTCAGCACAGTGGTCGGCTACGCCGGCGGCTTCACTCCCCACCCCACCTACGAAGAAGTCTGCTCGGGCCTGACCGGCCACACCGAAGTGGTGCTGGTGGTGTTCGACAAGGACAAGGTCAGCTACCGCGAGCTGCTGGCAATGTTCTGGGAGCTGCACAACCCGACCCAGGGCATGCGCCAGGGCAACGACATCGGCACCCAGTACCGCTCGGCCATCTACTGCACCAGCCCTGAACAGCTGGAACAGGCCAAGGCCAGCCGCGACGCCTTCCAGGCCGAACTGAGCAAGGCCGGCTTCGGCGAGATCACCACCGAAATCGACCAGGCACCGACCGTGTACTTCGCCGAGGCCTACCACCAGCAGTACCTGGCCAAGAACCCGGACGGCTACTGCGGTATCGGCGGTACCGGCGTGTGCCTGCCACCGAGCCTGCAGGGTAACTGAAGCATGAGCACGATGACTCTGTTCCACTCGCCGTTGTCGCCTTTCGTGCGCAAGGTCATGGTGGTGTTGCACGAGACTGGCCAGCTTGAGCGCGTGCAGCTGCAGCCGGTGAACATCAGCCCGGTCAGCGGTGACCCACAGCTCAACCAGGACAACCCGATCGGCAAGATCCCGGCCCTGCGCCTGGAAGACGGCACCGTGCTGCATGACAGCCGGGTGATCTGCGAGTACCTCGACCTGCAGCACGTCGGCCTGCCGCTGCTGCCGCGCGAAGGCTCGGCGCGCTGGCGGCGCATGACACTGGTGTCGCAGGCCGATGCCATCATGGATGCGGCGGTGTCGAGCCGCTATGAGAGCTTCCTGCGCCCTGAAGACAAGCGCTGGGATGGTTGGCTGCAGGCACAGGGCGACAAGATCCGCCGTAGCCTGGCCAATCTGGAGCAGGAGCATTTGCCCGAGTTGATGTCCGGGTTCGACCTGGCAGCGATCGGCGTGGCCTGTGCGCTGGGGTATCTGGATTTGCGCCAGCCTGAGTTTGGCTGGCGTGAACACCAGCCTGGATTGGCGGCGTGGTATGCCGAGGTGGCCAAGCGGCCGTCGATGGTGGCAACAGCACCGGCAGCCTGACAGGCCCATTCGCAGCACAAGGCTGCTCCTACAGGCACTCGTGCTCCCCTGTAGGAGCAGCCTTGTGCTGCGAATGCCTCACCTCGGTATCACAGGAAACAGCTGCCCGATCCTGAGGGCCAGCCACCGCCCGATCTCTCTGTCCTCCCTCATGCCGCCCTCCCCACCCGGGCCCAATCCAGCCGCCGGGTCAGCACCATGAATACCCCCAGCAGGCCGAAGCACAGCAACGAGCCCATCAACAGCGCATAGTCCTCGGCACTCAGCAGCCCGTAGAGCAGCGCATACAACGCCGCCAACCCCACCGCAAAGCCCACTCCACGCCCCAGGCTGCGCAACACATGGCTCAGGTAGAAGCCGATCAGCAGCACACATGCCGAAGCTGACAGCCCATACGCCAAACCAAAGCCGATGTGCTCGGACAACGACAGCAACAGCAGGTAGAAGAAGGCCAGCGCCACCCCCACCAGGATGTACTGCACCGGGTGCACGCTGAGGTTCTTCAGCACTTCGAACAGGAAGAAGCCGGCGAAGGTCAGGGCGATGAACAGCAAGGCGTACTTGATCGCCCGCTCGCTCTTCAGGTACTGGTCAACCGGGTCGACGAAGCTGACACCGAAGCTGCGCTCGCTGAAGTCCGCACACTGCCCGGCGGTGGCGCACTGGCGCAGGGCGTCTTCGAGGTTGGTGGCAAAGAACGAGGTCTGCCAGTGGGCACTGAAGCCTTGGGCGTCGATGTCGCGACGACTGGGCAGGTAGTTGCCGACGAAGCTCGGGTGCGGCCAGTTGGCGCGCAGGTCCACGGCGCTGGTGCGGCCTACCGGCACCACGTGCAGCTGGCCGGTGCCTTGCAGTGCGAGATCGAAACCGTAGCTGAATTCACGCGCCTGCAGGCCGTCCAGCCCCGGCAGGCTGGCGTGCACGCCACCACGCATCCAGTCGAGCCGGGTGCCGGCTTCGAACGGCACTTTCTGCTCGCCCATGCTCAGCTCCAGGCCGTTCTCGATGCCGCGGATATCGCTGATGCCTACCACCAGGAACGGCTTGTCGAAGCGGTAGTCGTCGAAGTCCTTTTCGATACCCCAACGTTCCGGGAGCTTGAAGCGGCCACTGATACGGCCCTTGGCGTGGAACAGCCGGGCCTGGTAGATGCCACGGGCGCGCAGTTCGGTGTCCACGCCCAGGTTGGCGTCGAAGGTTTCCGGCAGGAAGTACAGGTGGCCGGCAATGGTGCTGGTCTCCTGGGTGCGCTCGCCGTCCTTTTCGATCCAGCGGCGCTGGTACTTGCGGTAGGGCACCACCAGCAGCGGGCCGCTGAGTTGCTGGTCGAAGCTGGCGCTCTGGGCGATATCGCGCAGCACATTGTCGCGCAGGGCCTGGCGTTCACCGATCAGGCCGCTGATCAGCAGTAGCGGGACGAGCAGCAGCAAGATCAATACGGCGATCATGCCGAGTTTGAAACCGAGGGTCTTGTTCATGGGGCCTCCTGTGGCAGTGGGCGCAGTGTCTGCGCCTTGCGTGGAGGCTTCGGGGAGATGGTGTGGAGATTGTGTGTTTTTGGGGCCGCTTTGCGGCCCATCGCGACACAAGGCCGCTCCTACAGGAGGACGCGCGCTCTTGTAGGAGCGGCCTTGTGTCGCGATGGGCTGCACAGCAGCCCCGGCAATGTCAGCTGATACGCCGCACCGGCAGCCACAACCTCACCCGCACCCCTCCATCGACGTTATCCACTGCCAACGCCCCGCCATGCAGCTGCATCACCTCGGCCACAAAATTAAGCCCCAACCCGGTGCTCTTGCGTCCGCTCCCCGGCCGCGGCAGCGAGTAGAACCGCTCGCTCACCCGCCCAATGGCATAGGCCGGTATCGCCTGCCCCTGGTTGAACACACTCAGCGCCACCCGTTCGCCATCGCGCTCCAGGTCGAACAACAGCGCGCCTCCCTCCGGGGTGAAGTCCAACGCGTTGTCGAGCAGGTTGGCCAGCGCCTGGCGCATCAGGAATGGGTCACACAACAAGCGCAAACCAGCCGGCACCCGCTGGCGCACCTGCAAATCGGCACCTTCGATACGCGCCGCATGGGCCAACAGCAACTCGTCCACCAACGCCGCCAGCGCCACCTGCTGCTCATCCTCCAGCGCCTGCATCTGCTCGACCCGGGCCAGGTTGAGCAGGCGTTCGATCATCTGCTGCAAACGCTCGCTCTCGCGCTCGATGTTGCCGGCAAAGCGCGCCCGCTGGTCAGCCGGCATATCATCGCCCTGCAACAGCTCGGACGCACCACGAATGGCCGCCAGCGGGCTTTTCAGCTCGTGTGTCAGGGTATGCACATACCGCTCGACATAGGCCTTGCCCTCCAGTTGCGTGCGCATGCGCTCGACCGCCTGGGCCAGGTGCGCCAGTTCGCCACCCTTGTAGTGCGGCAGGGCGGCGCGCTCGCCCTCGCTGACCGCCTGGGCGTAGCGGGCCAGCCGGCGCAGCGAACGCGCCAACCACCACGACAACGCGGCACCGATCAGCAGGCCCAAGCCAATCAGCCCAAGGCCCAGGGTCAGCAAGCGCCGTTCGGAGCGGTCGATGTACGGTTGCAGCGAGCTGTTGGGCTTGGCCACGGTGACCACGCCGATGATCTTGCCATCGTCGATTATCGGCGCGCCCACGTGCATCACCGAGGTGCTTTCATCGTCGGGGTCGCTGCGGGTGGAGCGGGCGCCGTACTGGCCACGCAAGGTCAGGTACACGTCATTCCACTTCGAGTAGTCCTTGCCCAGGTCCTCGCCACTGGAGTCCAGCAGCACGGTGCCCTTGGCATCGGTGACATAGATGCGGTGGCTGACCTGGTTCTTGGCCAGGCCCCAGATCTGCGCACCCGGGCTGCGCGAGCCATAGGCCTTGAGCACTTCGGGCAAGCGGCTCTGGTTCAGGGTGCCGGCCTTGACGTCATCGTGCAGGATCTCGGCCAGCAGGTTCGCGGTGTCTACCAGCGTTTCTTCAGAGGACTGGCGCACCACCGGACGAATCTGTTCGCGCACCGTGTTGAGCAGAAAGTAGCCCGCCAGCCCGACGAACAGGAAGTACACCAGGAAGATCCGGATGCCCAGGCGCATCAGGCATGGTCCGGGCTGTAGCTGTAGCCGAGGCCACGGTGGGTCTGGATCGGTTCGGCATCGCTGGCCACCTGGCGCAGCTTGGCGCGCAGGCTCTTGATATGGCTGTCGATGTTGCGCTCGTAGCCGACGTCAGAGGCCACGCCCACGGCGTCCAGCAGCTGTTCGCGGCTGAATACCCGGTACGGTTGCTCGAGCAGGCATTGCAGCAGGCGGAATTCGTGACGGGTAAGGGGGAGTGGCTGGCCGCGGTAGGTAATCTGCATGCGCAAGGTGTCGAGCTGGAACAGCGTGGCCTCGACAGCGGGCTCGACCCTGGGGCCCATGCGCTTGAGAATCGCCCGTACCCGCGCCGCCACTTCACGCGGGCTGAAGGGTTTGACCACATAGTCGTCTGCGCCGATTTCCAGGCCCACCACCCGGTCGATTTCGCCATCGCGGGCGCTGAGGAACATTACCGGTACTTCGCTGAAGCGGCGCAGCTGGCGGCAGGTTTCGAAGCCACTGATATCAGGCAGGCCGATATCGAGGATGACCAAGTCGGCCGGGCGCTGGCGCTGCTGGTCGAGGGCGGCGCCGCCCAGGGTTACCCATTCGGTGCTATGGCCGTCGGCCTGCAGGGCGTAGACCAGGGTGTCGGCGATGGCAGCTTCGTCTTCGACGATGAGGATGTGGGGCATGGCGTCCGGGCCTGTGCAGATATCTATGGCGACGCACTATTGTGTAGGAGCGGCCTTGTGTCGCGAAAGGGCCGCAGAGCGGCCCCGACAATGTCTGCATCAACGCTGGAATCGTGGGGCCGCTTTGCGGCCCGATCGCGACACAAGGCCGCCCCTACAATGGAGGGACCAATGCGGTTTCGAATCAGCAGCCTGGCTTGCCAGCGGTGAACTTCTTGGCCGGGTTGACCGCCGCCTTGAACTCGCGCAAAGCCTTGGAGCCCACCAGCAGCGGGTAGTTGAAGCTGCTACGGTCCACCAGGTTTACCTCGACGGTGCGCTTCACATCCCCCAGGCACAGCTCCAGGTCGACCACCGGGCGCTTGGAGATTTCCGGCGCATCGCCTTCCTCCTCTTCATCGGCACGGCCCTTGATCTTGCTGATGCGCGAGACCTTGTGCTCGTACACCTTGCCGTCCGAGTCCTTGGTAGCCAGGCGGAAGCGCACCCACTCGTCGCCATCACGGGTGAACAGCTCGATGTCCTTGGCCGACAGCGACGCGGTGAAGGCACCGGTATCCATCTTGGCTTTCAGGGTTTCGCCCAGTTCGGGCAGGGCTATGTTCTCGTAACGGCCATAGATTGTGGGCTCGGCGGCCATGACCGGCAGCGCCAACAACGACAGCAGGGCAAGCAGAGGTTTCACAGGCAAGCTTCCTTGAGGAGGGTCAGTGCTTAGACTGCACTGGCAGGATAGGTTCGCTGTCACAAGCCTAACCAACATAATGTGAAACATTTGTCCTCGCCGCAGGGCACTGGAAATTTGGCGTAGGCCACTGCCCTGCTTATCATTGCCAACCGTTTATCTCCCACAACAAGAGTCTCTTTATGCGTCGCCTGCTGACCGGCATCCTCACTACCACCCTGCTGCTGCTCAACACCCTGGTGTTGATCTGCCCGCTGCTGGTCTTCGCCCTGCTCAAACTGGTGCTGCCGGGGCGTGGGCGTGACTATGCCTCATGGGCGGTGATGTGGGTGGCCGAGACCTGGTCGGAGATCGACAAGGCTATCTTTGCCCTGTGCATTCCTACCCAGTGGGATATCCGTGGCGTCGAGAACCTGCGCAAGGACACTTCGTACCTGGCCGTCAGCAACCACCAGACCTGGGTCGATATTCCGGCGCTGATCGAGAGCCTCAACCGCCGTACACCGTTCTTCAAGTTCTTCCTGAAGAAGGAGCTGATCTGGGTACCACTGCTGGGCCTGGCCTGGTGGGGGCTGGATTACCCGTTCATGAAGCGCTACAGCAAGGCCTTCCTGGAGAAGCACCCCGAGCTGAAAGGCAAGGACCTGGAAATCACCAAGGCTGCCTGTGAACTGTTCAAGCGCCAGCCGGTGACCGTGGTGAACTACCTGGAAGGCACACGCTTCACCGAAGCCAAGCGTCAGCAGCAGCAATCGCCGTATCGCTACCTGCTCAAGCCCAAGGCTGGTGGCGTGGCGTTCGTGCTGGCGGCATTGGGCGAGCAACTGGATGCCTTGCTGGATGTGACCATCGTCTACCCCGGCAACAAGGCGCCGGGTTTCTGGGATTTGCTCAATGGCAGCATCAGCCGGGTGATTATCGACATTCGTGTGCGTGAACTGGACCCGATGCTGTGGGCGGGGGATTACGAGAATGATGCTGAGTTCAGGCAGACCGTGCAGGCCTGGGTGAACCAGTTGTGGGTGGAGAAGGACTTGCGGATCGAGCAGCTGCGGGTGGAGATGGGCTGAGATTTCCATTGCCTGACCAGGCCTCTTCGCGGGTAAACCCGCTCCCACAGGTACTGCGCAGAACTCAAGACCTGTGAGCCCCCTGTGGGAGCGGGTTTACCCGCGAAGAGGCCGGAACAGGCATTACAAATATCCGATTAAAAACCTGGCTAATAATCAGCATTAGGATTACTTCTTTGTCACACCCCACCTAAGTGGATAAAAATCGACCAAAGCACAACTACAAAAAAGCTCTGGATCGAACGATGGCCAACCCACCCAGCTCTACCCCCGTCCAGCTCCGCCGTGTCCTCGGCCTGCCCGCCCTGGTGTTCTTCGGCCTGGTGTACATGGTCCCGCTGACCATCTTCACCACTTACGGCATCGTCACCGAACTTACTGGTGGTCGCACGGCCGGCGCCTATATCGTCACCCTGGTGGCCATGCTGTTCACCGCCACCTCCTACAGCTTCATGGTCAAACGCTTCCCGGTTGCGGGCTCGGCGTACTCCTACACCAACATGGCCTTCGGCCCGAACGTTGGCTTCCTGGCCGGCTGGTCGCTGCTGCTCGACTACCTGTTCCTGCCGATGATCAACTACCTGCTGATCGGCTTGTTCCTGAACATCGCCTTTCCGGCCTTCCCCGCGTGGTCGATCGCGCTGGCCTCTATCGCCCTGGTCACGGTGCTCAACGTGGTCGGTATTCACTCTGTGGCCAAGACCAGCAACCTGATCGTCGGTGCACAGATCGTCTTCATCGTGGTGTTCGTCGCCCTGTCCTGCCAGTCCCTGGCCGGCCAACCGCTCGACCTGCTTTCACCACTGCTGGGCGACGGTTCGCAGCCGGGCTTCGGCGCGCTGATGGCTGGTGCGGCGGTGCTGTGCCTGTCGTTCCTCGGCTTTGACGCTGTCTCGACCTTGGCCGAAGAATGCCGCGATGCCCGCCGCGATGTGCCACGGGCAATCATCCTCACCACCCTGTTCGCCGGGGTGCTGTTCACCGTGCTGGCCTATGTCAGCCAACTGGTACTGCCGGGCACCACCTTTGCCAATGCCGATGCGGCGGCCAACGAGGTGATGTTCAAGGCGGGCGGGCAGTTCCTGGCCAACTTCTTCACTGCGGCCTATGTGGCCGGCAGCCTGGGCTCGGCGCTGGCCTCGCAGGCGGCTGTGTCGCGCATTCTGTTCACCATGGGCCGTGACAAGGTGCTGCCGCAGCGAACGTTCGGCTACCTGTCACCGCGCTTTGGCACGCCGGTGTTCGCCATTCTGCTGGTTTCGGCGTTCTCGTTGCTGGCGTTGGTGATCGACCTGGCGACCCTTGCCTCGCTGATCAGCTTTGGTGCGCTGGTGGCGTTTTCGGCGGTGAACCTGGCAGTGGTGAAGACTCACCTGATGGACGATGGTGCACAGCGTAACCTCAAGGGGCTGCTGTGCTATGGCGTGGTGCCGTTGGTGGGGTTGGCGCTGACCTTGTGGCTGTGGACCAGCCTGACGGCACTGACTTTGGTGATTGGCCTGTGCTGGTTTGCCCTGGGCCTGGCGTACCTGGCGGTACTGACCGCCGGCTTCCGTCGCCCGGTGCGCCTGGTGGACTTCAGCGAAGCTGCCTGATCTGCTGGCCTGACGCAAATCTGCTTTTTTGGAGCAGGCATGGCGTGGCGCCGAACTGCTCGGCAAGGGCCGCGCAGCGGCGCCTCCAGTCCGCCGCTGTCGGGTGACTGCAGCAGCAAACACACATTGCTACGCCAAGCTTGTAGACATCGCACTTGCCCATGCATACCTAACATTTTTGCCAGTTGCGGCCCCCCTGCGTCCAGCTAATACTCATGATGAAAACTCAAATCAATGATGAGTACTGGCCATGAGTGAAAGTAAAAAAATCTTCTACATGAACGGGCTTCCACTAAATATAAAAAGCAAAAATGCCACCCAAACGTTGTTTCGATCGCACATCACCCCGTTGGCAGAGTGGCAAGACGAGCCTGATTCGACAACAAAGCTTTACTCGACAGATGACTCAGCGAGTATATTGCAAACATCTGCCAGCCCTGAGCAAACTATCGTTTATACCCCATACGGGCACAGACCTGATGCTTCAGCGATGCCGCTATTAGGGTTCAATGGTGAACTGCTGAATACTGCAATAGGTTTTTATTTATTGGGGATTGGCTATCATCGCTCTTACAGCCCCGCTCACATGAGATTCTCTTGCCCTGATTCCATGAGCCCTTTTGGCGGTGGCGGAATAAATGCGTACGCCTACTGCAGCAACGACCCCATAAACAAAATCGACCCTTCAGGCCATGTTAACCTTCGGAAAGCGATTGGAAACTTCTTCGGCCGCAAGGAAAAACTTACTCAGCAAGTCAATATCTATAATACTGAAACTGAAGCCAGAGCAAACGCAATAGGCAGATTGAAATTCCCAGACCAGCCTAAAACTTCCCAAGACTACCATTTGACCTCCATTAAAATGGAAAAAAATATGGAGGAACTTCCCCAAGTACCAACCCTCAGCGGCGAGGCAGAAAAATATAGAGACAAGCATTTCAAGGGCGAAAGCCCTATCATTGCAGGGGTCTTGAGCGAGCTAGCAGAAGAAGCATCAAAAAAACTTAATGCTTTCCGCATGCAGCAAAGAGAATTTGAAAAAAAAGGCGAGGAATGGCGTTCTGCGGCTAGAATCAAAGCGCACGAAGAACAAAGATTAAAAGAGGAGAAAGCCCGGGAAATGCGCGACCAGATTAGACGTGAAAGAAGGGAAAATGGCGTTCGTCATCCGTAACAGCGTTGGATAGAAAACCCCTTCGCTAAAACATAGCCGCTACGTACCTGAAGCCCCTCTACGCGAGGGGGCTCGTTTCGCTTGGATCAGACCGACGGCTGAGCCAACGGCGCCGGCACTGGCGTAGTCCACAAACTCCCCAGGTTCTGCAACAACGCCCCGGCAATCCCCTGCTGCCCCAGGTACTGCAGCAGCAACGGCGCAAACTGTCCGATCATCCCGGTATCCATGCCCAGCGCCTTGAACGCATTGTCCAGGTCGCTGCGGTTCTCCACATTGCCACCCAGCGCATTGCTCAACGCCGACGGGTTCTCGCTGTTCTTGCCCAGCAAATCACCCAACCCACTTAAACCACCCAGCGCGCTGGCCCCGGCCAGCAAGTCCAGCCCCGGTACTGCCTTGGTCAGCTGGCCATAGTCTTCGCTGCTGAGGTTGTTACGCGCCAACCCCAACATCGCCCCCGCCCCGCCCACGGCTTGCTCGGGGGTGATGTTCAATTGGCTACCCAGGGTATTGAGCAAATTGGCTTGCGCTGCGGGCGCCTGCACCTGGCCTTGCGGTTGCTGGTTCTGCATGGCGGACACGGCGTTGGCGGCATCGCTGAGGTTGAAGGCGAACACCGGGCTTGCGGCCAGGGTCATCAGGGTTGCCAGGGTGAATGCTTTCATCGGGAGGGACCTCGTTGGCCGGGATGGCCTGGGAAACGGGGCATTTGACTGATAATTCATTGCTTTGTTCCGAGCCGGTCATCAGGGCGCGAGCGAATAAAGCTGCTTTGATGGACACCTATCATTTTTGCCAGTAGCGACACGTAACAAACCGATTAATACTGCCACCATCGATTCAGATTTCATCAGCTAAAAATATGAGTATGCCCAGAATGGAAGTAAACAGACGTTCAGCATTCCTCTACCAAAACAGTAAGCTAGCGACCATAATTTCAGGAGCGCACTCCAGAACAGTTCTCCGTGCAGGCGAGCAGCTTCTTGCGGAAAGAAAGTCTGACAATGCACCTCGTACAGGCCTGCTGGTAACAGACGCTGCAGGTTCGGTTCTGCAAGCGTATGGCTGGGGTGGGCCGCACGCTGCTTACACAGCATACGGCCATTGTGGAAACTTGCCCGAACTTAAAACATCTCTAGGATTTAACGGCGAGCTGCATAACGCCTTTGTAAACGGCTATTTGCTTGGCAATGGACATAGGCTTTATGGGACGAGCAGATTCTACTCACCTGACTCCTATAGCCCCTTCGGAAAAGGTGGAATTAATACCTACGCTTACTGCGAAGGAGACCCAATAAACTTTCATGACCCTAGCGGCATGTTCATTATGCGTTTCTTCAGATGGGTCGGAAATCTTTTTTCCCGCAGTGCTCCCACGCAGAATGTATCTGTCGTAGAACGGGGCCGCGAGGAACCTGCCCCTCCATATACCAAAGAAGCTGCACCACCTTCTTACCAAGTCGCTAAAAGTAGAAGCCATGTCACGTCAAATCAAAAACTTAAAACACTTAACAGAAAACTCAATGATAAATATGAAGACTTAGCTTTTATCGAGGCCGAAATACTTCCCAATCCTGCAATCATGAAACGCAAACAAAAAGACATCGATAGACTAACCAAAAAAATAGAAAAAAAGCGAATCATTATTGAAAAAGCAGAAACCGACCTGGCTTTTTTAGAACACAACTCATTAGCCAGCACGCCGACTAGAAGGCATAGCATTTCTACAATCCGCCCCAGCCAAACTCAAGAAAACGCTCTTTCTATCAGAAGAAACTCTGTTGATGGGCATAACTAATTTTTGGGCGGCCATCTGCACCAACCCAGATTACTGCCCTGATACTCCTGTACAAGACCCACGCGCTATTTTGTATCGCGCCCGGTATTCCTTGCCAGTATGCCCGTGACCACGCCTCGGAACTGATGGGCTATGTGCGGGACATGACCATTGACGGGCTGATGGAAAACAAGCCGCAGTTGCTTTGGGCGTCACATTACCTGAGCGCGTTGGCCAAGGCACTGATGGATGATGCTGAGTTGGGGAATGATGCGCTGAGTTTTGGGTTGCCTGGGCTGGCCTATTCGTGGGCACGCCCGCTCCCACAGTGCGCGCCGTCAATCTCCCTGGCTGGCTCGGCTCCTGGTAGGAGCAGCCTTGTGCTGCGAAGACGCCATTGATGCCAGAGATGAGCTTTCGGCTTGCCGGCCCTTTCGCAGCGCAAGGCTGCTCCTACAGGGCTCAGTGCTGGCTTTGAAGTCAATGACACAGCCATGAAAAAGCCCCTCAATGCGAGGGGCTCTTGTCAAACAACAGCTGTTACGCCGCCCCCCACATCTTGTGCGGGTCGATCACGAACTTCTTCGGCACACCCGCATCAAACTCGCCATACCCTTCCGGCGCTTGATCCAGGTTGATCACCTGCACACCAACCACTTCAGCGATGTTGATTCGATCCCACATGATTGCCTGCATCAGCTGGCGGTTGTATTTCATGGTCGGGGTCTGGCCGGTGTGGAAGCTGTGCGACTTGGCCCAGCCCAGGCCAAAGCGGATGCTCAGCGCGCCGATCTTGGCGGCAGCATCCACCGCACCCGGGTCTTCGGTCACATACAGGCCTGGGATACCGATATTGCCGGCAACGCGGGTAACCTGCATCAGCGAGTTCAGCACGGTAGCCGGCGCTTCATGCTTGGCACCTTCGTGACCATGGCCGCGGGCTTCGAAGCCGACGGCGTCAACGGCGCAGTCCACTTCCGGCTCACCGAGAATGTCGACGATCTGCTCGTGCAGCGGGGTGTCCTTGGACAGGTCGACCACTTCGAAGCCTTGGGACTTGGCGTGAGCCAGGCGGGCTGGGTTGAGGTCGCCGACGATGACGCAGGCAGCGCCCAGCAGGCGTGCCGAGGCAGCGGCAGCCAGACCGACCGGGCCGGCACCAGCAACGTAGACGGTGCTGCCTGGGCCTACGCCGGCAGTCACGGCACCGTGGTAGCCGGTCGGCAGGATATCGGACAGGCAGGTCAGGTCACGGATCTTTTCCATGGCCTTGTCGCGCTCTGGAAGTTTCAGCAGGTTGAAGTCGGCGTACGGCACCAGCACGTACTCGGCCTGGCCGCCGGTCCAGTCGCCCATGTCGACGTAACCGTAGGCACCGCCAGCGCGGGCAGGGTTGACGGTGAGGCAGACACCGGTGTGCATTTCCTTGCAGGAGCGGCAGCGGCCACAGGCGACGTTGAATGGCACCGAGACCAGGTCGCCAATCTGCATGCGCTCGACGTCACGGCCCTTCTCGACGATCTCGCCGGTGATTTCGTGGCCCAGGACCAGACCGACCTGGGCAGTGGTGCGGCCGCGGACCATGTGCTGGTCGGAGCCGCAGATGTTGGTGGAGACCACCTTCAGGATCACGCCGTGCTCGATCTTCTTGCCGCGTGGGTCCTGCATTTTCGGGTAGTCGATCTTCTGCACCTCGACCTTGCCGGCGCCGAGATATACCACTCCACGATTGCCAGACATGCTCTTACCTCGCTTGATTTTTATTTATGCAGCGGTGGTTGAACGCGCCGCCATCCGTGGGCGGCATGTGTTACTGGAATGCAGGGAATTGTGGGCCTGATGGGGCCGGATGCGCTGACTGGAAACGACAGGCAAATGCCTCTGAACGGCAATCGGCCAGGTGGTGGTCGCGCGTATGCACAGGACGATGAATATCTACCGCAATACGTCGGCGAACGAGTGTTTCGATAGGGATGCAGTAACCCATCGTCTATCAACCTGGAGAACCATCATGACAGATATTGAACGCCCTGAAGATGGCTTCTGGCCCTACTGGGACGAGGCTGCCAGGCAGCAGGGCCTCGACCCAGAGATCGAAGCAGCATTGTTCCAAAATACAGGGGAATACTTCTACTTGGGCCTCGATACGATCTTCTATTACGCGGCTTATGGGTCCAGCTACGACATCGACAAAGAAGCCGTAAACTTTGATCTTCACGAGTTCAAAGAGCTGTCCTACGAAGGCGATCCAATTGCAGGTAAAAACCTGGGGGCGGACATGCGCCAGAAGTTCATTACAGCCATCCGCGAAACCCTGAAAGCCCATGCCCGCGATAAAAGTTAGACGCGGTCAGAGCACCACAGTCCTGTTCGCATTGAGGAACACTCGTCGCTCGATGTGATACCCCACCGCCCGCGCCAAGGTCAGGCACTCGATGTCGCGCCCTTTGGCAATCAGGTCTTCGGGGTAATGGCTGTGGTCGACCACCTCCACGCCCTGGGCGATGATCGGGCCTTCGTCCAGGTCGTTGTTGATGTAGTGCGCCGTAGCGCCAACCATCTTTACGCCCTTGTTGTACGCCTGGTGGTAAGGCTTGGCGCCTTTGAACCCTGGCAGCAACGAGTGGTGAATGTTGATCGCCCAGCCATCCAGGCGCCGGCACAGCTCTGGCGAAAGCACCTGCATGTAGCGCGCAAGAATCACTAGCTCGGCGCCGGTTTCCTCGATCACCTGAAGTACCTTGCGCTCTTGCCCAGGCTTGTCCTTGGGGTCGAGGGCGAAGTGGTAGTAAGGGATCTTGTGCCAGTGCGCCAGGGGTTCGAGATCAGGGTGGTTGGACACCACCGCGACCACGTCCATGGCCAGCTGACCGATACGCTGGCGATACAGCAGGTCGTTAAGGCAGTGGTCGGCCTTGGACACCATGATCACCACCTTCGGGCGGTGATTCGGTGCGGTCAGCTCGAAGGTCATGCCGAACGCCTCGCTGCGCTCGGCAAGGCCGGCGCGGAAGCCGGCTTCATCGAAATCGTCCGGCTGGCGGAACTCCACGCGAATGAAGAAACGCCCAGACTGCCGGTCATCGAAGGAGTGGTGCTCCGTCACGTAGCAGCGCTGCTCGAAGAGGTAACGCGTCACCACGTCGACGGTGCCGAGCATGCTCGGGCAGTCGGCGGTGAGAATCCAGGTATCCGGTGCCCGACTCATGTTCTGTTCTCCTTAAGCCTCGATGCTCAGGCCGTACTCGGCCGAAGCGTCCTGCAGCCACAGCCACCAGTAGTCGGCGAAGCTGCGGCGAATCACCAGCTCCCAGGTGTCTTCGGCGGTGCGGCGGATCACCAGTTGCGACTTGGCGAACACGGTGCCGACTGCCTTGCCCACCGGGAAGTTGTTCGGGTGAACATCATAGCTGGTGGATTTCATCAGCACTTCGCGCACGTTCGGGCCGCGCAGTTCCAGCAGGCTCTGCCCGCCGCTGACGTTGACCACCTGGATGTGCTGGCCTTCGAGGGCTGCGCGCAGTTTCTGCTCGACCGCCAGTTCCTGGCCGCCAGGCACGATCAGCAGCCACTCGTCGGGGCCGACCCATTGCAGCGACATTTCGTTGTTGGCGACCACGGTCAGGGCCACTGGCAGCTCCAGGCCCAGGGCCTTGTGCACGCCGGCGGCGAATTCCGGGTTGTGGCCGTCGCCACGGATGGTCAGGTGGCCGAGGAACTTGCGTTCACGCAGGGTCACGCCTGCGTTCTTGCGGCCTTTGCCAACCAGGCTGGCCAGATCGGCGTGGTGCAGTGGCGACTGGGCCTTGGCCTCGGCGCCGGGGTTTTGCTGGAAGACGTTGATAGCGCTCATTTCTTACCTGCCTTGAATTCTGTTGATCGCGAAGACCTGAGGTAGAACCTGTAGTCACAGACTGAGGAGACCCAGTGTGGGAGCGGGTTTACCCGCGAAGAGGGCGGTGAATCCACCATCGCATTCGCGGGTGAACCCGCTCCCACAGAGGTCGCATTCCAATCAGAGCTACCGGTGAAGCCTCAAACGTTCTGCCGCTCACCCTTCGGATCGAAGAACACCGAAGACACGATCTCCGCCTCGATCACGCTGCCATCCGCCTGCGGCGAGTAGACGCGCTCGCCCATGCGCTTGAGGCCGCCTTTGACCACACCCATGGCGAACGAGTAGCCCAGGGAGTTGGACGCGTAGCTAGAGGTGACGTGGCCAACCATATCCATCGGGATCGGCTGTTTCGGGTCGAACACCAGCTGGGCGCCTTCCGGCAGCCACTGGTTCGGGTCGACCGGCTTCAGGCCTACCAGTTGCTTGCGGTTGTCGCGCAGGCAGTCTTCGCGGTTCATGCCACGCAGGCCGATCCACGAGAACGGCTTGTTACGGCCCACGCACCAGCTCATGTTCAGGTCGTCCGGGTTCATCGAGCCATCGGTGTCCTGACCAACGATGATGAAGCCCTTCTCGGCACGCAGTACGTGCATGGTCTCGGTACCGTACGGGGTCAGGTTGTACTTCTTGCCTGCCTCGATGATCTGTTCCAGCACGCCCATGGCGTAGTTGGCCTGCACGTTGACTTCGTACGACAGCTCGCCGGTGAACGAGATACGGAACACCCGGGCCGGTACGCCGCCGACGTTGCCTTCCTTCCAGGTCATGAACGGGAAGGCTTCCTTGTCCATGTCGATGTCGGTCAGCTCGCTCAGCAGCTTGCGGCTGTTGGGGCCGGACAGGGTCATGGTGGCCCAGTGGTCGGTGACCGAGGTGAAGTACACCTTCAGTTCCGGCCATTCGGTCTGGTGGTACAGCTCCATCCACTGCAGCACGCGGGCGGCGCCGCCAGTGGTGGTGGTCATGATGAAGTGGTTGTCGCCGACGCAGGCGGTCACGCCGTCGTCGAAGACCATGCCGTCTTCCTTGCACATCAGGCCATAGCGGGCCTTGCCCACGTCGAGCTTGGTCCAGGCGTTGGTGTAGATGCGGTTGAGGAACTCACGCGCATCCGGGCCCTGGATGTCGATCTTGCCCAGGGTCGAGGCGTCCAGCAGGCCCACGCTGTCGCGCACGGCCTTGCACTCACGGGTCACGGCGGCGTGGATGTCTTCACCGGCTTTCGGGAAATACCACGGGCGCTTCCACTGGCCGACGTCTTCGAACTCGGCGCCATTCTTCACGTGCCAGGCATGCAGGGCGGTGAAGCGTACGGGCTCGAACAGGTGACCACAGTGACGGCCCGCTACTGCACCGAAGGTAACCGGCGTGTAGTTGGGGCGGAACATGGTGGTGCCCATTTCCGGGATGGTAATGCCGATCGAACGGGCGGCGATGGCCAGGCCGTTGATGTTGCCCAGTTTGCCCTGGTCGGTACCGAAGCCCAGCGCGGTGTAGCGTTTCACGTGCTCGACCGACTCGAAGCCTTCGCGGGTGGCCAGTTCGATGGCGGCCGCGGTGACGTCGTTCTGCTGGTCGACGAACTGCTTGGGTGCGCGGGCAGTGCCCTTGTCGTGCGGCACCTGGAACAGCGCCACGGTGGCCTCTTCCTTGCGCGCAACGGTTTTCGGCAGGCTGCCGACGGTGGCCTTGAAGCCCGCTTCGGTGGCTGCGCGAACGCCGCCTTCGAAGCCATCGGCAATCACGTCGCCCAGGGCGTAGACGCCGTTGATGCCACCCACGCATTCGCGTTTTTGCGGGGCATCGCCCGGCACGAAGCCGAGGATGTCTTCACGCCATACCGGGCGACCGCCCAGGTGCGAAGCCAGGTGCACGATCGGGCTGTAGCCGCCGGAGGTGGCGATCAGGTCGCACTCGAGGGTTTCGCCAGGGCTGGTGACCTTGTGTGCCTGCACATCGATGGCGGCCACGCGGGCGCCGGTGACGTGCTTGCTGCCCTTGGCCTCGATCACGGCGCTGGAGGTGAGGATGCGAATGCCTTTGGCACGTGCTTCTTCAACCAGCGAGCCACGCGGGTTGTGGCGGGCGTCGGCAATGGCGACCACTTGCAGGCCGGCGTCGTGCCAGTCCAGCGCGGCGCGGTAGGCGTGGTCGTTGTTGGTCGACAGCACCAGCTTGCGGCCCGGGGCCACGCCGTAGCGGCGTACGTAGGTGGACACGGCACCGGCCAGCATGTTGCCCGGCAGGTCGTTGTTGCCGTACACCAGCGGGCGCTCGTGGGCGCCGGCAGCCAGCACCACGCGCTTGGCGCGGACGCGGTGTACGCGGTGGCGTACCTGGCCGATCGGGGCGCGGTCGCCGAGGTGGTCGGTGAGGCGCTCGTGGATGGTCAGGAAGTTATGGTCGTGGTAGCCGTTGACCGTGGCACGTGGCAGCAAGGTCACTTCCGGCAGGCTTTCCAGCTCTTTCACCACGGCGCTGACCCAATCGGCAGCAGGCTTGCCGTCGAGGGTTTCGCGGGTGTCGAGCAGGCTGCCGCCGAACTCTTCCTGCTCGTCAGCCAGGATCACGCGGGCACCGCTGCGGGCTGCGGCCAGTGCAGCGGCCAGGCCGGCAGGGCCAGCGCCGACGATCAGCACGTCGCAGTGCTGGTTCATGTAGTCGTAGCTGTCCGGGTCGTTCTGCAGCGGCGCGCGGCCAAGGCCCGCGGCTTTGCGGATGTACTTCTCGTAAGTCATCCAGAACGATTTCGGGTACATGAAGGTTTTGTAGTAGAAGCCCGGCGGCATCATGCTGCCGCCCACCTTGCCCAGGATGCCCATGACGTCGTTGTTGACGTTCGGCCAGCCGTTGGTGCTGGTAGCTACAAGACCTGCGTACAGCGCCTGCTGGGTGGCACGCACGTTGGGGATCTGGGTGGCTTCGCTCGAGCCGATCTGCAGGATGGCGTTCGGCTCTTCGGTACCGGCGGCGATGATGCCGCGTGGGCGCGAATACTTGAAGCTGCGGCCGACGATGTCGACGCCGTTGGCCAGCAATGCGGCGGCCAGGCTGTCACCGGCATAACCTTGGTAGGTCTTGCCGTTGAAAGTGAAGTTCAGGACCTTGCTGCGGTCGATACGGCCGCCGCTGGCGAGGCGATAGGTCTGGCTCATACTTTTTCCCCTTGGCCTTTGACGGTCGACGCGGCGCTGCTCTGCTTGCCGCTGGCGGTCACTTGCGGCTTCTCGCCAATCTTGTAGGTTTCCAGAATCTCGTAGGTCACGGTGTCGCGGGTGACGTTGAAGTACTGGCGGCAGCCGGCAACGTGGTCCCACAGTTCGTGGTGAATACCGCGTGGGTTGTCACGGTAGAACATGTAGGTACCCCACTCCTCGTCGGAGCAGGCGTTAGGGTCCAGCGGGCGGGCGATGTGCGCCTGGCCAGAGGCGTGGAACTCTTCTTCGGAGCGCAGCTCGCCGCAGTGGGGACAGAAAATATGCAACATGACGGTGTCTCCGGTTAGTGGGCGACGGCGGCGGCGCCGTGTTCGTCGATCAGTGCGCCGTTGTAGAAACGGTCCATGGAGAACGGCGCGGCCAGTGGGTGCATTTCGCCCTTGGCCAGGCTCGCGGCGAAGACGTTGCCCGAACCCGGGGTCGCCTTGAAGCCGCCAGTACCCCAACCGCAGTTGAAGAACATGTTCTTGACCGGGGTCTTGGTGATGATCGGGCAAGCGTCCGGCGAGGTATCGACGATGCCGCCCCACTGGCGGTTCATGCGCACGCGCGAGAGGTTGGGGAACATCTCGACGATGGCCTGCAGGGTGTGCTCGATCACCGGGTACGAACCGCGTTGGCCGTAGCCGACCCAGCCGTCGATACCGGCACCGATCACCAGGTCGCCCTTGTCGGACTGGCTGATGTAGCCGTGCACGGCGTTGGACATGATCACGCTGTCGATGATCGGCTTGATCGGCTCGGATACCAGTGCTTGCAGCGGGTGCGATTCCAGCGGCAGGCGGAAGCCGGCCAGCTTGGCCATGTGCCCGGAGTTACCGGCGGTGACCACGCCGACGCGCTTGGCGCCGATGAAGCCTTTGTTGGTTTCCACACCGATGACCGCGCCGTTTTCCTTGCGGAAGCCGATCACTTCGGTCTGCTGGATCAGGTCCACGCCCAGGGCGTCGGCGGCACGGGCGAAGCCCCAGGCCACGGCGTCGTGACGCGCCACGCCGCCACGGCGCTGCACGGTGGCACCGAGGATCGGGTAGCGGGTGTTCTTCGAGCAATCCAGGTACGGGATCTCGGCCGCGACCTGGGCGGTGTTGAGCAGCTCGCCATCCACGCCGTTCAGGCGGTTGGCGCTGACCCGGCGCTCGGAGTCACGCATGTCCTGCAGGGTGTGGCACAGGTTGTACACGCCGCGCTGGGAGAACATCACGTTGTAGTTGAGGTCCTGGGACAGGCCCTCCCACAGCTTCATGGCGTGCTCGTACAGGTGCGCCGATTCGTCCCACAGGTAGTTGGAACGCACGATGGTGGTGTTACGGGCGGTGTTGCCGCCGCCCAGGTAACCCTTCTCGATCACGGCAACGTTGGTGATGCCGTGTTCCTTGGCCAGGTAGTAGGCCGTGGCCAGACCATGGCCGCCACCGCCGACGATAACCACGTCGTAGACCTTTTTAGGGGTTGGCGTGCGCCACATGCGCTGCCAGTTCTCGTGGTGGCTGAGGGAGTGCTTGAAAAGGCCGAAGCCCGAGTAACGTTGCATGGTGTGTGACTCCACTCAGCGGTAAACAGGGAAATCTGCGCACAGGGCCGCGACGTTCTTCGCCACATCGGCTTCGACGTCTGCGTCACCGAGGTTGTCGAGGATGTCGCAGATCCAGCCGGCCAGGGCCACGCACTGAGCGACCTTGAAGCCGCGGGTGGTGACGGCCGGGGTGCCGATGCGCAGGCCCGAGGTGACGAATGGCGACTGCGGGTCATTCGGCACGGCGTTCTTGTTGACGGTGATGTGCGCGCGGCCCAGGGCGGCGTCGGCATCTTTGCCGGTGAGGCCCTGGCGGATCAGGCTGACCAGGAACAGGTGGTTGTCGGTGCCACCGGAAACCACGTCGTAGCCGCGGTCGATGAACACCTGGGCCATGGCCTGGGCGTTTTCGATCACTTGCTGCTGGTAGGCCTTGAATTCAGGCTCCAGCGCTTCCTTGAAGCACACGGCCTTGGCGGCGATAACGTGCATCAGCGGGCCGCCCTGGGCGCCAGGGAACACCGCGGCGTTCAGCTTCTTCTCGATCTCTTCGTTCGACTTGGCCAGGATCAGGCCGCCGCGTGGGCCGCGCAGAGTCTTGTGGGTGGTGGTGGTAACCACATCGGCGAACGGGATCGGGTTCGGGTACAGGCCAGCGGCAACCAGGCCGGCTACGTGGGCCATGTCGACGAACAGCAGCGCACCGACCTTGTCGGCGATGGCGCGGAAGCGTGGGAAGTCGAGGGTCTTGGAGTAGGCCGAGAAGCCGGCAACGATCATTTTCGGCTTGTGCTCGACAGCCAGGCGCTCGACTTCGTCGTAGTCGATCAGGCCGGTGTTGGTGTCGATGCCGTATTGCACAGCGTTGTACAGCTTGCCCGAGGACGACACCTTGGCGCCGTGGGTCAGGTGGCCGCCGTGGGCCAGGCTCATGCCGAGGATGGTGTCACCAGCCTGCAGCAGGGCCAGGTAGACCGCACCGTTGGCCGAGGAGCCGGAGTGCGGCTGGACGTTGGCGTAGTCGGCACCGAACAGCTGCTTGGCGCGCTCGATGGCCAGGGCTTCTACCTTGTCCACGTGCTCGCAGCCACCGTAGTAGCGCTTGCCAGGGTAGCCTTCGGCGTACTTGTTGGTCAGGCCGCTGCCTTGGGCCTGCATCACGCGCTTGGAGGTGTAGTTTTCCGAGGCGATCAGCTCGATGTGGTCTTCCTGGCGCTGTTCTTCGGCATTCATCGCCGCCAGCAGTGCATCGTCGTAACCCTGGATCTGGTCTTGCTTGCTGAACATCGTGTATCTCCCGGCAGCGATCATTTTTTGTCGTGGGGCACTGTGGCCCTTTGTGGCGATGTTATGACTGGCCGGGGCGGGTCAGATGCCTGCGCACGCCTTGCAATGGCGCGTTTACGACATTCGTTGCGGTGTTGGCTTCTTCGCGGGCACGCCCGCTCCCACAGGGATCTGCACAGGCCCATGGTTCCTGGCCTGCGCGGTCCTTGTGGGAGCGGGCGTGCCCGCGAAGAGGCCGGCACAGACAACACAGCCATCAGCCCATGCACAGCTTGTATAGGCAACTGCTGAATCGATGGTTTAGAGTGCTGTTCTGCGTCGTTCACAGGACAGTGTCATGACAGATAAGAGCCAACAATTCGCCAGCGACAACTATTCCGGCATCTGCCCCGAAGCCTGGGCAGCGATGGAAAAGGCCAACCATGGCCACGACCGCGCCTATGGCGACGACCAGTGGACCGAACGCGCCGCGGAATACTTCCGCAAGCTGTTCGAAACCGACTGCGAGGTGTTTTTCGCCTTCAACGGCACCGCCGCCAACTCCCTGGCCCTGGCCTCGCTGTGCCAGAGCTACCACAGCGTGATCTGCTCCGAGACCGCCCACGTCGAAACCGACGAGTGCGGTGCGCCGGAGTTCTTCTCCAACGGCTCCAAGCTGCTGACCGCGCCCAGCGTCAACGGCAAGCTGACACCGCAGTCGATCCGCGAAGTGGCGCTGAAGCGCCAGGACATCCACTACCCCAAGCCACGGGTGGTGACCATTACCCAGGCCACCGAGGTGGGCACCGTCTATCGCCCCGACGAGCTGAAAGCGATCAGCGCTACCTGCAAGGAGCTGGGGCTGAACCTGCACATGGACGGCGCACGCTTCAGCAATGCCTGTTCGTTCCTGGGCTGCAGCCCGGCAGAGCTGACCTGGAAGGCCGGCGTCGATGTGCTGTGCTTTGGCGGCACCAAGAACGGCATGGCGGTGGGCGAAGCGATCCTGTTCTTCAACCGTCAACTGGCCGAGGACTTCGACTACCGCTGCAAGCAGGCCGGGCAGCTGGCATCGAAGATGCGCTTCTTGTCGGCGCCTTGGGTGGGCCTGCTGGAAGATGGCGCCTGGCTGCGCCATGGCGCGCATGCCAACCATTGTGCGCAGTTGCTCGCCTCGCTGGTGAGTGACTTGCCGGGGGTGGAGCTGATGTTCCCGGTTGAGGCCAACGGGGTGTTCCTGCAGATGCCGGAGCACGCGATCGAAGCACTGCGCGGCAGGGGGTGGCGGTTCTATACCTTCATTGGCAGTGGCGGGGCGCGGTTCATGTGCTCGTGGGATACCGAGGAAGAGCGGGTGCGCGAACTGGCGGCGGATATCCGCAGCATCATCAGCGCCTGACAGGCCGCATTCGCGGGCATGCCCGCTCCCACAGGAATATCGCAGCCGTCGAGAGCTGTGCAGTACCTGTGGGAGCGGGCAAGCCCGCGAAGAAGCCAACACTGATCTAAAGCCTGAACCCACCCATCTGCCGCGCCAGGTCATCCGCCAAGCCACGCAGCGCCTGGCACTCCTCGCGACAGCCCTGCACCTCTGCCGCGGTCTCCCGAGCAAGGTCGGAAATCCCCTGCACCGTACGATTGATCTCCTCGGTCACCGCCGACTGCTCTTCGGTCGCAGTAGCCACCTGATGGTTCATGTCGCTGATGTGCTCCACCTGGTCAGTGATCGCCCCCAATGACGCCCCGGTGCGCTGGCTCGACTCCACCCCGCTACCCGTCGCCTGCTGCCCCGCCTGCATCGAACTCACCGCCGAACCCGCGCCCTGCTTCAAGCGCTGGATCATCTGCTGCACTTCGTCGGTGGACAGCTGCGTGCGCCGGGCCAAGGTACGCACCTCATCGGCCACCACGGCAAACCCACGGCCCATCTCCCCTGCCCTGGCCGCCTCGATGGCAGCATTCAGCGCCAGCAGGTTGGTTTGCTCGGAAATGCTACGAATAACCGCCAGAACTTCGTCGATCGAGGCCACTTCATCGGCCAGCTGGCTGACTGCATCTGCCGCCTTGCCGATATCACCCGACATCCCCTCGATACCACGGATCGAGCGTTGCACCACTTCACGCGCCTGCAGGGCTTCGTCCCTCGCCGACTGCGAGGCCTGGGCCGCATCGCCGGCATTGCGAGCAATGTCCTGCACGGTCAAACCCATTTCGTGCACGGCGGTAGCGACCATTTCGGTCATTTCCTGCTGGCGCCCGGAACGCTCGGCGGTGTTGTCCACCACCTGTGTCACCTGCTCGACCGCTAGGTGCAGCCGCTCGGAAGTGTGCAATACCTCGCCGATCAACCGGCGCTGGCTGTCGAGGAAGCGGTTGAAGCCACGCGCCAGGTCGCCCAGTTCGTCCTGGCGTGAATCGTCCAGCCGGTGGCTGAGGTCGCCCGCGCCACTGCCAATCTGCACCAGCGCCGCTGTGACGCGGCGGATCGGCCGCACCAGGCCACGCGCCAGCAGCACCACCAGCAGCAGCGATACCAGGGCCACGGCACCACCGATCAGGCTGGTCAGCCATACCGCCTGGTGCATTGGCGCGTAGATTTCCTCCTCCGGCACCTCGGCCACCAGGGTCCAGTTGAGGTCGCGCAGGGGCAGGCCGAGCGCCAGGTAGCTTTCGCCGTCACGGCTGAAGCGGCTGCTGCGCAGGCCTTCGCCGCCGGTCATCAGCGCCTTGGCGGCATCCGCGCCGAGCTGTTCGGTGAGCTGGCGTTTGCCGCTGAAGGCAGCGTCCGGATGAACCTGGATCAGGCCATCGTTACGCACCAGGAACACCTTGCCGTGCTCGCCAAATTTGAAGTCATGAATCAGCTTCGACAGTTCGGTCATGCGCAGGCCCATGCCAGCCACACCGACCAGTTGGCCGTTCTTTTCCACGCGATAGTCGATGAACAGCGCGAGCTCGCCGGTGGCACCGTCGATGTCGATGTTGATCAGGCGTTCGGCGCCGCTGTCGATGTAGCCGTAGAACCATTTGTCCTTGGGGTTGCTGCGGCTGAGGGTACGGTCCAGTCCATTCTCGTTGTAGTAGTGACCGGTTTCGGTCGAGACGAACAAGGTGGTGAAGGCCTGGTTGCGCTGCTTGGCGGCGGTCAGGTATTCGATGAATGGAGCGGCCTGGGCGGGGTCTTCACCGGCGGCAAGCCAGTCGCGCAGCAGGGTGTTGCCGGCAATATCCGCCGCCGCCACCAGCGGCTGGCCGAGCATGCGCTCAATGTCGTTGCGGATGGCCTCGATGCTGGCGGGCAGCGCGGTATCAACCAGGTAGCGTTCGGTGAGGCGGTTTAGCGCCACCGTGAAAATGATGACCACCACCAGGATGCTCGCCAGCAGGGCGGCACCCATGCTGGTGATCAACTGCCACTGGATGCTCTTGCGCCAGATACGCATGTCTCTACTCCCCGCATAATTATTGTTTTGCGGAAAGTGTATACACTTGCGTATCCAGTTAATCCAGTGACCTGAAGCAATCAGATACCCTGTGGGAGCGGTTTACCCGCGAATGCGATGCTGAATGCACTGACGCATTCGCGGGTGAACCCGCTCCCACAGAGGTCGATGCAAGACCTTATTGTTCGGCTATGGTCCGCACGATGGCGTCCACCGTGGCGTCGATCTGCGCCTGGGTACGCTCCAGCGTCTTGCGATGCTCATCCTGCAGCTCGATCTGCCGCGAACACAGGTTCAGCGCGGCCAGCACCAGCAGCTTGTCGCCGATCAGGGTCGGGTACTGACGCTTGGTCTGGGCCAGGGCGGTGTTGAGCATCTGCACCGCCTGGGCCAGGGTCGCCTCCTGGCCTTCAGGCGCCTTGATCGAATAGTCGTTGCCGAGGATCGACACGACATTGATCGGCTGCGCTCGCAGTGTCATGCGCCTACGACGCCGGCGTTGGCGCGCTCGAGCAGGGCCTGCAGGCGTGCGGCGGTGCTGCCGTTCTTCTCTTCCTGCTCCATCAGCGACAGCTGCAGGGTTTCGTTCTCTTCCTTGGCCTGGGCCAGTTCCTGGCCGAGGACGGTGTTCTGCTCGGTGAGTTGAGCGTTCTTCTGCATCAGGTCGCTGACCAGTTGCTCGATTTCGTTCAGGGAAGCTTCCAGCATGGGTCTATCTCAGGTTGTTGCGAGGGGCGCACACGATAAAGAAAAGTACGGCCCATCGCCATTAAATATCGGATTCACAAGGTGTCTAACCCGCAGATTGACAGAGGAACCACCCCCTTGTTCCGACATGGGTCAACCGCCGGTCAGGAAAAGGTTAGCAACCTCACAATTTTCGCCAACAGCACTCAAGACTGAGCAGTCACAACCGATAGCCCGGCAAGTCATGTTCTGTCGCACTTTGCGCACCCTTTTCCCTTTGCCTGGATCGTCCCTTCATGTCTCTACGTAATATGAACATCGCCCCGCGCGCGCTGCTCGGCTTCGCGCTCATCGGCCTGCTGATGCTTGGCCTCGGCATCTTCTCCCTCATCCAGATGGGCAACATCCGCCAGGCTGGCGTCGTCATCGAACAGGTCAGCGTGCCCAGCATCAAGATCCTCGACGAACTCACCGCCCTGAACCTGCGCATGCGCACCCTCTCCTACCGCCTGCTGCTCAACCGCGAGCCGGCGACCCAGCGCGAGACCCTGAGCCTGCTGGACGAGCGCAACAGCCAGATCGACCGTGCACGCCAGGCCTACCTGCCGTTGATCGGCGCCGCCGACGAACAGGCTGCGTTCGACCAGTACGGCCAGTTGCTCAACCAGTACCGCCAACTTGAGTCGCGCATGCGCAGCCTGAGCCAGGCCGACCGCACCGACGAACTGCGCGACCTGCTCAACCGCGACCTGCTCGCAAACTCCGAACAGATCAACAAGGTCATGGACACCCTGGTGCGCATCAACACGGACCAGACCCGCGCCACCAATGAGAAGGCCGCCAACCAGTACGACGCTGCCTTCGCCCTGGTGATCGGCCTGCTGGTCGCCGCCACCGTGCTGACTTTCGTCTGCGCCTTGCTGCTGACCCGCAGTATCGTCAAGCCGATCGAAGAAGCCCTCAAAAGCGCCGAACAGGTCGCCGACGGTGACCTGACCCACGTCATCCGCGCCGAAGGCACCGACGAAGCCGCCCGCCTGCTGCGTGCCATGGCCCGCATGCAGGACAAGCTGCGCGATACGCTGCAACAGATCGCCGGCTCCGCCACCCAGCTGGCCTCGGCGGCCGAAGAGTTGAATGCCGTCACCGACGAAAGTGCCCGTGGCCTGCAGCAGCAGAACAACGAGATCGAGCAGGCTGCCACTGCGGTAACTGAAATGACCAGCGCCGTGGAAGAAGTGGCGCGCAATGCCGTGAGCACCTCGGAAGCGTCCAGTGAAGCCAGCCGCTCCACCGGTGATGGACGTGACCTGGTGATGGAGACCGTGGGTGCCATCGAGCGCATGAGTGGCGATGTGCAGGCCACTGCCAAACTGATCACTCACCTGGCCGAACAGTCACGCGATATCGGCAAGGTGCTGGACGTGATCCGTGGCCTGGCCGACCAGACCAACCTGCTGGCGCTGAACGCCGCGATCGAGGCGGCACGTGCCGGTGAGGCGGGCCGTGGCTTTGCCGTGGTGGCGGATGAGGTGCGGGCGCTGGCTCATCGTACCCAGCAGTCGACCAGCGAGATCGAGCGGATGATCGGCAGTATCCAGGGCGGTACGGAAGAAGCGGTGGAATCGATGCGCACCAGCACCGAGCGTGCCGAATCCACGTTGAACATTGCCCGTGGCGCAGGCATGGCGCTGGACACCATCGCCGGGGCGGTGGCGCAGATCAACGAGCGTAACCTGGTGATTGCCAGCGCGGCGGAAGAGCAGGCGCAGGTGGCGCGTGAAGTGGATCGTAACCTGGTGAACATCAATGACCTGTCGGTGCAGAGTGCTACCGGGGCGCATCAGACCAGTGCGGCGAGTGCGGAGTTGTCGCGGTTGGCCGTGGATCTGAATGGGTTGGTGGCGCGGTTCCGTACTTGAAAAAACTGGGGCCGCTTTGCGGCCCATCGCGACACAAGGCCGCTCCTACAGGAAGTACGCAATCCCCTGTAGGAGCGGCCTTGTGTCGCGATGGGCTGCAAAGCAGCCCCCTGCAATTTCAGATCAGTAATCGATCCGCACATCCCCTTTCGGCACGCTGCAGCACGACAGGATGTAGCCCTCGGCTTCGTCCTCTTCGGTAATGCCGCCGTTGTGTTCCATCTCCACTTCGCCGCCCAGCTTGAGCACCTTGCAGGTGCCGCAAATGCCCATGCCGCAGGCTTTCGGGATCATCAGGCCAACCTTGGCCGCCGCCGCGTGCACGGTCTCGCCCGGGGCGATGCGGATGCTCTTCTCGCTGCCGATGAACTCCACCAGGTTGAGATCGGCCGCATCCAGTTCCGGCGCGTCGGCAGCCTGCTCGGCATGCTCCACCGCATCGGCCTTGGCCTCGGGCGGCGTCGCGCCGAACGATTCCTCGTGATAGTTCTTCATGTCGAAGCCGACCGCTTCGAGCATGCGCTTGACCGCAGTCATGTATGGCGTCGGGCCGCAGCAGAACACCACGCGGTCCATGTAGTCCGGCGCGATCAGCTCCATCAGGCGCTGGTTGAGGTAACCGCGATAACCCGCCCACGGCTCACCCAGTCCATGCTTTTCACAAATGATGTGCAGGCTGAAATTGGGGATGCGCGAGGCCATCTGCTCCAGCTCGCGGTGGTAGATGATGTCCTTCGGCGAACGGGCGCTGTGCACGAACACCATGTCGACATTGCCGTTGGTGTCGTAGAACCAGCGCGCCATCGACATGACCGGGGTGATCCCGACACCGCCCGAAAGGTAAAGCACCTTCTGCGCCGGGAAATCGATAGCGTTGAACAGCCCCACCGGGCCGTGCACCGGCAGCTCGGCGCCTTCGTGCATGGTGTCGTGGAGGAAGTTGGACACCAGGCCGCCCGGTACACGCTTGACGGTGATCGAGAAGCTGTAGGGCACCGACGGTGAACTGGAGATGGTGTAGGAACGCATCACCGGCTTGCCTTCGATCTCCAGCTCCAGGGTGACGAACTGCCCCGGCTTGAAGAAGAACATGATCGGCTGATCGGCCATGAAGCAGAACGTGCGCACGTCCCAGGTCTCCTGGATGACCTTGACGCAGCGCACGATGTGACGGCCGTTGGCCCAGGTCTGGGTAGTGACCGGATTGAGGAAGGTATCGGACATGTTCATCTCCAGCAGCCGACTATTGGCCTTTTTATGGCTTGGATAATGCGCAAGCTGAAGACGACGTACATTCCTGCCAGCGACATCGGCGTGCTTATCGCGACCAGCCCCGCGCTGCAAGGGCTGGCGCGTCGTAATTCAAATCGGCCATGTCGCCCATGGATACGGTTCATGACGCCTTCGGACGCACACTCCACGGCAAAACAACCAGCTGTTTCTTGATAAGCAGCCTTGCGGCACCACAACAACGATTAGCCACCTTTTGCCGGCCGCACACGGCCCCGAGGAATACACGATGGACGTCACCGCAACCCTGAGCCTGGGCGATCCACTGGAACCTGCACGCAAGGCCACCGCCGAGATGCTGCAGACCCGCGAGCGCACCTACTCGCTGCCCCAGCCTTTCTACACCGACGAGCGTCTGTTCCAGATCGACATGCAGGAGATCTTCCACAAGGAATGGCTGATCGCCGGCATGACCTGCGAGATCCCGGCCAAGGGCAACTACATCACCCTGCAGATCGGCAAGAACCCGATCATCGTGGTGCGTGGCGCCGAAGGTAAGGTGCACGCCTTCCACAACGTCTGCCGCCACCGCGGTTCGCGCCTGTGCGTCAGCGACAAGGGCAAGGTGGCCAAGCTGGTCTGCCCGTACCACCAGTGGACCTACGAGCTGGACGGCCGCCTGCTGTTCGCCGGTACCGAAATGGGTGCCGACTTCGACATGAACCAGTATGGCCTGAAGCCTGTGAACGTGAAGGTCGCCGGCGGCTACATCTTCATCAGCCTGGCGGAAAACCCGCCTGCCATCGACGAGTTCCTGGCCACCCTGGACCACTACATGGAACCGTACGACATGGAAAACACCAAGGTGGCGGTACAGACCACCTTGATGGAAAAGGCCAACTGGAAGCTGGTGCTGGAAAACAACCGCGAGTGCTACCACTGCAACGGTTCGCACCCGGAGCTGCTGCAAACCCTGCTGGAATGGGACGACACCAACGACCCGCGCGCCAGCCAGGAATTCAAGGACCACGTGGCCGCCTCCGCTGCCGCCTGGGAAGCCGAGAAGATCCCGTACCTGCACAAGAGCCATGGCCTGCGTAACCGCATCGTGCGCATGCCGCTGCTCAAGGGCACCGTGTCGATGACCATGGACGGCAAGCAGGCCTGCCAGAAGCTGATGGGCCGTATCAAGAACCCGGACCTGGGCTCGATGCGCATCCTGCACCTGCCGCACTCCTGGAACCACTGCATGGGCGACCACATGATCGTGTTCACCGTGTGGCCGATCAGCGCCCAGGAAACCATGGTCACTACCAAGTGGCTGGTGCACAAGGATGCCGTAGAGGGTGTGGACTACAACCCCGAGAACATGCGCAAGGTGTGGGACGCCACCAACGACCAGGACCGCCGCCTGGCCGAAGAGAACCAGCGTGGTATCAACTCCACTGCGTACCAGCCTGGGCCATACTCGAAGACCTACGAGTTTGGCGTGGTCAACTTCATTGACTGGTACAGCCAGCGCTTGCTGAACAACCTGGGGGCGGAGCCGGCGGCGTATCTGAAGGAAGTGCAGGCGCAATAAGTAATCAGTAACCTGACAGCGCTCTGCCTGCTTGCGAGGCAGAGTGCGTCAGGCAACCAGTTGTGTCTACGAATCAATGCTACACCTGAACACTGTGGGGTCGCGGGTTCGTCCTCCTTATCTTATTTGCAGCTGCTATCAACATAAGGCCTGCGTTATTCAGTGCATCTGGCAACATTGTGACATCCGCTAGAGTCTCTAAAAGTATCATAGGAGTCTCTGTCGGATATGCCTTCAGGTAGCCCAGCACCTCCGAGAGTCCATCGAAGTTTCCTGTCCAACCGCCCACAGTATTCGTATACACGGCCGTGATGCCGGCTATATCGCCTACCGTCTGCGCTCTAGGTACATCGCCTACGACAAAACTGTATACGTTACCCGTTACACCAGCGACGCCTGTAAAGAAGTGATGCATATTCGCGATTCTATCTTTATCACTCAGCTCCTTATGGCCCTGATAATTCTCGGGCCGTAGGATTTCCCCTCGCGTAATTTTCACATCGCGCCTGCGCCCCACAATATTACGAGCAGTGCGTATAACCGCTCCAAGCCCCGTGGTGGCGCTGGATACCGTAAAGCCAGCCCTAAGCCCAACGAAGTACCATTCCGCACCACCTGGGTCATGCCGATTCACGGGATCACCGCCACAATAGGCGTATCCATTGATGTCGCCCCTGGAGAATGGGCTTAGCGAGTCAGGCGAGATAAACCGCATCAGGACCGGGCTGTAGTAACGACGGCCGTTCCCCAGCGGGTAATTACCAGTCAATGGATCACGATATTGGCCGCAAAAAGCCAGACTTGGTGTCGGAGTAGATTTCGAGTCACCATAGGGTGAATACGCACGCGGTTCGGACGGTCTCCCCCACATCACTGACTGTTGCCGATCAGTGCTTAACAATAGCTTCGACATGGTTTATCCACAGTTCCCGGATCTTGTGGATACCTTAGCGATAGCGTGAAAATGTGGGTACTGGCAAAAATACTAGGCGGATTGATCATTATTTGATCAATCCCATGCAGGCCTTATGAAACCTTGCCTGTAGAGAATTCCGTACACCTTATCCACAAGGACACCAACAGAGATTGTGTGCAAAACTTCGCGCGACTGAAAGTGCTTGTGGATAACGCGAGAAAACCTCGATCCTTGCCACATCTGTAGAGCAGAAGCAGATCATGATCACTTTTTGCCCAAATCTTCGTAACGCTTGAATCCAGAGGCCTGCAGCGAAGCACAAACACTTTATCCACACCTTGACGAACAGATTTGGTGGGCAAAAGCACTCGCTCGGTTCTGAGTACGGAATGTGGGAGCGGCCTTGTGTCGCGAAAGGGCTGCGCAGCGGCCCCGGGTTTTTAGTCACTGCAGAAATGGATGGGGCCGCTAACGCGGCCCTTTCGCGGCACAAGGCCGCTCCCACAGAGAAATCTCCAATCCTCCAGCTTCAGCGCAGCACGCCCTCTTCCACCAGCAGCTTGAGGATGGCCTCGGCGCCTTCCTGTGGAGAAACGTCCTTCAACACCTTGCCACCGCCACCACTGGCCTTGGCCGTCGCCGCTTTCATCCGGTCGGCACCGCTCTTGGCCTTGATCACCTTAAGCCGCTTGGGCCGCGGGCGGGCCGGTTGCAGCTCGGCTTCGGCCAGCAGTTCGTCTTCGACGATGGCCACGTTGCGCGCCGCCAGTACACCCCGACGCGCCGGCCCGAAAGCGCTCTGGCGCGGCTTGGGCGCTGCGTTATCCACAGTCGCCAGCAACGGCAGGCGCACCTTCAGCCGACGCCGCTGACCGCGCGGCAGCGCCTGCAATACCTGGGCGGTGCCGTTGTCGATCGACTCCACTTCAGCCAACCCCACAATCAGCGGCCAGCCGAGCTTTTCGGCCAGCAGGAACGGCAACATGCCCGACCCTTCGCCGGTCTCGGCCTGGCTACCGGTCAGCACCAGCTGTGCCCCGGCATCGCGCAGGTAATCCCCGAGCACGCCCAGCACATCGGCACCAGCCGGCTGCTCCAGCACATCCAGATGGTCCAGGCCCATCCCCAGGTAGGCGCGCAGCGCCTCTTCCCGTGGGTCGCCGGCATGCACCACCTGCAAGTTATCCCCAGCCAGCTGCAAACCCAGCTCCACGGCGCGCGCATCTTGCTCGGCGCGGCGAGCGCGGCCGGAGCTGGGGTGGGCACCGATGGAAACCAGGCTGATCACTTTCGTACTCATGCTCGTGCCCTTATGCCGCGTCGCGCTGGCCGCCGCTGCGGTAGTTGTCCACAGCCTCGATCAGTGCCTGGAGAATCGCCGAACTGTCGCCAATTACCGACAGGTCGGCCCGTTTGATCATGTCGCAGCCCGGGTCCATGTTGATCGCCACCACCTTGTCGCAGGCGCCGATGCCCTGCAGGTGCTGGATCGCGCCCGAGATACCCACAGCCACGTAGACCCGCGCGGTAACCCAGGTACCAGTGGCACCCACCTGGCGGTTGCGCGGCATGAAGCCGTCGTCCACCGCCACCCGCGAGGCGCCTTCGGTGGCGCCAAGGGCCGCGGTGGCCTTGTGATACAGGTCCCAGTCCTTGACCCCGTTGCCGCCCGAGACGATGAACTCGGCTTCGGCCATGGCAATGGTGGCCGGGTCCACGGCCACCGAACCGAGGTCTTCGATGCGCGACAGGCTGCGCGCCACGCTTGTGGACAACTCCACCGGCAGCGCTTCGTGACGGGTTTCGCTGACCGGCTCGGCGCACTCGGCCGCCGCCAGGATCAAGCGTGGTACGGCGCGCTGCAGGTCTTGCTGGCCGGCACCGGCACGGCCGATGCACTGGCCGTCCTTGACCTGCCATACCCGCGTCGCCGGGCGCTCGCCCAGTGCCGCGCCCAGGCGCCGGCCCAGTTCGCCACCACCGGTGCGGCTGTCGGGCAGCAGCCAGTGGCGCGGGGTGAACTGGTTATCCACAGCCCGCAGGCCTTGTACCAGTTGCTCCGGTGCATAACCTTCGAAAGCCTCGCCTTCGATGACCAGCAGGCGGTCGACCCCGGCTGTGGAAAAGTTGCTTTCCTTGTGCTCGCCAAACACCACTGCCAGCACCGCACCGTCGCTGCCGGCCAGGCTGTGGGCCAGGCCGAGCAGGTCGCGGTCGTGGCTGCTCAGGCGGCCACCGACCATGTCCGGCACCACGGCGATGTAGAACGCCGGCGCCGGCACCTGGTGCAGCGGCAGCTTGACCTCGGCCGCCGCCGTGCGTCGCCCGCCCACGGCGGTGCCCTGCTGGGCGCCGCTGCGGTCGATGCGCTTGATGCCGGCCGGGCCGATGAAGCCTGCGGCAATCGCATGGGGGTTCTTGCGGATGAGGCCGTTGGGCCCCATCCAGCTGGTCTGCTGCGTCTGCATCGCTGCATGCAGCGGGTGCAGACGGTTACGGGCGATCCACTCGGCGCGTGGGTCGCGGCGGATAATGTCGCTCATCAGTGCACCTCCGCAGGTTCACGTTTGGCCGTTTGCGGCTTTGGGGCAGAGGGTGCGTCCTCTTCGATCAGCACGTCGGCCACCAGTTCGGCCAGGTCCTTGATCTGCGGGCGCGGTTCGACGACACCTTCGAGCATGGCGGTGCACTGTGGGCAACCCACGGCCACCAGCTCGGCCTCGGTCTCGCGGATGTCGTCCATGCGCATGTCCGGGATACGCTGCTTGCCAGGGATGTCGGTGATCGGCGCACCGCCACCACCGCCGCAGCAACGGGAACGGAAGCCCGAGCGCTGCATCTCGCGCACTTCGATACCCAGGGCCTTGAGCACGGCACGCGGAGCTTCGTACTCACCGTTGTAACGGCCCAGGTAGCACGGGTCGTGGTAGGTGACGCTGCCGCCCTTGTGCTGGCCGAGGTTGAGCTTGTTGGCCGCGATCAGTTCGGCGATGTAGGTGCTGTGGTGCTGCACCTGATAGTCGCCACCCAGGGCGCCGTACTCGTTCTTCAGCACATGGAAGCTGTGCGGGTCGCAGGTGACGATGCGCTGGAACTTGTACTTGGCCAGGGTCTGGATATTGCGTTTGGCCAGTTGCTGGAAGGTCGCTTCATCGCCCAGACGGCGCGCCACGTCGCCACTGTCGCGCTCTTCCAGGCCGAGCACGGCAAAGTCCACGCCCGACGCCTTGAGCACTTTGACGAACGAGCGCAGGGTGCGCTGGTTGCGCATGTCGAAGGCGCCGTCACCGACCCAGAACAGTACCTCGGTGGTTTTCACCTCCGACAGCAGTTGCAGGTTGAGGTCGGCGGCCCAGTTCATGCGCCCGCCAGGGGCGAAGCCGCCTGGGTTGTCGGTAGCGATCAGGTTGTCCAGCACTTCGGCGCCCTTGTTCGGGGTGGCGCCTTTTTCCAGGGTGAGGTGACGGCGCATGTCGACGATGGCATCGACGTGCTCGATCATCATCGGGCATTCCTCGACGCAGGCACGGCAGGTGGTGCACGACCACAGCGTTTCGGCGTCGACCAGGCCATTGACGATCGGCTGGTGCGGGTGGCCGCCATGCTCACCGACCGGTTTGCCCGGGTATGGGCTGCCGGCGAACTGCGCGTCGGTGCCACCGGCCAGGCCGATGACCATGTCCTGGATGAGCTTTTTCGGGTTCAGCGGCTGGCCGGCGGCAAAGGCCGGGCACATGGCTTCGCATTTACCGCACTGCACGCAGGCGTCGAAGCCCAGCAGCTGGTTCCAGGTGAAGTCCACCGGCTTTTCCACGCCCAGCGGCGCGTTCGGGTCTTCCAGGTCCAGCGGCTTGAGGCCGGTGGAACGGCCGCCGCCGAAGCGTTCGGCGCGGCGGTGCCAGGCCAGGTGCAGGGCACCGGCGAAGGCGTGTTTCATCGGGCCGCCCCAGGTCATGCCGAAGAACAGCTCCGACACGCCCCACAGCACGCCCAGGCCGAGAATGCCCACCATCACCCAGCCACCGGTGTTGGCCGGCAGGATGCCGGCGACCGGCAAGGTGGCGATGAAGAAGCTCACGGCAAACGCCAGCAGGCTCTTCGGCAGGCGCATCCACGGGCCCTTGGACAGGCGCGAAGGCGGGTTGAGGCGGCGCTTGAAGACGAAGATGGCGCCGCTGAACATGATCACCGTGGCCACCAGCAACGCGTAGCCGAGGATTTTGCTCTGCAGGCCGAAGCCGTGCACCAGGATCGCCAGCACGGCCGACAGCACGAAGCCGCCAGCGGTGGCCACGTGGGTCTTGGACATGTACTTGTCGCGCTCGACCACATGGTGCAGGTCCACCAGGTAGCGGCGCGGCATGGCCAGCAGGCCGCCGATCAGGTTGACCTTGGACGGCCGGCCACGCCGCCACATGCGCACCCGGCGCAGGGCGCCGAGCACTGCCAGGCCAAGGGCAGCGAACAGCAGGATCGGTAGAAGGGTGTTCAACATGGGAGGCTCCCACAACAGCTGGATTCTTGCGCCACACATCAAGAGGTGGCGCGGACCCCTGTAGGAGCGGCCTTGTGTCGCGATGGGCTGCGCAGCAGCCCCAGGGTGAGCGGCGCTGCACAAATCCTGGGGCTGCTGCGCAGCCCATCGCGACACAAGGCCGCTCCTACAGGGGGGCCAGTCCCGCCTCTAGAGAGGCGGTGCGATCAGAAGTCCTTGCACAGGCGCAAGGCGTCGTAGATCGCCGCATGCACGTTGCGCTGGGCCACGCAGTCGCCGATGCGGTACAGCAGGTAGCCTTCGCCCGGCTGGCTGAGGATCGGCTGTGGCTTGATGGCGAACAGTGCCTCCACGTCGATCTGGCCTTTGTTGCGCGAACCTTCCTTCAGTGCGTAGTACAGCTGCTCGTCAGGACGCACGCCGTTCTCCACCACCACCTGGTCGACCACGCGCTCTTCCTTGGCGCCGGTGTATTCGTTTTCCAGCACCGCCACCAGCTTGTCGCCTTCGCGGTAGACCTTTTCCAGCATCATGTCGCCGGTCATGATCACTTCTTTCGGATACATGCTGCGGTAGTAGGTCGGGAAGGTAGTACCGCCCATTGCCACGCCCGGCTTGATGTCGTCGGTGACAATCTCGACCTGGCTGCCCTTGTCGGCGATGAAGTCAGCCACCGACATGCCGGTGAACTCGCAGATGGTGTCGTACACCAGCACGTTCTTGCCCGGCGCAACCTTGCCGTCCAGCACGTCCCAGCTGCTGACCACCAGCCCTTCGGCGGCGCCCCAGTGCTCGTTCTGCTCCAGGAAGGAATGCCCACCTACCGCCAGCACGATGATGTCGGGGCGCAGGTCCTGGATGGCAGCCACGTCGGCGGCGGTGCCCAGGCGCAGGTCGACCTTCAGGCGCGCCAGCTCCAGCTGGTACCAGCGGGTGATACCGGCAATCTGGTCGCGCTGCGGGGCCTTGGCGGCGATGGTGATCTGCCCGCCGATCTGCTCCTTCTTCTCGAACAGGGTCACATCGTGGCCACGTTCGGCAGCCACGCGGGCCGCTTCCATGCCGGCCGGGCCGGCGCCAACCACCACCACCTTGCGCTTGGCGCCGGTGGTCTTCTCGATGATGTGCGGCACGCCCATGTATTCACGGGAGGTCGCGGCGTTCTGGATGCACAGTACATCCAGGCCCTGGTACTGGCGGTCGATGCAGTAGTTGGCACCGACGCACTGCTTGATCTGGTCGATCTGGCCCATCTTGATCTTGGCGATCAGGTGCGGGTCGGCCATGTGCGCACGGGTCATGCCGACCATGTCCACGTAGCCGCCTTCGAGGATACGCGTGGCCTGGTTCGGGTCCTTGATGTTCTGCGCGTGCAGCACCGGGACCTTGACCACTTCCTTGATACCGGCCGCCAGGTGCAGGAACGGCTCCGGCGGGTAGCTCATGTTCGGGATGACGTTGGCCAGGGTGTTGTGGGTGTCGCAACCCGAACCGACCACGCCGATGAAGTCGAGCATGCCAGTGGCGTCGTAGTAGGCAGCGATCTGCTTCATGTCCTCGTGGCTGAGGCCATCGGGGTGGAACTCGTCGCCACAGATACGCATGCCCACGCAGAAGTCGTCACCGACTTCGGCGCGCACGGCCTTCAGTACTTCCAGGCCGAACTTCATGCGGCCTTCAAAGGTGCCGCCCCATTCGTCGGTACGCTTGTTGACCCGCGGGCTCCAGAACTGGTCGATCATGTGCTGGTGCACGGCCGACAGTTCCACGCCGTCCAGGCCGCCTTCCTTGGCGCGGCGGGCAGCTTGCGCGTAGTTGCCGATCACGCGCCAGATCTCTTCCACCTCGATGGTCTTGCAGGTGGCGCGGTGCACGGGTTCACGGATACCCGACGGCGACATCAGGGTCGGCCAGTTGAAGCCGTCCCAGCGCGAGCGACGGCCCATGTGGGTAATCTGGATCATGATCTTGGCGCCATGCTTGTGCATGGCGTCGGCCAGGTTCTGGAAGTGCGGGATGATGCGGTCGGTCGACAGGTTGACCGACGCCCACCACTCCTGCGGGCTGTCGATGGCCACCACCGACGAGCCGCCGCAGATCGCCAGGCCGATACCGCCCTTGGCCTTTTCTTCGTAGTACTTCACGTAGCGGTCGGTCGTCATGCCGCCGTCAGTGGCGTAGACCTCGGCGTGCGCGGTGCTGAGCACACGGTTGCGGATGGTCAGTTTGCCGATCTGGATCGGCTGGAACATTGCTTCGAATGCCATGACGCTATCTCCGGCTTACAACGGCTTTGTAACGAACAGGCCATCTTCGTGGCCTTCTTCCGACCCGCCATAGACCTGTTCGGCCACAGTGCGGATCGAGCTGCCGCGGGCAGCGAGAATCTGGTCCATGGCGCCGGCGAACCAGCCGGTGAACATGTAGTCGACCTTGCGGCCGCACTTGCCATAGACGTACACGAACGCGGAGTGCTTGAGCTTGACGCTGCAGGTGCCCTTGTCGAGATCGATGTCCTGGATTTCGAACAGGCCCCAGCCGCGCTGGCTCAGGCGCTTCATGTAGTGCTCGAACACCGCCACGCCTTCCAGGCCATGGCACTCGGCTTCTTTTTCACACCAGTGCCAGGCGGACTTGTAGCCGGCCTTGTAGAGGATCTCGGCGTACTTGTCGGCGCCCAGGACTTCTTCGATGCCCATGTGGTTGTTGACGAAGAAATGGCGCGGCACATACAGCATCGGCAAGGCGTCGCTGGTCCAGACACCGGTCTCGCTGTCTACTTCGATTGGCAATTGCGGGGCGATCTTGGCCATGGAAACTCAACTCCATAAAATTTTTTATTGGGATGCCCCGGCGTTGCTGGCAGGGGCTTTCAGGCTTGGAGAGCGGCTTACTCGCCCCACACGTCCTTGAGGACGTTGACCCAGTTCTCACCCATGATCTTGCGCACCACGCGCTCGGAGTGGCCGCGCTTGAGCAAGGTTTCGGTGAGGTTGGGGAATTCGCCCACAGTGCGGATGCCCAGCGGGTTGATGATCTTGCCGAAGTTGGTCAGGCGACGGGCGTAACCCTTGTCGTGGGTCAGGTACTCGAAGAAGTCCTGGCCGTGGCCCTGGGTGAAGTCGGTACCGATACCGATGGCGTCTTCACCGACGATGTTCATGGTGTACTCGATGGCTTCGGCGTAGTCGTCGATGGTCGAGTCGATGCCCTTGGCCAGGAACGGCGCGAACATGGTCACGCCGACGAAACCGCCGTGGTCGGCGATGAACTTCAGTTCTTCATCCGACTTGTTGCGCGGGTGCTCTTTCAGGCCCGAAGGCAGGCAGTGCGAGTAGCAGACCGGCTTTTTCGACTCGAGGATGACTTCTTCGGAGGTCTTGGAGCCGACGTGGGACAGGTCGCACATGATGCCGACGCGGTTCATTTCGGCAACGATCTCGCGGCCGAAGCCCGACAGGCCGCCATCACGCTCGTAGCAGCCGGTACCGACCAGGTTCTGGGTGTTGTAGCACATCTGCACGATGCCCACGCCCAGCTGCTTGAACACGTCGACGTAGGCGATCTGGTCTTCGAAGGCGTGGGCGTTCTGGAAGCCGAAGAGGATGCCGGTCTTGCCCAGCTCCTTGGCCTTGCGGATGTCGGCGGTGGTGCGTACCGGCATCACCAGGTCGCTGTTATCGCGGATCAGCTTCTGGCTGGCGGCGATGTTGTCGACGGTAGCCTTGAAGCCTTCCCAGACCGACACCGTGCAGTTGGCCGCAGTCAGCCCGCCTTTGCGCATGTCCTCGAACAGCTCGCGGTTCCATTTGGCAATGATCAGGCCGTCGATGACGATGCTGTCGGCGTGAAGTTCGGCTGGGCTCATCAGGCTGTCCCCTTTTATTGAATGGGTTTGCGCCAAACCTTATTGCCGGCGCTTTGGGGCCAGCATATGCCTGTGCCCAAAGGCGCCCCGATGCAAAAACGACAGGGGGTTTGCCGAAAGCGTCAATGCGCGACATCGCGCCCTCTGGCGCGCCGTCTGGCGATGAGAGACAGTCTCGATAACGACATTTCCGGCGGCTTTATGAACATTTCGTCAGGGAGCTACCGCCTTGCCTTCGGCTGAGCGAGAATCCCAGCGATTCGTCAGCCTGTTGAGGAGAAAACGGATGAAATCAATGGCATGGCTGGTACTGCTGGCTGTCGTATCGGGCGCCCAGGCCGGCGAGGAAGAAAGCACCCCGTGCGACAACGTCGAGACCGACCAGCAGACCTACGCCTGCGCTGCGTTCAACAAGCAGACCGCCGAGCGCGAGCTGAAAGCGGCGTATGACGAACTGATCCAGCGCATCCGCGACCAGTATGCCGATGAAGGCGACAAGGCCACTGCGCTGGTCGCGCGCATGGACGCGGCCGAGAAGCTGTGGGCACAGTTGCGCGATGCCGACTGCAAGGTCGAGACCTATGCCGAGAAGCCCGGCAGCAAGGCGTTCCAGGCGGCGTGGGATACCTGTGTGGCGCAGCGCAGTGATGACCGTTCGGAGTACCTGCAGTCCATCGGCCAGCAGTAAGCCTGTACTAGCCCCTTCGCGGATAAACCCGCTTCCACAGGCGGAGGTTTTCCTGTGGGAGATTGCCCAGCCCTTTTGGGCTGCGCTGTCGCGCAGAGAACAAATATCGCTCGTCTGACGCGTCCTTTGTAGGAGCAGCCTTGTGCTGCGAAGAGGCCGGTACAAGCAACAGACAGGCTTTGTCAGTACCGGCCTCTTCGCAGCACAAGGCTGCTCCTACAGAACCTCGCCGAACCAATGAGTCATGTGTTGTTCTATGAGAGCGGGTTTACCCGCGAAGAGGCCGGTACAGGAGGGAATCAAACCGCCCGGGCCAAGCGGTCCTCCCGCGGGCAACGCTGGTACCGTGCCCGATAGCAGCGGGTAAAGTACGAAGCCGACTCGAACCCGCACGCCACCCCCACCTCCAGCACACTCATGTCGGTCTGGCGCAACAACTGCCGTGCCTTGTCCAGGCGCAGTCGCAAATAGAACCCACTGGGCGTGTCGTCCAGGTGCACGCGGAACAACCGCTCCAGTTGCCGCCGGGTCACCTGCACCGCTTCGGCCAGCACCTGGGTATTGAGCGGCTGCTCGGTGTTGCGCTCCATTTCACCAATCACCTTCACCAGCTTCTTGTTGCTAATGCCATAGCGGCTGGCAATCTGCATGCGCTGGTGGTCCTGTCGCTGGCGGATACGTCCGAGCACGAATTGCTCCGACACCTGCACCGCCAGTTCACTGCCGTGGGCCTGGGAAATCAGGTCGAGCATCAGGTCGATCGAAGCGGTGCCACCGGCACAGGTGATGCGCCGCCGGTCAATTTCGAACAGTTCCTGGGTGGCCTGCAGGCTCGGGTAGTTCTCCTTGAACGCCTCCAGCGCCTCCCAGTGCACGGTGGCGCGGTGGCCGTCGAGCAGGCCGGCCTCGGCCAGCACCACCGCGCCGGTATCGATGCCACCCAGAACCACCCCCTCATGGTCCAGGCGGCGTAGCGCCTGCTGCAGCGCCGGTCCGTAACAGGCCAATGGCTCGAAACCGGCGACGATCAGCAGGATGCCACCAGGCTCGCCCGCCGCCAGCGCTGCATCGGCGTTCACCGACATGCCATTGCTGGCCTGCACCGCCCCACCGTCCAGGCTCAATACCTGCCAGCGATACAACGGGCCCTTGAAGCGGTTGGCCACCCGCAGTGGCTCCAGGGCACTGATGAAACCCATGGCCGAGAACCCGGGCAACAACAGGAAGTGAATGATTTGCGGCATTGCATGCTCCACGGCAAAGGTGGTCGCCTCCGTGCAAATGTTGGTCGCCAGGGTGCGATTTTCCACCCTGACAGCAGCGTAGCTTCTTCATACGACCCAGAGAGGTCGAACCCCAATAACAATATGCACTGCCGATGGAGAGCCACCATGCACAGCTTGATCCGCCGCAGCCTGTTGACCCTTGCCCTGAGCAGCATCGCCACTTCCCCACTATTCGCCGCCGAGCCTGCGGCCTGCAAGAACGTCCGTCTGGGCGTGGTCAACTGGACCGACGTCATCGCCACCAGCGCCATGGCACAGGTGCTGCTCGATGGCCTTGGCTACCAGACCAAACAGACCAGCGCCTCGCAGCAGATCATCTTCGCCGGCATCCGCGACAAACGCCTGGACATGTTCCTGGGTTACTGGAACCCGATCATGACCCAGACCATCACCCCGTTCGTCGACGCCAAGCAGGTCAAGGTGCTCGACAAACCCAGCCTGGAAGACGCCCGCGCCACCCTGGCGGTGCCCAAGTACCTGGCCGACAAGGGCCTGAAGACCTTCGCCGACATCCACAAGTTCGAAAAGGAACTGGGCGGGAAAATCTACGGCATCGAACCGGGTTCCGGCGCCAACACCCAGATCAAGGCGATGATCGCCAAGAACCAGTTCGGCCTGGGCAAGTTCCAGCTGGTCGAGTCCAGCGAGGCCGGCATGCTCGCCGCCGTCGATCGCGCGGTGCGGCGCAACGAAGCCGTGGTGTTCTTTGGCTGGGCACCGCACCCGATGAACGTGAATATCGACATGGTCTACCTGGGCGACAGCCAGGACGCCCTGGGCCCTGACGAAGGCCGCGCGACAGTGTGGACGGTGACCGCGCCGGACTACGCCGAACGCTGCCCCAACGCCCACCGCCTGCTGGCCAACCTGAACTTCAGCGCCGAGGACGAGAGCCGCATGATGCAGCCGCTGCTCGACCACAAGGATGCGCTGGAGTCGGCCCGCCAGTGGCTCAAGGACCACCCCGAGGACAAGGCCCGCTGGCTGGAGGGTGTGACCACCTTCGATGGCAAACCGGCTGCCGACAACCTCAACCTCACTGCCAACTGACAGGCCTTTCGCAGCACAAGGCTGCTCCTACAGGTACAGCGCAAAGGTCAAGGTCTGCGCAGACCCTGTGGGAGCGGGCGTGCCCGCGAAAAGGCCACAACGGTTACCACAAGGAACCAAGCCATGAACCACGACGTCATCATCACCTGCGCCCTAACCGGCGCCGGCGACACCGCCTCGAAAAGCCACCTTGTTCCAGTCACCCCCAAGCAGATCGCCGAGTCTGCCGTAGAGGCCGCCAAAGCCGGCGCCACCGTGGTCCACTGCCACGTGCGCGACCCGCAAACCGGCCGTTTCAGCCGTGACGTGGCGCTGTATCGCGAAGTCATGGAACGCATCCGCGAAGCCGACGTGGACATCATCGTCAACCTTACCGCGGGCATGGGTGGCGACCTGGAAATCGGCCCGGGTGAAACACCACTGGAATTCGGCCCGGGTACCGACCTGATCGGCCCACTGGAGCGCCTGGCCCACGTCGAAGCGCTGCTGCCGGAAATCTGCACCCTCGACTGCGGCACCCTCAACTTCGGCGACGGTAACTCGATCTACGTCTCCACCCCGGCACAACTGCGCGCCGGCGCCAAGCGCATTACCGAGCTGGGGGTAAAAGCCGAGCTGGAAATCTTCGACACCGGCCACCTGTGGTTCGCCAAGCAGATGATGAAGGAAGGCCTGCTCGACGACCCACTGTTCCAGCTTTGTCTGGGCATCCCGTGGGGCGCGCCGGCCGATACCACCACCATGAAGGCGATGGTCGACAACCTGCCGGCCAACGTCACCTGGGCCGGGTTCGGCATCGGCCGCATGCAGATGCCGATGGCCGCACAGGCGGTGCTGCTGGGCGGCAACGTGCGGGTGGGCCTGGAGGACAACCTGTACCTGGACCGTGGCGTGCTGGCCAGCAACGGCCAGTTGGTCGAGCGCGCGGTAGAGATCATTTCGCGCCTTGGCGCCCGTGTGCTGACCCCGGCCGAAGGCCGGGAAAAGATGAACCTCAAACGCCGCTGACACTTTCAGGAGCCCAACATGACCTTCATCACCGAGATCAAGACCTTCGCCGCCCTGGGTAGTGGCGTGATCGGCAGCGGCTGGGTCGCGCGCGCCCTGGCCCACGGGCTGGACGTGGTCGCCTGGGACCCGGCGCCAGGCGCCGAGCAGGCCTTGCGCAAGCGCATCGCCAACGCCTGGCCGGCATTGGAAAAGCAAGGCCTGGCACCCGGCGCCTCACAAGAGCGCCTGAAGTTCGTCGCCACCATCGAGGAATGCGTCCGCGATGCCGATTTCATCCAGGAAAGCGCCCCTGAACGCCTGGACCTGAAACTCGACCTGCACGCAAAGATCAGCGCTGCCGCCAAACCCGACGCGATCATCGGTTCAAGCACCTCGGGCCTGCTGCCCAGCGAGTTCTACGAGTCGGCCACCCACCCCGAGCGCTGCGTGGTCGGCCACCCGTTCAACCCGGTGTACCTGCTGCCGCTGGTGGAAATCGTCGGCGGCAACCGCACCGCCCCCGAGGCCATCGAAGCTGCCAGGGCCATCTACACCAACCTGGGCATGCGCCCGCTGCACGTACGCAAGGAAGTGCCCGGGTTCATCGCCGACCGCCTGCTCGAAGCCCTGTGGCGCGAAGCCCTGCACCTGGTCAACGACGGCGTGGCCAGCACCGGCGAAATCGACGATGCCATCCGCTTCGGCGCCGGCCTGCGCTGGTCGTTCATGGGCACGTTCCTCACCTACACCCTGGCCGGTGGTGACGCAGGCATGCGTCACTTCATGGCTCAGTTCGGCCCGGCGCTGCAACTGCCGTGGACTTACCTGCCGGCACCAGAGCTGACCGACAAGCTGATCGACGATGTGGTCGAAGGGACCTCCGAGCAACTGGGCGACCGCAGCATCGCCGCCCTGGAGCGCTATCGTGATGACACCCTGTTGGCAGTGCTGGAAGCGGTGAAGACCAGCAAGGCCAAGCACGGTATGGCTTTCGGCGACTGAGGAGACCGCGATGCCCGCACTGATCACCTACCGCACCCCAGTCCAGGAGGACTGGGTCGACTATAACGGGCACCTGCGCGATGCCTTCTACCTGCTGATCTTCAGCTACGCCACCGACGCGCTGATGGAGCGCATCGGCCTGGATGCCGACAGCCGCGGCCAGAGCGGTAACTCGCTGTTCACCCTGGAGGCGCACATCAACTACCTGCACGAAGTGAAGCTGGGTAGCGAGGTGTGGGTGCAGACACAGATCATCGGCTTCGACCGCAAGCGCCTGCATGTCTACCACAGCCTGCACCGGGCAGGGTTCGACGAAGCACTGGCGGCCAGTGAGCAGATGCTGCTGCATGTGGACCTGGCGGGGCCGAAGTCGGCGCCGTTCAGTGAGCGTAGTGTCGGGTTGCTGCAAGGATTGGTGGGTGAGCAGCAGGATGTGCCTCCGACTGAGTTCGTCGGCCGGGTGATAGCCCTGCCTACGCCAAACTGAGCAGCAACACATAACCTGTGGGAGCGGGCGTGCCCGCGAATGCGATGGTGGATTCACCGCCGCATTCGCGGGCACGCCCGCTCCCACAGGTCGTGTATTCAGGCAAAAAATAACCCCGGAAAGCCGTGAGCATCCGGGGCCAAGAGCGAGCAACATCCACTGTGCACGAACGAGGGTGACCAAACCCTCCGTTGCTTTGAGGGCTCAGTGTGGCCAGCCCCCGAGCCTGATTACAATGCGCTATCTTGAGCTACTTATGCCATCGACCATATTGTTGATAGAGCCTCCGCCAGAAGACCACTCAATACCGACATCAACATCTGGATAATCGCCAAATTGGTAAACGGGCAAAATACCGCTGTACGTTTTACTTAAGAACGACTCATAAGCATGCTTGTCATGTGTAAATTTCACGCTGACGCCCGGGGCCATGCCGATAACCTTTGCAGAGCTCACAATAGTCCCCCATTCCTCCCCGCACTGCGCTCGCACATCAGTTGAAGAACCGATGCCCTGAACAAATTGACAAGATCGCCCGTTAAAATTACTGCCATCGTAAAGTATGAACTCAAGTACCGGTGGATAAAAACCTTCAACCGTTTCCCTGCGCTCATTGAACCGTCGGGCTACATCATGATGTTCTGCCGTTCCGACGGGGATACCTTCATACGTCACGCGCGGATTAGAATGGTAGGGTATGCGCGGGCATGCCGGGCTGCATGCGTACGACATCTGTGTACTGAAGCGAGGCGTTCCCGCCTGGTAGCGATAACCGAACATGTAGGGTGGATTGCGCTCGTTATCGCCCTCATGCCAATTGTGGTCTGCCCCAAGATTATGCCCTAACTCATGGCCCAGAGAGCCAAAACAAGCGATGCCGGAAAAAGCATTACTCTTATTGGAAGTGATGGAGGCCCAACCGCAGTATTCGGGATTGACGAGCAAAATAGATACCAAGTGAGCACGTAAGGCATCTCGCCGCTCACCCACTGCTTTGCCAAAAGGCTGATCGGTTTGGCGGAGGGCATACACCATTTCTTTGAATGTTTTTCCCTGCTCACTGATAGCGCCGTCGTAGTACCCGGCCAGTTCATAGGTGATATCCACTTTACTATTGATCATGTACTGATTGGCGCTCTGCAACGCATTGGCCAACGTGCCTTTATAATCAGCATACCTTGCCCGAGACTCTTCAGTGGTCACGAACATGACACGAATGATGCTTCGCTGTGATTTCGGTACATATCCAGACGTCGTGTCCGGTGCAGAAGTGCTATTTTCTAAAAGCGGCTCAGCTTCAGGCGGCAATTTTGACTCATTAACCTTCACCAGCACGTGCTGGCCTCGCCCGACAGGCTGCAACTCATAGCGCATACCATCAAAGTTGATACTGCCTATCAGGTTTCCTTCATGAAGCACCAACGATATCCAGTCTTTATCAAAATCACCTTCTGCCGTCGACGTGAACTTCTTCCGCCGATCAGTCGACACATCACCTACCCACCCCACCATACCCGGTGCCGGAGGGTCGGCCCGTCGCAGCTGGAATGTAACGCTGTCTTTTTCGTTCAGAGAGACGGTCAATGATTTCGTATCTGGCGAAACCAGCGAAGTGTCCACGGTAACCGGCCGAATGTCCTCGTTAGCCGGGTCGCTTACAAGTGCATTCAAATAGGGCGCCACCCCCACTGCTGCCTGGAGTTCCGTCAGGCTGTTGCTACCGCGAAACTCGAACAATTTCTTCGCCTGGACCGAGTGATGCGATGTACACGCCACCAGCAGCCCAAGGCTCGCAGAGGCGATTAGGCTCGTCATTTTCCTTATACGCATGGTGCTGCTCCATTAAGGTACTTACGCCTCAACTAAGCGCCCTACGCAGCAAGCTTCACAACTGGCAAAAATATCAGGTCAGGAAAAAAATAACCCCGGAAAGCCGTGAGCATCCGGGGCCAAGAGCGAGCAACATCCACTGTACACGAACGAGGGTGACCAAACCCTCCGTTGCGGCAGATGGCTTGAGTTTGCGCACTTCCCGAACACTGGATTTAGCCGTAAACGACCTGTTCTTAGCCAAAGCAGCCATGGCGCCATTCTGTTGTTGCGGGCATGTCGCCGGCGTCACAGAATCGGTCGTAAATCACAGCAGCACTCTCTTAGCGATAAAAGGGACAACAGCCATGATGCATGCGGATTTGATTGACCAGGACGATCTGGCAGGCCACCTGCGCGCGCGCGGGTTCGAGATTCCGGCCGGCGCTACTGCCGAGCAGGCGTGCGAAGCGGTGGTGCGTGGGTTGACCGAGCCCAATGCACGGGCGCTGAAGGGGATGGTGGAGCAGATGTATACCGGTAGTGCGACGATCCTGCCGGCGGTGCGCCAGGCCATCGACAAACAGCTGTTGCCGGCGTTGGCGCAGTTCAACAAGCGCGGCTGATTCGTTTTCCTGTACTGGCCTCTTCGCGGGTAAACCCGCTCCCACAGGTACTGCACTGAATTCAAAAGCAGTGCAGTACCTGTGGGAGCGGGTTTACCCGCGAAGAGGCCAGTGCTGTTTCAGAGCCTTACACTGGCAAAGGTCGACTCGTTGCGCGCCTGGCTCAGGGCCGCCATCGGCCCGCTGTGCGGCGACAGGGTCATGGCCTGCGGGATCGGCATCATCGCCACCTGCTGCGCGGTGTTGGAGCCCACGCGCTCGTCACGCGGCGGAATGCCGAAATACTCGCGGTAGCATTTGGAGAAGTGCGGGGTAGACACGAAGCCGCACACCGACGCCACTTCGATGATCGACATCGGCGTCTGCTTCAGCAGCTGCCGGGCGCGGATCAGGCGCAGCTTCAGGTAGTAACGCGACGGCGAACAGTGCAGGTACTTCTGGAACAGGCGCTCGAGCTGCCGGCGCGATACCGACACGTATACCGCCAGTTCGTCCAGGTCGATCGGCTCTTCGAGGTTGGCCTCCATCAGCGCAACGATTTCCTGCAGCTTCGGCTGGTTGGTGCCAAGCATGTGCTTGAGCGGCACGCGCTGGTGATCCTGCTCGTTGCGGATGCGCTCGTAGACGAACATTTCGGAGATCGCCGCCGACAGTTCACGGCCGTGGTCGCGGCTGATCAGGTGCAGCATCATGTCCAGCGGCGCAGTACCGCCGGAGCTGGTGAAGCGGTTACGGTCGAGGGTGAACAGGCGGGTGCTCATGTTGACGCGCGGGAAAGCCTCTTGCATCGCGGCCAGGCATTCCCAGTGCACACTGCAATCGAAACCATCCAGCAGCCCGGCACAGGCCAAGGCCCAGCTGCCGGTGCATACCGCGCCCAGGCGGCGCGACTGGCGGGCCTGGGTTTGCAACCAGGTGACATGCTCGCGGGTGACACTGCGCTGGATGCCCACGCCGCCGCAAACAATCACGGTATCGATGGGAGGCGCACTGTGCATCGCGGCGTCAGGGGTTATCTGCAAGCCATCGCTGGCCCACACCTGTCCACCATCGGCGGTGAGGGTGTGCCAGCGGTACAGCTCGCGGCCGGACAGCTGGTTGGCCATGCGCAGCGGCTCGACGGCCGACGCCAGGGAAATCAGGGTGAAATTGTCCAATAGGAGAAACCCGATGGACTGGGGGGCTGTGCGGTTCTGGGTTGGGTTCCCGGAGGTGTACGACGTCATCGCGATTTCTCCTCACACAAATGCAGGGGGTGCCTCAGGCGAGCACTGATTTCTTGTTATGTATGGCCCCGGTTTCATGTGTGGGGGCCTTGGTACCAATCTCTACGCAAACGCCGTGCCTGAAGTTGAACGGCCATCCAAAAAAACCTGAAAACGACGCCTTTGTTAGGCAAATCAGGTGCTTTGATCGAGTTGGTCAATCATCGTAGAACGGGCGTGCTAGGCGGTGTGCGTGGAATGGCTGAGCAATTTGGTGACACGCGCAGTGTAGGATGCCCAGAAACGACACTCTTGAGTGTCACCGACAATGCCCGCACTGATTACGACACCCGACGATTGGTATGCGTCGCACTGCACCATAAGGATGCATTGGGGGGCTGTGCTGCACCTGCGTCAAACTCAAGGGCCTCTTCACGGTTTCACCCGCGAAGAGGCCGTTGAGGTCCGGTCAAGCTATCAGCACTCGATCGCGCTGACCGCCAAACCACCGCGCGAAGTCTCTTTATACTTGTCGTGCATGTCGGCCCCGGTATCGCGCATGGTGCGGATCACCTGGTCGAGGGAAATGAAGTGCTCGCCGTCACCACGCAGGGCCATCTGCACAGCGTTGATGGCCTTGACCGCGGCAATCGCGTTGCGCTCGATGCACGGAACCTGCACCAACCCACCGACCGGGTCGCAGGTCAGGCCCAGGTTGTGCTCCAGGGCGATCTCGGCAGCGTTCTCCACCTGTGGCGGGGTCGCGCCCAGCACTTCGGCAAGCCCCGCCGCTGCCATGGCGCAAGCCGAACCGACTTCCCCTTGGCAACCCACTTCGGCACCAGAGATCGAGGCGTTCTTCTTGCACAGGATGCCCACCGCGGCAGCACCGAGGAAGAAGTCGACCACGCTGGACTCGTCCACCGCATCGCTGAAGCGCATGTAGTAGTGCAACACCGCCGGGATGATGCCCGCCGCACCGTTGGTCGGTGCGGTAACCATACGCCCGCCGGCAGCGTTTTCTTCATTGACCGCCAAGGCGAACAGGTTGACCCACTCCATGGCGCTCATGGTCGAGCCGATCACGTTGGGTTTGCCGATTTCCTGCAGGCTGCGGTGCAGCTTGGCGGCGCGGCGGCGCACGTTCAATCCGCCGGGCAGCGTGCCTTCGTACTTGAGGCCGTTGTTGACGCATTCCTGCATGACTTCCCAGAGCTTGTGCAGGCCGGCGCGGATCTCTTCCTCGCTGCGCCAGACCTTCTCGTTGGCCATCATCAATTGCGACACGCTGAGGTCGTTTTGCTTGCACAGGCGCAGCAGTTCGGCAGCGCTATTGAAATCGTAAGGCAGCACCGTCTGGTCAGCATCCAGCACGCCGCTGGCGGCCTGGGCGGCATCGACCACGAAGCCGCCACCCACCGAGTAGTAGGTGTCGCGGTGCAGCTCGCCCTGTTCGCCTTCGGCAACCAGGGTCATGGCGTTGGGGTGGTACGGCAAATTCTCGTCCAGCAACAGCATGTCGCGGGCCCAGACGAATTCGATGGGCAGGCGGCTGTCCAGCTGCAGGGTGTTGGTTTCGCGCAGGTCGGCTATACGCGGCACGATCTGGGTCGGGTCGATGGCGTCAGGCCATTCACCCATCAAGCCCATGATGGTGGCATTGTCGGTGCCGTGCCCCACACCTGTGGCCGACAGCGAGCCATACAGGCGCACTTCGATCCGCTTCACACGTTCCAGCTCGCCGCGTTCGCGCAGGCCCTGGACGAACAGGGCGCCAGCACGCATGGGGCCTACGGTGTGGGAGCTGGAGGGCCCGACACCGATCTTGAACAGGTCGAACACGCTGATGGCCATTGTCGAATCACCTCTTGCTGGGCTTGTCTCTGCGCGCCATGCGCAGGGCGGGGCAACTGCTAGGCTGAAGCAGCGGGCCGCCTTGAATGCACGCATCATCGGGCTTTTACCAACCCCCTCGCCGTCTGCAACCGACGTACTTTTGTCCAGCAGCGCCGCGCTGTTTTCAACCGGGGAGCTGCCCTTGCCACGCCGCTTTACGGCGGCCTGGTGACGTAAAAATGCGGCTGAGGGGGTGGAAAAATCCATAAACGACATCGCCCATACTGGATACGACCCGTTCCGTACTGGTTACGACCCCACCAGTAGGCGATTGCCCGGCGCTGGAGGATTATCGAAAGCGACTCGTAAAGCACGGCCACGCATCCTGCCCTCTGCAGGCCTGGTCGACCGGACCCTGAGAAAGCCCGGCGACCCACGCGAACCCGAAGACAAAATCACAGGAGTCCATCCATGAAAGGTTCACCCTCGCTGTTGCTGGTTGCGTTGCTGTCCGCGCCTTTGCTGGCCCAGGCCGCCGAACCCGAGCAATGCCAGACGGTACGGTTCTCGGATGTCGGCTGGACCGACATCACGGTCACTACCGCGACCACCAGCGTTGTGCTCGAAGCACTGGGTTACAAGACCCACACCACCATGATCTCGGTACCGGTGACCTACAAGTCGCTGGCCACCGGCAAGGACCTGGACGTGTTTCTCGGCAACTGGATGCCGACCATGGAGAACGACATCAAGCAGTATCGCGACGCCGGCACCGTGGAAACCGTGCGCGCCAACCTGGAAAACGCCAAGTACACCCTGGCCGTGCCCCAGGCGCTGTATGACAAGGGCCTGAAGGATTTCAGCGACATTCCCAAGTTCAAGCAGGAACTGGACGGCAAGATCTACGGCATCGAGCCCGGCAACGATGGCAACCGCACCATCCAGAGCATGATCGACAAGAACGCCTTCGGCCTGAAGGACGCCGGATTCAAGATCGTTCAGTCCAGCGAGGCCGGCATGCTGTCGCAGGTCGACCGCGCGCAGAAACGCGGCGAGGCCATCGTGTTCCTCGGCTGGGAACCGCACCCGATGAACACCCGCTTCAAGATGCAGTACCTGACCGGCGGAGACGAATTCTTCGGCCCCGACTTCGGCAAGGCGACCGTATTGACCAACACCCGCAAGGGCTATGTGCAGGAATGCAGCAACGTTGGCCAGCTGTTGAAGAACCTGTCGTTCGAGCTCAAGGATGAAAGCACCATGATGGGCTATGTCCTGGACGACAAGATGAAACCCGAGGCGGCTGCCAAGAAGTGGCTCAAGGACAACCCTGGCAAACTGGATGCCTGGCTGGCCGGCGTAACCACCGTGGATGGCAAACCCGGCCTTGAGGCGGCCAAGGCCAAGCTGACGCAATAACGAAATACGCAATAGCGCTACCTCGGGGCAGGACCGTGCCTGCCCCGGGTTGAGTTCAATCTATGCAGGTGGAAGCTCGCTATCATGCTTATCGATCAGAAAATACCCCTGGGCCAGTACATCGCGTCGTTCGTCGAGTGGCTGACCCAGAACGGCGCGAATTACTTCGACGCCATCGCGCAAGGCCTGGAGTTCATGATCCATGGCGTAACCAGTGCCCTGACTTTCTTCAATCCGTTCGTGCTCATCGCTCTGTTCGCCGCCCTGGCGCATTTCATCCAGCGCAAGTGGGCGCTGACCGCATTCGTCGCCCTGTCGTTCCTGCTGATCCTCAACCTGGGTTACTGGCAGGAAACCATGGAAACCCTGGCGCAGGTCACCTTCGCCACAGTGGTTTGCGTGGCCATCGGCGTGCCACTGGGCATCGTCGCCGCGCACAAACCAATGTTCTATACCGCCATGCGCCCGGTACTCGACCTGATGCAGACGGTACCTACCTTCGTCTACCTGATCCCCACCCTGACCCTGTTCGGCCTGGGTGTGGTGCCGGGGCTGATCTCGACGGTGGTGTTCGCCATCGCCGCGCCGATCCGTCTCACCTATCTGGGCATCTGCGACGTCCCGCAGGAGCTGATGGACGCCGGCAAGGCCTTTGGCTGCTCGCGGCGCCAGCTGCTCACCCGTATCGAACTGCCGCACGCGATGCCAAGCATCGCCGCCGGCGTTACCCAGTGCATCATGCTGTCGCTGTCGATGGTGGTGATCGCCGCCCTGGTCGGCGCTGACGGCCTGGGCAAACCTGTGGTCAACGCACTGAACACCGCCGATATTTCCCTGGGCTTCGAAGCGGGCCTGGCGATCGTGCTGCTGGCGATCATGCTCGACCGTATCTGCAAGCAACCGGACCTGCCGGTAAGGGGTGAAGCATGAGCATCATTCGTTTCGAAGACGTCGACGTCATCTTCTCCAACAAGCCGCGCGAAGCGCTGGCCCTGCTCGACCAGGGCCAGACCCGCGAGCAGATCCTCAAGCAGACCGGCCTGGTGGTGGGTGTCGAAAAAGCCAACCTGGATATCCAGAAGGGCGAGATCTGCGTGCTGATGGGCCTGTCCGGTTCTGGCAAGTCGAGCTTGCTGCGCTGCATCAACGGTCTGAACACCGTCAGCCGCGGCAAGCTGTTCGTCGAGCACGAAGGCAAGCACATCGACATTGCCCACTGCACCCCGGCCGAGCTGAAGATGATGCGCACCAAGCGCATTGCCATGGTGTTCCAGAAATTCGCCCTGATGCCCTGGCTGACGGTGCGCGAGAACATCAGCTTTGGCCTGGAAATGCAGGGCCGCCCCGAGAAGGAGCGGCGCAAGCTGGTCGACGAGAAGCTCGAGCTGGTGGGCCTGACCCAGTGGCGCAACAAGAAGCCGGACGAACTGTCTGGCGGCATGCAGCAGCGCGTGGGCCTGGCCCGGGCGCTGGCGATGGATGCCGACATCCTGCTGATGGACGAACCGTTCTCGGCACTGGACCCGCTGATCCGCCAGGGCCTGCAGGACGAGTTGCTTGGCCTGCAGGCCAAGCTGAGCAAGACCATCGTGTTCGTCAGCCACGACCTGGACGAGGCGCTGAAGCTGGGTAGCCGCATCGCGATCATGAAGGACGGGCGGATCATCCAGTACAGCAAGCCGGAAGAGATCGTGCTCAACCCGGCCGACGAGTATGTGCGCACCTTCGTCGCCCACACCAACCCGCTGAACGTGCTGTGCGGGCGCAGCCTGATGCGCAGCCTGGACAATTGCAAGCGGGTGAATGGTTCGGTGTGCCTGGACCCGGGTGGCGATTCGTGGCTGGACCTGGGCGAAGGCAACTCGATCAAGCGCGCACGCCAGGGGCAGAACGGGCTGGAGATGCAGAACTGGGCGCCGGGGCAGTCGGTGGAAGGGCTGGGTCGCAGGCCGACCCTGGTGCACGCGGATATCGGCATGCGTGATGCGCTGCAGATTCGTTACCAGACCGGGAACAAGCTGGTGCTGCAGGAAAATGACAAGGTGGTGGGGATTCTGGGCGACAGCGAGCTGTATCACGCGCTGCTCGGCAAGAATCACGGTTGATGCCATTGGGGCCGCTTTGCGGCCCTTTCGCGACACAAGGCCGCTCCTACAGGGGGACGCGTATCCCTGTAGGAGCGGCCTTGTGTCGCGAAAGGAGGGCAAAGCCCTCCCAACAATGGGTCAGCGAACGACGATCCCGCGCGAAGCCATGTAGGCCTTGGCTTCCGGCACCGTGTACTCACCAAAGTGGAAGATACTGGCCGCCAACACCGCACTGGCGTGCCCTTCCAGAATGCCGTCAGCCAGGTGCTGCAGGTTACCCACCCCGCCCGAGGCAATCACCGGAATACCCAGCGCATCACTGATCGCACGGGTAACACCCAGGTCGAAGCCGTTCTTCATGCCGTCCTGATCCATGCTGGTCAGCAGGATCTCGCCGGCTCCCAGGCCTTCCATCTTCTTCGCCCATTCAACGGCATCCAGCCCGGTAGGCTTGCGCCCGCCGTGGGTAAAAATCTCCCAGCGCGGCTGCTCACCCGGCCCGGAAACCTTCTTGGCGTCGATGGCGACAACGATGCACTGCGAACCGAAACGGTCCGCGGCCTCGCCGACAAACTCCGGGTTGAACACCGCGGCCGTGTTGATCGAGACCTTGTCGGCACCGGCATTGAGCAGGTTGCGGATGTCCTGCACGGTGCGCACGCCACCGCCCACGGTCAGCGGGATGAACACCTGGCTGGCCATGCGTTCGACGGTATGCAGGGTAGTGTCGCGGCCGTCGACGCTGGCAGTGATGTCGAGGAAGGTGATTTCGTCGGCACCTTGCTCGTCGTAGCGACGGGCGATTTCCACCGGGTCGCCGGCATCACGGATGTTCTCGAACTTGACGCCCTTGACCACCCGGCCGTTGTCCACGTCCAGGCAAGGGATGATGCGCTTGGCCAGTGCCATGGTTCAGTCCTCAGCCTTGGTAGTTGTCGCAGAAGGCCTGGGCCTCGGCGACATCGAGGGTGCCTTCGTAGATGGCACGGCCGGTGATGGCGCCGATGATGCCCGGGGCCTTGGCGTCCAGCAGGGCCTTGATGTCGCCCAGGTTGTGGATGCCACCCGAGGCGATCACCGGGATCGAGGTAGCTTCTGCCAGCGCCTTGGTGAACGGCACGTTGCAGCCTTGCATCATGCCGTCCTTGGCGATGTCGGTGTAGACGATCGCCGAGACGCCATCGGCCTCGAAACGCTTGGCCAGGTCGATGACCTGCACCGAGCTCACCTCAGCCCAGCCGTCGGTGGCGACGAAGCCATCCTTGGCGTCCAGGCCAACGATGACCTTGCCCGGGAAGGCCTTGCACGCTTCGGCGACGAACTCCGGCTGCTTGACCGCCTTGGTGCCGATGATCACGTAGCTGACGCCAGCCTTGACGTAGTGCTCGATGGTTTCCAGCGAGCGGATGCCACCGCCGATCTGGATCGGCAGGGTCGGGTAGCGCTTGGCAATGGCGGTGACCACTTCACCGTTGACCGGCTGGCCTTCGAAGGCGCCGTTGAGGTCGACCAGGTGCAGGCGGCGGCAGCCACCCTCGACCCACTTGGCGGCCATGCTCACCGGGTCGTCGGAAAATACCGTGGAGTCTTCCATGCGGCCTTGGCGCAGGCGCACGCAGGCACCGTCCTTCAGATCGATAGCGGGGATAATCAGCATCTTGGGAACCTGTCTGTTCTTGGGTTTTCAGGGCTTCTCGAGCGCCCACAGATCGCTTTCGATGCTCTCGAACCGCTCCTTGAGGTGCAGCTGAACATCGGCAATCGCCCTGTTGTAGTAAAGGGGTGCAATTTCTTTGCTGAACAGCTCGAGGACTTCGGCCACTTCGAACGACCCCAGCTCCAGCTCGAAACGGTCTTCGAGGAAGCGCTTGAGCGTGTGCAGCGCATCGCGCTCCTGCTCGGGGGCCAGGGTGATGACCGGGGCCTTGGTCTTCGACCTGCTCATTTACCAGCGCCCGTCCCAGGCGACGAAGTTCTGCAGCAGCTGCAGGCCATGGGTATGGCTCTTCTCCGGGTGGAACTGCACGGCAAAGCGCGAGCCATCGGCCAGCGCAGCGGCGAAATCGACACCGTAATGGCCGCGGCCGACCACCTGGGCCGGCTTGCCGGCATTGATGTAGTAGCTATGCACGAAGTAGAACCGCGCACGGTCGGGGATGTCGTGCCACAGCGGGTGGTCGTTGGTCTGGCCAACTTCGTTCCAGCCCATGTGCGGCACCTTCAGGTGCTCGCCGTCTTCCTGCAGGTCTTTGCCGAAGAAGCGCACCTGGCCGGGGAACATGCCGATGCAGTCGACACCGTCGTTTTCTTCGCTGTGGTCGAGCAGTGCCTGCATACCCACGCAAATGCCGAGGAACGGCCGGTCCTGGCTGACTTCGCGCACCAGGCTGTCGAAGCCCAGGCGGCGGATTTCGGCCATGCAGTCGCGAATCGCGCCCACGCCCGGGAATACCACGCGGTCGGCTTCGCGGATGACCGTGGCATCGCTGGTGACCAGCACCTTACCGGCCCCTACATGCTCGAGCGCCTTGGCCACCGAGTGCAAGTTGCCCATGCCATAGTCGATTACGGCTACCGTCTGCATTTACAGGCACCCTTTGGTGGATGGCATCTGCCCGGCCATGCGCTCGTCGAGGGTAATGGCCATGCGCAGGGCGCGGCCGAAAGCCTTGAACACGGTCTCGATCTGGTGGTGGGTGTTGTGGCCACGCAGGTTGTCGATGTGCAGGGTCACCAGGGCGTGGTTGACGAAGCCCTGGAAGAACTCCTGGAACAGGTCGACATCGAAGCCACCGACGCTGGCGCGGGTGTACGGCACGTGCATCTGCAGGCCCGGGCGACCGGAGAAGTCGATGACCACGCGCGACAGCGCTTCGTCCAGCGGCACATAGGCGTGGCCGTAGCGGAAGATGCCCTTTTTGTCACCGATGGCCTGGGCGAATGCCATGCCCAGAGTGATGCCGACGTCTTCGACGGTATGGTGATCGTCGATAAGCGTGTCACCCTTGCACTCGATATCCAGATCGATCAGCCCATGGCGGGCAATCTGGTCCAGCATGTGTTCAAGGAAAGGCACACCGATATCGAATCGGGCCTTGCCACTGCCATCGAGGTTGATCGAGCACTTGACCTGGGTTTCCAGGGTATTGCGCTCGACGGAAGCCTTACGTTCGACCATCACCAGCTCCGCAAAATCATTAGGCGAAAAGGGCTTCATTATAGGCCTAGAACGCGCCGGCTTGAAACGCGGATGACATATGGCAGAACGAGGAGTTACGCAGGCTGGATACCGTTACAGGTCTATACAACCGGGGGCCTGGGGCTGCTTTGCAGCCCATCGCGACACAAGGCCGCTCAGGGTTCACCTGTAGGAGCGGCCTTGTGTCGCGATGGGGCGCAAAGCGCCCCCAATCAATGGAACAGCACAGCCGTCTTCTGCAGGGTAATCCAAACGCCCCAGGCCAACGGCACGACCACCACTGCCCAGGCCAGCAGCACCAGCGGCAGGCTACCCGGCGCCGCCTTCCACTCCAGCGAGCGCGCCCCGTCGGCGCCCTTGTCATGGCTCAACGCCCGCTCGGCAGCCAGTTCGGCATCGCTCATGAAATGCTTGTCGGCCACCGGCCGCACCAGCATGTTGCAGACAAAGCCCAGCACCAGCAGGCCGGCGAGGATGTACAGGGTCATGTCATAAGCAGCCGCACGCTCCACCCCGGCCGCCAACTGGTACTCGCGCAGGTAGGTGATAAGCACCGGGCCCAGCACCCCCGCCGCCGCCCAGGCGGTCAGCAGGCGGCCATGAATGGCGCCGACCATCTGCGTGCCGAACAGGTCGGCCAGGTAGGCCGGTACCGTGGCAAAACCACCACCGTACATCGACAGAATGATGCAGAACGCCGCCACGAACAGCGCCACGTTACCCAGGTGCCCCATGTTCGGCACCAGGCTGTACAAGCCCACGCCCAGGGCGAAGAAGGCGAAATAGGTGTTCTTGCGGCCAATGTAGTCCGAGAACGACGCCCAGAAGAACCGCCCGCCGATGTTGAACAGGCTCAGCAGGCCGGTGAAGCCGGCGGCGATCGCGGCAATCTGCGCCAGCTGGGCGCTGTTCAACTCGCTGAAGCTCAGCCCGTTGCCCAGCAGCTTGCCGGCGAACACTTCCTGCAGCAACGGCGAAGCCATGCCGAGGATGCCGATACCCGCCGACACGTTCAGGCACAGCACCAGCCAGATCAGCACGAACTGCGGGGTCTTCCAGGCCACGCTGACGTGCACGTGGCGGTCGGTGACCATGGCGTTGCCAGCCTTCTTCACCGGGGCGCTCCAGCCTTCTGGCTTCCAGCCGGTCGGCGGTATGCGATACGCCAGGGCACCGGCGGTCATGAACACGAAGTAGATCGCTGCCATGACGACGAAGCTCTGCCACACGCCCACTTCCTGCGCATTGCCGAAATGGCCCATCAGCGCGGTGGCCAGCGGTGCACCGACCATGGCCCCGCCACCGAAGCCCATGATCGCCATGCCGGTGGCCATGCCACGCTTGTCCGGGAACCACTTGATCAGGGTCGACACCGGCGAGATGTAGCCCAGGCCCAGGCCGATACCACCGATTACGCCGGACCCCAGCCACATCAGCCACAGCTGATGGGTTTTTACGCCAATCGCCGAAATCAGCATGCCACCGCACCAGCACAGCGCCGACACCAGGCCGGCCTTGCGCGGGCCGGCGTGTTCCAGCCAACCACCCAGCACGGCCGCCGAGCAACCGAGGAAGACGAAGAACAGGGTGTAGATCCAGCTCAGCATGGAAATCGGCCAATCGCATTCGGCGCTGAACATACGGGCCATGAAGCCCATGTCTGCTGCGCAGGCAACCGGGGCGGTGATGCCGAGGGCTTGCGACAGCGGCAGCCAGAACACCGAGAAGCCATAGGCCATGCCGATGCACAGGTGGATGGCCAGGGCGGCCGGCGGGACCAGCCAGCGGTTGAAGCCCGGACGGGCGATGATGCGCTCCTTCGACAGGAAGCCTGGCGCACTGGCCAAGGTCCCCGCCGCGACGGTACTGCTCATGGATCAGATCCTTCTTATAGGTAGGGTGCAGGCAAAGCGGCGCAAGGGTAGCAGCATCAAGTAGCGTGAAAGCAATCTGATATCGTTAATTTTTGCTCGGCTGAAACGGTCCTCTTTCCGAAAACCTGCTCTCCCCTGTAGGAGCGCATTTCATCGCGGGCTGAAAAATCAAGGTCGAAAGCCGTACCATCTGCCATACACGTAGGAAATGCCCTGTATCTCTAGTCGAATACGCAGGGGCAACCACTGCGGCGCTATACTCTGGCGCTTGAATTTCAAAAACGGACTACAAGGACTCGCCCATGAAAGCGTTCGGCAAAATCCTGGGACTTGGGCTTCTCGGGTTGCTGCTGATCATCGTGGCGCTGGGCTTCGCCCTGACCCACCTCTTCGATCCCAACGACTACAAAGACGAGATTCGCCAGCTGGCACGTGACAAGGCTCACGTCGAGCTGACCCTCAACGGTGACATTGGCTGGAGCCTGTTCCCGTGGCTGGGCCTGGAGTTGCACGAAGCGAGCATTGCCACCTTGAACAAACCCAAGGAACCGTTCGCCGACCTGCAGATGCTCGGGCTTTCTGTACGTGTGCTGCCACTGCTGCGCCGCGAAGTGCAGATGAGCGACGTACGCGTCGAGGGCCTGAACCTGACCCTGGCCCGTGACGAACAGGGCCATGGCAACTGGGAAGACATCGGCAAGCCGCTGCCCGCGCAGAACGGCGCCAGCGCCGATGCGCAGGCCAGTGCTCCGGCCCAGGCACCGGCCGAACAGGCGTCGGCACCGGTCGCCAGCAACGAACGCGCCGTCAAGCTGGACATCGACAGCCTGACCGTGAACAACGCCCGCGTGCAGTACACCGATGCCAAGACCGGCCAGAGCTACAGCGCCGAAAGCATCCAGCTGAGCACCGGCCCGGTCCACGAAGGGGCGAACATTCCGCTCAAGGCCAGCGCCTTCCTCAGTGCCAGCCAGCCGAACATCAAGGCCCGCACCGAACTGGCCGGCGAGCTGCGCTTCGACCGCAAGCTCAAGCGCTACAACTTCGAAGACATGCGCCTGTCGGGCGAAACTTCGGGTGAGCCCACCGGCGGCAAGACCGTGACCTTCGCCGCCCAAGGCCAGTTGCTGGTCGACCTGGCCGCCAATGTCGCCTCGTGGAACGGCCTGAAAGTCTCGGCCAACCAGCTGCGCGCCCTGGGTGAGCTGAACCTGCGAGACCTGGACAAGGCGCCACAGCTGAGCGGCGGCCTGTCCATCGCCCAGTTCGACCTGCGCACCTTCCTCGACAGCATCGGCCGCCCGCTGCCGGCCACCAACGACCCGGCGGCCTTCGCCAAGCTGGAACTGGTCACCCGCCTGCAGGGCACGCCGAACAGCCTGGCCCTGGAAGACCTGGCGGTGAAGCTGGACGACAGCACCTTCAGTGGCCGCGTGGCCGTCGAAGACTTCGCCAAACAGGCCCTGCGCCTGCAGCTCAAGGGCGACACCTTCAACGCCGACCGCTACCTGCCGGCCAAGAGTGAAGAGGCCAAGGGCGCCACCGCCGCGCGCCAGGCCGAGGTCAAGCAACAGGAAGCCAGCGCGGTCGCCGGCCCTGGCACCACGCCGCTCCCCAACGCCCCGACCCAGGTCGCCTGGAGCGACGACAAGCTGCTGCCGGTCGACCGCCTGCGCGCCCTCGACTTGCAGGCCGACCTGGCCTTCGGCTCGCTGACCCTGGACAAACTGCCGATCGAAGACGCCCAGCTCAAGGCCATCGGCCAGGGCGGCCTGCTGACCCTGCAAACCCTGCGCGGTGAACTGTACAACGGCACCTTCGAGGCCAAGGGCACCGTCGACGTGCGCCCTGCCGTGCCGCAACTGGGCGTCAACACCAGCATCCAGCGGGTGCCGGTAGAACACTTCATCAAGACCGAGGGCAAGGAACAGACGCCACCGGTCAAAGGCCTGCTGACCCTGACCAGCGACCTGACCGCCACCGGCAACAGCCAGAAGGCCCTGGTCGACACCCTCAACGGCAACGCCAACTTCGTCATCAACGACGGCGTGCTGGTCAATGCCAACCTGGAACAGCAGCTGTGCAAGGCCATAGCCACGCTGAACCGCAAATCGCTCACCGGCGAGCCTCGCGGCAAGGACACCCCGTTCCAGGAACTGCGTGGCAGCCTGGTAGTACGCAATGGCGTCGCCAACAACCCGGACCTCAAGGCACGCATTCCGGGCCTGACCGTCAATGGCCATGGTGACCTCGACCTGCGTGTATTGGGCATGGACTACAACGTTGGCGTGGTCGTCGAAGGCGACCAGCGCGCCATGCCGGACCCGGCCTGCCAGGTCAACGAACGCTATGTGGGTGTCGAAATACCGCTGCGCTGCCGTGGCCCTCTGGAGCTGGGCGCCAAAGCCTGCCGCCTGGACCAGGACGGCCTGGGCAAGGTTGCCGCCAAGGTGGCCGGCAACCGCCTGCAAGACAAGATCGATGAAAAACTCGGAGACAAAGTGAGCCCGGAATTGAAAGACGCGCTCAAGGGGCTGTTCAAGCGATGAGCCCCGAGCAGTTCTCCAGCGCAGTGCTGGATTGGTATGACGAACACGGCCGGCACGACCTGCCCTGGCAACAGGGCATCAACCCGTACCGGGTGTGGGTGTCGGAAATCATGTTGCAGCAGACCCAGGTCAGCACCGTGCTCAACTACTTCGACCGCTTCATGCAGGCCCTGCCGACCGTGCAGGCCTTGGCCGAGGCGCCGGAGGACGAAGTGCTGCATCTGTGGACGGGCCTGGGCTACTACACCCGGGCACGCAACCTGCAAAAGGCCGCGAAGATCGTGGTCGAACAGCATGGCGGCGAATTCCCGCGCAGTGTCGAGCAGCTCACCGAGCTGCCCGGCATCGGCCGCTCCACCGCCGGCGCCATCGCCAGCATCAGCATGGGCATCCGCGCACCGATCCTCGACGGCAACGTCAAGCGCGTGCTGGCCCGCTACACCGCCCAGGCCGGCTACCCCGGCGAACCCAAGGTAGCCAACCAGCTGTGGGCCACGGCCGAACGCTTTACCCCGCAGCAGCGAGCCAACCACTACACCCAGGCGATGATGGACATGGGCGCCACGCTGTGCACCCGCAGCAAGCCCAGCTGCCTGATCTGCCCGCTGCAGCGAGGCTGCGAAGCGCACCTGCACGGTGAAGAAACCCGCTACCCCGAGCCCAAGCCGCGCAAGGCACTGCCGCAACGCCGCACACTGATGCCGCTGCTGGCCAACCACGAAGGCGCCATCCTGCTTTACCGCCGCCCGTCCAGCGGCCTGTGGGGTGGTTTGTGGAGCCTGCCGGAGCTGGACGACATCGCCCAACTCGACGATCTGGCCTACCAGCACGGCCTGCGCCTGGCTGACAGCCGCGCCATGGACGGCCTGACCCATACCTTCAGCCACTTCCAGCTGGCGATCGAGCCCTGGCTGGTGCGCGTCGACCCGGTCGGCCAGCACGTGGCCGAGGCCGACTGGCTCTGGTATAACCTCGCCACCCCGCCGCGCCTGGGCCTCGCCGCCCCGGTGAAAAAGCTGCTCAAACGCGCGGCCGACGAACTGATTGCAGGAGACGCCCGATGACCCGCACCGTGATGTGCCGCAAGTACAAAGAAGAACTGCCAGGCCTGGAGCGCCCGCCCTACCCCGGCGCCAAGGGCCAGGACATCTTCGAACACATCTCGCAGAAAGCCTGGGCCGACTGGCAGAAGCACCAGACCATGCTGATCAACGAAAAGCGCCTGAACATGATGAACGCCGAGGACCGCAAATTCCTCCAGGGCGAGATGGACAAGTTTTTCGCCGGCGAAGAATACGCCCAGGCGGAAGGCTACGTTCCACCCTCGGAATGACCCCACGGAACGTAAGCGACGGAATTAATTTAAAATTTTTTCAAAAAGTCGTTGACGAGCGGTCTGAAAGTCTATTTAATTCACCTCGTCGCCCAGATAGCTCAGTCGGTAGAGCAGAGGATTGAAAATCCTCGTGTCGGCGGTTCGACTCCGTCTCTGGGCACCACCTTCAAGCTTCTGGTGGTTGCAAAGTTACCCGAAGCGACAACAAGAAACCCGCCTAGTGCGGGTTTTTTGTTGTCTGTGAGTTTTCATAATCCAACAGCTTCAATCCTCAAATCCCCTCACGTCTCATTGATAGACATCAAATAGCTATCACTCGCTCACCTTCACAATCGAAGACGGACATCCGACTCGACCCGCAAGGACCTCCATGAGCGAAGAATCCCCCCTCCTGCTCCCCGCCCCCAGCGAGCCCGCCATCACCCCAGCCCGCACGCGCCGCCCACGCCAGCGCAAGCCGGAGCCGACGATTACCAGCATCAGCCAGCAACCTGCGGCACTGGAAGTCGCCACCGCCCCCAAGGGCAGCAACGAAGACAGCACCTCGGCCCGCCTGCCGGCCAGCTACCCCTACCGCACCCGCCTGCGCCGCCAGGACTACGAAAAGGCCAAGCACGCACTGCAGATCGAGTTGCTGAAGGTACAAAGCTGGGTGAAGGAAACCGGCCAGCGCGTGGTGATCCTGTTCGAAGGGCGCGATGCCGCAGGCAAGGGCGGCACCATCAAGCGGTTCATGGAGCACCTCAACCCTCGTGGTGCACGCATCGTTGCCCTGGAAAAGCCTTCCGAGCAGGAAAAAGGCCAGTGGTACTTCCAGCGCTACATCCAGCATCTGCCCACTGCGGGGGAAATGGTGTTCTTCGACCGATCCTGGTACAACCGCGCCGGCGTCGAAAAGGTGATGGACTTCTGCACGCCGCTGCAATACCTGGAATTCATGCGCCAGGCCCCGGAGCTGGAGCGGATGTTGTGCAACAGCGGCATCCTGCTGTTCAAGTACTGGTTTTCGGTGAACCGCGAAGAGCAACTGCGCCGCTTCATCTCGCGCCGGGACGACCCGCTGAAGCATTGGAAGCTGTCACCCATCGACATCAAGTCGCTGGACAAGTGGGAAGACTACACGGCAGCCAAGGAGGCGATGTTCTTCCATACCGATACTGCCGATGCGCCATGGACCGTGATCAAGTCCGATGACAAGAAGCGTGCGCGGATCAATTGCATCCGGCACTTTCTGCATTCGCTGGATTATCCGGGGAAGAACCACAGTGTGGCGCATGCGCCGGATGAGTTGCTGGTCGGTCGGGCTTCGCGGGGGTTCGAAGAAGATGGGTTGGCGCAACCATAGACTGAAGGTTCACGCCAACGCCAGCCATCCGCGACCCAAGAAGGTCTGCGGATCGAACCTTAGTCCTCGTCAGCTTCTTCGTCTGCCCCCACATCAGGCATGGAGCGAAGATGTTCGAAGGCGTCTTCGGTCATGTAGCCCAGGTAGGAGACACTATGCAAACCGAGGCCGCTCTTGAAACGTTTATCGTTCTCATAAAGATCGTCCATAATTGCGCCGAGATCCTCCTTCGTGATCCGCGGCCCATCGCAGGGGGCGAATCCGCTCGGAAAGACAAGGCGACCTTTTTTGGTATAACCGTATAGGGTGACAAGATAGAAATGCTTCATTGTTCTCTCCTTTTGCGCAGACCTACGCGTGCTCAAAGCGCCGATCCATTATCGAAATTGGCTGTCGCCTGGCGTGAGTGACAGCAGGAGAGAAGCTACTGACGTTGCGCAATCGCCATAATCGGGATACGAATCCCTGGTACATCTGGCAGCCTATGCCGAAAAGGGGCACAGCTTGGGTTTCTCTGGTAATTGCGCTTCAATACGCGCACTTTTCAGACACGCCCAAGGATTCCCCATGGCCACCCCCACCAAGCAACAGAAACGCGCCAAGCGCGCCGCCAGCAAGGCCAAGCAGAACCGCATGGTCCGCAGCGGCCAGGCAGTCAAGGCCAGCGCAGGCGACAGCGCCAGCATCGAGCAGGTGTACAACAAGGCCATGGAATCGGGCAGCTACGACCCGCTGTTCAAGAAAATGAAGGAAGCCCAGGAAGGCGGCCTGGTGCCGATGATTTCGGTGTTCCTGGTAGACCCGCTGCTGGCCCTGGTGCTCAAGGGGCACAAGGAAGAACACGCCACCGACTACATCGTGCTGGTGTTCAATGCCTACCGCAAATGGCTGGACGGGGCCGACGAAGAGGCCACCATGGCCTGGCTGGAGAGCGATGAGTTCCAGGCAGCCTATGTGGCGGCTTCGGAGCTGGTTGCCAAGCAGCAACAGCAGCAGAAGCAGTTTGGCTGACAGGGCCATGTGACCTGCCCCGGCCCATTCGCGGGTAAACCCGCTCCCACAGGGATATCACAGCAATTGAGATATGTGGTGTACCTGTGGGAGCGGGTTTACCCGCGAAGAGGCCGGTACAGTCAACAAAAAAGGCCGCGCCCTTCACAGGACGCGGCCTTTTCATTTCAGCCAGCGCGGATCAGTTATCCAGCGCCACCCGCCCGGCAGCTTCACGCTTGCGGTGCACCAGCAAGCCAGCCGCCACCACACCAATGCTCAGCAATGCGGTCGCGATGATTTCGGCGCGGTGGTCCTCACGCAGCGCCATTACCACCAGAATGGCAATGATGAAGGCAATGGTCGCCCAGGTCAGGCCCGGGAACAGCCACATCTTGAAGGTGATCTTCTCGCCGCGGGCCTCACGCTGGGCACGCATGCGCAGCTGCGATACGGCAATCACCAGGTACACCAGCAGCGCAATGGCACCTGAGCTGGCCAGCAGGAACTCGAACACCTGGGCCGGGGCCACGAAGTTGGCGAACACACAGAGGAACGCCGCTGCAGTGGACAGCAGAACCGCCACATGCGGGGTAGCCGACTTGGTGGTGCGCTGGGCAATGGCCGGGGCGTCACCACGCTTGCTCAGCGAGAACAGCATGCGCGACGAGGTGTACAGCGCCGAGTTCAGGCAGCTGGTCACGGCGATCAGCACGACGATGTCGACGATCAGCTTGGCATTCGGCACGCCGATGCGGCTCAGCACGGTCTGGTAGGAACCGGTCTCGGCCAGGGCCGGGTCGTTCCACGGTACCAGGGCCACGACCAGGAAGATCGACACCAGGTAGAACAGGCAGATACGCCAGATCACCGAGTTGGTGGCGCGGCTGATCTGCTTGCCCGGGTCCTTCGACTCGGCAGCGGCGATGGTAACGATTTCGGTACCCATGAACGAGAACATGGTGGTCAGCATGGCTGCCAGCACCGCGCCCAGGCCGTTAGGCATGAAGCCCTGGGTGTCGAACAGGTGGCTGGCACCGCTTACCTGGCTGCTCGGCACAAAGCCGAACATGGCAGCACAACCCACAGCGATGAAGCCGATGATCGCCAGTACCTTGAGCAGGGCGAACCAGAACTCGAACTCGCCGTAGTTCTTCACGCTGCACAGGTTGGTCAGGGTCAGCGCCAGGGTGATGACCAGGGAGAACGCCCACAGGTCGACCGCAGGGAACCAGGCATGCAGGATGGCCGCGGCGGCGTTGGCCTCCAGCGGAATTACCAGTACCCAGAACCACCAGTACAGCCAGCCAATGGTGAAACCGGCCCAGCGCCCGATGGCGCGGTCGGCATATGTAGAGAACGAACCGGTGTCAGGCGAGGCGACAGCCATTTCACCCAACATACGCATCACCAGCACGACCAGCGTACCGGCGGCAGCGTAAGCCAGCAGCACGGCTGGGCCGGCAGCAGCGATGGCGTGGCCGGAGCCAACGAACAGGCCGGCACCGATGACGCCAGCGATGGACAGCATGGTCACATGCCGTTGTTTGAGCCCCTGAGCGAGGTCATTGGAATTGTTACCGCTCATTAAAACTACCTTTGTAAGGAGTGGACCACTCCGACTGCGGTTACGGAGCGCGCCTGGGGTTGACCTAGGCATCGCTGCAATCGGCGGTTTCCTACTGGCAATAAGCGCGCCATGTGCTGAATGCATTCGTCAGAAAAGTCGGCAGGCCTTTTAGCATGCGGTTTGGAGGGCTTTCGGCCAACGGCTGACCGAAAGGCCGCCAAATCATCGGATTACTGAAATACCCACTTACAAACGCACCAAAGGTGCTCCCCGGTAACACCTGTGCACCGCTGCAATGCAAAAAAGTGCAACCTAGAGGTACAACCTGAAGACCCGACCGCCCCCGTTCGCGGGCACGCCCGCTCCCACAAGTCAGGTGCAACCATTTGAGCCTTTTAAAGAGCCTGTGGGAGCGGGCGTGCCCGCGAAAGGTCTAAAACCGCTTCCATGAGCGGGCCAAAGCTGGCACCATCGCGCCTTTTTTCATCAAGGCTCTGGTGCTGGGCGACACCTTCGCGGACATCCGCGCGACGTTGCGCTGCAACGATGCGACAAACCGCCCCACCAGCGCCCCGAGTCCCCAGCGACCCTGTTGGCCGTGATAATGCCGCTATGCTAGCTTGGCGCACGCCAGGAAGGCCGCCAACAGCTGGGAACGCACCCGTACACATGAGGACCGCACATGGCTCAGGCCACGCCCGCGCTGGAAATCCGCAATCTGCACAAACGCTACGGCGAGCAGGAAATTCTCAAGGGCATTTCGCTGACCGCACGCGACGGTGACGTGATCTCCATCCTGGGGTCGTCCGGCTCCGGCAAGTCCACCCTGCTGCGCTGCATCAACCTGCTCGAGAACCCGCACCAGGGCGAAATCCTGGTCGCCGGTGAAGCCCTCAAGCTCAAGGCCGCCAAGAACGGCGACCTGGTCGCCGCCGACAACCGCCAGATCAACCGCCTGCGCAGCGAGATCGGTTTCGTCTTCCAGAACTTCAACCTGTGGCCGCACATGTCGATCCTCGACAACATCATCGAGGCGCCACGCCGCGTGCTCGGCCAGAGCAAGGCCGAGGCCATCGAAGCCGCCGAAGCCCTGCTGAACAAGGTGGGCATCTACGACAAGCGCCACAGCTACCCCGCCCAGCTTTCCGGTGGCCAGCAACAGCGCGCCGCCATTGCCCGTACCCTGGCCATGAAGCCCAAGGTCATCCTGTTCGACGAGCCAACTTCGGCGCTCGACCCGGAAATGGTCCAGGAAGTGCTAAACGTTATCCGCGCATTGGCCGAAGAAGGCCGTACGATGCTGCTGGTGACGCACGAGATGAACTTTGCCCGCCATGTGTCCAGTGAAGTCGTCTTCCTGCACCAGGGCCTGGTCGAAGAGCAGGGATCGCCGCAGCAGGTCTTCGAGAACCCGACCTCGGCGCGTTGCAAGCAATTCATGTCCAGCCACCGCTAACGGAGCAATACATGCACACTTACAAGAAGTTCCTCCTGGCAGCTGCTGCCACGCTGGTGATGTCGGCCAACGCCCTGGCCGCAGAAAAACTGCGCATGGGTATCGAAGCCGCCTACCCACCGTTCAACAACAAGGATGCCAGCGGTAACGTGGTCGGCTTCGACAAAGACATCGGCGACGCCCTGTGCGCCAAGATGAAAGTCGAGTGCTCGGTCGTCACCTCCGACTGGGACGGCATCATCCCAGCCCTGAACGCCAAGAAGTTCGACTTCCTGGTGTCGTCGCTGTCGATCACCGACGAGCGCAAGCAGGCCGTGGACTTCACCGAGCCGTACTACTCCAACAAGCTGCAGTTCATCGCGCCGAAAAACGTCGACTTCAAGACTGACAAGGACTCGCTCAAGGGCAAGGTGATCGGCACCCAGCGCGCCACCCTGGCCGGCACCTATCTTGAAGACAATTTCCCGGGTGTAGACGTCAAGCTCTACGACACCCAGGAAAACGCCTACCTTGACCTCGTTGCCGGCCGCATCGACGGCATCCTGGCCGACAAGTACGTGCAGTACGAGTGGCTGAAGAGCAAAGACGGCTCGAACTTCGAGTTCAAGGGCGAGCCGGTGATGGACAGCGACAAGATCGGCATTGCCGTGCGCAAGGGTGACACCAAGCTGCGCGACGACCTGAACAAGGCCCTGGCAGAAATCAAGGCCGACGGCACGTACAAGAAGATCAACGACAAGTACTTCCCGTTCAGCATCGAATGATCCGCCCCGACCGGCGCGCCCTTGCGGCGCGCCAGTCCCTAGAATGACCTGCCCATGAATATCGACCTGCACGGATTCGGTCCGGCCATGATGGCCGGCACCCTGATGACCGTAAAACTGGCGCTTTGCGCCTTGCTGCTGGGCCTGGTCCTGGGCCTGCTCGGCGCCCTGGCCAAGACTTCCTCGATCAAGCCACTGCAATGGCTTGGTGGCTTCTATTCGACCCTGGTTCGCGGCGTGCCCGAACTGCTGTGGGTACTGCTTATCTATTTCGGCACCGTCGGCTTGATGAACGCCCTCGGTGAAGCCCTGAACATGCCGGGCCTGGAGCTCAGCGCCTTCGCTGCGGGCGTGATCGCCCTGGGCCTGTGCTTCGGCGCCTATGCCACCGAAGTGTTCCGTGGCGCCATCCTGGCGATCCCCAAGGGCCACCGTGAAGCCGGCCTGGCGCTTGGCCTGTCCAAAGGCCGCATCCTGTCGCGGATCATCCTGCCGCAGATGTGGCGCATCGCCCTGCCCGGCCTTGGCAACCTGTTCATGATCCTGATGAAGGACACCGCCCTGGTGTCGGTGATCGGCCTGGAAGAAATCATGCGCCACGCACAAATCGGCGTGACCGTGACCAAAGAGCCGTTCACCTTCTACATGGTTGCGGCCTGCATCTACCTGAGCCTGACCATCATTGCCATGACCGGCATGCACTTCATGGAAAAACGCGCCGCTCGCGGCTTTGCGAGGGCCGAATAATGAATTGGGAAGTCATCATCAAATGGCTGCCACGCCTGGCCCAGGGTGCGACCCTGACCCTGGAGCTGGTGGCCATCGCGGTGGTTGCCGGGTTGATCCTGGCCATCCCGCTGGGCATCGCCCGCTCCTCGCGCCACTGGTATGTGCGCGCGGTGCCGTTCAGCTACATCTTCTTCTTCCGTGGCACGCCGCTGCTGGTGCAGCTGTTCCTGGTCTACTACGGCCTGGCGCAGTTCGACGCGGTGCGTTCGAGTTCGCTGTGGCCGTACCTGCGCGACCCGTTCTGGTGCACCGTGCTGACCATGACCCTGCACACTGCTGCCTACATCGCCGAGATCCTGCGCGGCGCGCTGCAGTCGATCCCCAAGGGTGAGATCGAGGCGGCGCGGGCGCTGGGCATGTCGCGGGGCAAGACGCTGTTCTACATCATGCTGCCACGCGCCGCGCGCATCGGCCTGCCGGCGTACAGCAACGAAGTGATCCTGATGCTCAAGGCCAGCGCCCTGGCCAGTACCGTGACCCTGCTGGAACTGACCGGCATGGCCCGTACCATCATCGCCCGCACCTACCTGCCGGTAGAGATCTTCTTTGCCGCCGGGGTGTTCTACCTGGTCATCTCGTTCGTGCTGGTGCAGGGCTTCAAGCTGCTGGAGCGCTGGTTGCGCGTGGATGCGTGCCAGGGCCGCTGAGACCACTTAGCTTTCTTCGCGGGTAAACCCGCTCCCACAGGGACCCCACAGCCCTCAAGCTGTGCACTATACCTGTGGGAGCGGGTTCACCCGCGAAGAGGCCCTGAAAACCAACACACATCCCATGCCCAACCACCTCCACAGCCCCCACCTAAGCACCCGCTTCCAGGCCCTCGACCAGTTCCTGATCGAGCACCAGCAGCTGTGGAAACCCCGCCCCTTCACCAGCCTGCAGCTGGCCTGGGAAACCGCCCACCCCGAGCTTGCCGCCCACCTGCGCCAATGCTCCCTGGCAGACGCCGAAACCGACACCACCGCTGCCTCGTTGCCCGCCCCGTTCCCGCAACTGGCCCAGCAAGCCCGACAGCTTTCGGCACTCGGCAACCTCCCGGAAACCGACCTGCCCCCCGCCGCGCATCGCCTCGACGTAGCCGTCCCCGGCCGCAAATGGCAGCAGATCGAAGCCTTCGCCAGCCACCTGGCCTTCCGCGAACAGCCCAGTCACTGGCTGGACTGGTGCTCCGGCAAAGGCCACTTGGGCCGCCGCCTGCTGCAACCCGGCCAACACCTGACCTGCCTGGAATACGATGCCGAACTGGTCGCCGCCGGCCAGGCCCTGAGCGCGCACCACCACTTGCCAGCGCAGCATGTGCACCAGGACGTGATGGCCAACGACAGCGCCCGCCACCTGGCTGGCGACAAAAGCGTGGTAGCCCTGCACGCCTGTGGCGACCTGCATGTGCGCCTGATGCAACTGGCCAGCCAGCAAGGTTGCCGGCAACTGGCCGTGGCCCCCTGCTGCTACAACCGCATCGCGGCGCAGCAGTACCAGGCGTTATCCACAGCAGCCCAAGCCTCCAGCCTGCGGCTGTCACTGGACGACCTTGGCCTGCCCCTGAGCGAAACCGTTACCGCCGGCGCCAGCGTGCGGCGCCAGCGCGACACCTCGATGGCCCGGCGCTTGGGCTTCGACCTGCTGCAACGCCAGCAGCGCCAGACCGACGAGTACCTGCCAACACCGTCGCTACCCGTGGCCTGGCTGGAGAAGCCCTTCGAGCAGTACTGCCGCGACCTGGCCGAACTCAAGCATTTGCAGCTGACTGGCAACCCGGACTGGGCAGCCTTGGAAGCCGCCGGCTGGCAACGCCTGGCCGAGGTCCGCAACCTGGAGCGCGTGCGCAACCTGTTCCGCCGGCCGCTGGAGCTGTGGCTGGTAATCGATCGTGCCCTGTTCCTCGAAGAACAAGGCTACAACGTGCGCCTTGGCCTGTTCTGCGACTACCCACTCACCCCGCGCAACCTGCTTATCCTCGCCGAACGCGACCGTTAGCCGCAGCACAACCTGTGGATAACTCTGTGAACAAGCTTGTGATTACCTGTTGGATCCAAGCGCTATTTCAAGCGTTTGGCTTATTCCGGCTTGCGCGTCAAGGCCAGTAAAAACAGGCCTTTGCGCAAAGACCGGCGGTGTATCGATCCGGCATGCCTTTCGCGCAAGGCGCCGATGCCACTTGTGCATAAACATTTCTTGTGGTTGGCGACTGCGTCTAAAGCCTTACCCAGAATGGCCTGATTTACGCGGTCCCTTGTAGGAGCGGCCTTGTGTCGCGAAAGGGCTGCAACGCAGCCCCAGCGATCTCTGCAAATACGCCAAAAACGGGGCCGCTTTGCGGCCCATCGCGACACAAGGCCGCTCCTACAATGACCGCGTGAGCCTTCAATGCGCCTTATTCTTGGCAATCTCGATATCGTTCATCAGCGCCTTGGCCATGTCGCACAGATAATCGGCGGCGCCCAGGAATTTATGGTCATCCTCCATATCCCCCTCGCGCACCAGATGCTTGATGTAGCCCATCAGAATCGAGACATGCTCATAGGCAGCATCGACGGGGACGCCAGGCTCGACGCGTAGCAGATTGAGGGATGGGTTACCGGCTGCGAGGAAGGTTTCCACGCCTGCGGTGGTGATTGGCTTGGGGCTGCGGGGATCAGTATCGATCGTTTTCAATTTTCAAACTCCCTAGTTCAAAGGAGTTGCCGTGTTCATTCTTTCTCACGGAACAAAGGCGGCAACCGTGCACGAGGTGAGAAACCGAGTGAACATAGGAAGCTCGGCCAGACCAAGGTCTGCCCGCGCACGGTCGCCATTACGCAGCCGATACGTTCAAAATCGGGTTCTCACACCCGGTCGCCAGAGCGACCCGAAAAAGGTATCCGTGAGCCATTTCCCCGACAACAGCGATACTTCGGCGGCGCGCGTAGGATAGTTCCGAAGCCACCAAACCCTGAAGCTGTTAGCCCCCTAGTTCAGAATTTTCGTACGGCTGATGGCCCTTTCGCGGGTAAACCCGCTCCCACAGGAATCTCACAAGGCTTGAGAACAGTGATATCTCTGTGGGAGCGGGTTCACCCGCGAAGAGGCCCGAACAGGCAACAAAAAGCTAAAGCCTCACCGCTGATCCCGCCCAACGGTGTATCATCCGCCCCCCAAATCATTAAAAAGTGACGTCGCGCGCTGCCCGCCAGCCCCGCGACCTTCTGGCGTTGCGCCAGAACCGACAATGGACTAACGGACCCGACCATCGTGACCCAAGCCAAGCCCCTCGCCCTGCTGACCCTCGCCCTGGCCCTGACCGGCTGCGCCAGCGGCACCGCTCCCCACTCCAACAGCAGCCTGGGCTGGAACCACCCTGGCATGCAGCTGGGCGGCGACAACGGCTTGCCCCTGCGCACCGAAAGCCCCTGCCGCAAGCGCGGCTGCGACAACGACAAGCTGTTCTTCAACCCGGGCAAAACCGAGCCGAGCGTCACCACCATCCATCGCGGCTGGTAGGAAAATTCTTCTTTCAGGTCGGTGACTTAGGTCATTTGCGAACATTCGCAACGAAGTGGTTTACAGGCGCCAACCGATCGTTATAATGACGCCCCATTGCCGGTATAGCTCAGATGGTAGAGCAACTGACTTGTAATCAGTAGGTCCCGGGTTCGATTCCTGGTGCCGGCACCATACGCAGTATCAAAAAAGGCTCACCGAAAGGTGGGCCTTTTTTGTTTTCAGGGTCGCCCAACCACATCAGCCTCGGCCTTGAGGTCGATGCGCTCGGTGTAGGAGCTGGCTTGCCTGCGATGGGCTGCGCAGCGGCCCCCAGCGATCCCAAAGAAGAGCGCAGCCAGAGACCAGACACGTCTTCCAACATAAACGCTTTGACTCGCCCACCTGGCCCCGCCACGCTTTATCGTAAATTTTAGATATTCCCGCTGAGGCAAGCCGATGGCGCTTCAATTCCACGAAAGCCCTTTCCACGCCACCCACGATGCAGACACGGCCAGCAAAATGGCCTTGAAAATGGACCTGTCCATTTTCATCACGGACTGCATCAAGAAAATGGGCCTCAAGCAGCATGATGCTGCGGTCAGGCTAAACGTAACCCAATCCCGAAAATCCGAGCTTGCAAATGGTTGATTCTCGATGAAGCGCGAGAGTGGGGCCAGTGATACCAGTGAGGCGATGACTGTGCCCTCGAATACGGCGCATGGGGCCCGGCATTGCGACACCTCCCCGCTCGATTACTCGCTAGAAAAACTCTGGGCGCTTGTGTCCTCTGACATGCCCCCCTCTGATCAACATGCCCGTCAGGCACTTGAGCACCTGGTCGTTCAAGCTACAAAAACCTCGCTGGACAAGCTCGACAAGGCCGTTGCCGAGACTTTCGCTCTCCTCTTCTGGTATAGAAACGAGGATATGCGCGAAGCACTGGAAAATCGCTTGAACATGCCAAGGCTCGCCCCCGTAAGGAAGCGGCGCCTGATGTATCTGGTTGACCGGCTTCGCCGTTTTCCATGCATGAAGCCGGAACAAGCCGAGCAAATGAAGAAGCTGGTCACCCGCTGGAAGGACCTGGCTCAAGATCTGAATGGAAAACAGGTAGAAAAGGCGCAAGCGGTAAACCGTTACGACAAGGTTGCTGCTACGTGGGGCGTGTCTGAGCCCGTATCCAGCCTGATGAGCCTGGTACTAGACCTGCAAACCCGGCACTTCGTAGATGCCCATCATCTGCCGAACGGCTATTCCCAGTTGGCAACGCGTCCCCCTCACCACTGATCTATCCAACACGGTACGAAAGGTGGCCGCTCCGGCACCTCGGCGTCACGTTGGATTTCGGTTGATGACTACGTACTTGATGCGCTTGCATTGGCGGATCAGGTGTCGCCTCTGGGTAGCCGCAACTTGATTGCGCCAAATGAAAGCTACTTGAACGTTTTGCAGGAAGTCTCCGCCCGGCGCGGGACATCCTTCATACACAGAATCTTAAAGGCCTCCACGAGTCACGAGCAGCGTTCGCATGTGAAAGATATGAACGGATCACGCTTATAAATCATGTAGTCATGAATATTTTTGACTCCTGGCGCCGTATCAAAAAAGCTCACCGAAAGGTGAGCCTTTTTTGCCTTCTGTGCCCAGCGATCCCAGCGCCCCTACCAATTTCAAACCACCCCATGCATGAAAAATTCAACCGGCACGCTGAAAAACTCAGCAAAGCCCTTTATCTGGGCAACCGTCATCTTCCGCTTGTTGTTCAAAATCTCTGAAACCGCACTCTGGGTTGCTATCGAGGCAAGGTCCTTCTGCTTCACGCCCCTGTCCGACAGCAGGAAGGCCAACGCTTCGGCCTGGCTCGCAAACGGCACGAGTACCGACTCACTCTCATACTCGTAGACACGATCCGCCACCATCTCCGCAAAGCGCGCTGCTGCGTGACTTTCGCTGTCGGCATGCGAGTAGAGCTCATCGATCAATGCCATCCGCGCCTGGAGCTCTGCATCGTCCTTGATAGGGTCATGGCAGGCAGCAAGAAGCTGGGCCATGGTTGCCATCTGGGCGTTCAGGCCATCCAGCATGGGTGAGATATTAGCGATGAAGGCATCTAGTCCATTGGCTTCGATTTTATCCCGCTTCATGGTTGTCACCTGTCGAATCGGTAGGTTTTGGGCAAGTGCCAGGCGGCTACCTGACATCGCTCTTGCACCACTTGTCGTACTCCGCGTGCGACAGAATGGCCTTGATATAGAGGGTGCCCGTTCGTGTGTTGAGCCATGCGATCAGGCGGCATTCGTTTTTCTTGATATCGAATACATAGACATCAAGCGGCCCTTTTCGGCTGGCGGGCCTGAGTTTTGAACAAGGAATGCGGTCAACGTTCCAGCCAGAGGCGGTAGACCACGTATCCCTTAGCTGCTCAAAAGACTCGAAGCGCAGCGTCGCCCTATCAAAGGTCGTGAGCCACAGACTCAGGGGGGCTTTCCACTGGGCGTGAGCTTCGACGGCTTTGGTAACCGCCGCTTTCGTTATCACCCGCATTGTGTTGTCCCGGCGTACCAAGGTGCCTACAGATTATTCCGGATCCAGATATCTGTCAAGCAGATATCTGGATCCGGAATATACGCTCCGCTGAGGGTCACCTGGATATTGATGTCGATCAAGCTGAGTAGCGGGCCGAGGTATAGGTTGGGCACATAGTCCTGAGGGAAGCTGACCATGGCCAAGAAATTCCCCACAAACCCCAGCCACCCGGAGCGCATCTGCTGGGGCTGCGACCTGTACTGCCCGGCCAAGTCACTGGCCTGTGGCAATGGGGCGAGTCGGACCATGCACCCGGTGGAACTGTTTGGTGAGGACTGGGACAGTTTCGAGGACCGGCTGGAGAAGTCGATTGAACAAGAGCAGGACACAAGGCCGCTCCTACACCTGGCTGCGCCAGCCAGATCAGAACGCTGTGCTGACCGTCAGCGACAGGTTGCGTGGGTCACCATAAATTGCCCCGGCATAGAACCCGTAGCGGGTGTAGTAGTGCTTGTCGAACAGGTTGTTGGCGTTGAGGCTGACGCTGGTGTCGTCGGTCAGCTGGTACTTGGCCATGGCATTCCAGATGGCATAACCGGACCAATTCACATCAGTGGCACCGTTGCTCACACCATTGCTCGGCTGGCCCGCCGGGCTGGAGATTGCGCGGATGTTGCTCTGCGCAGTCACCCCGGCGCCCAGGGTCAGGCGGTCGAGCGGGCCGGAAAGGCGGTAGGTGGTCGAGGCCTTGAACAGGTGCGATGGGTCGCTGCGGCCGTCGCTGTCGACGCGGCGGAAGTGCAGGTAGGTGTAGCCGGCATACAGGTTCCAGCTGGGAGTCAGGGCGCCGGCGATTTCCAGGTCGATACCGTCGGTTTCCTGGCCGGAACCGGCCTTGTAGGCGTCACCACCGGTGGGGGTGGTCAGGTCGCCGTCGAGCACTGCCTTGTTTTCCTGCTTGGTGCGGAAGTACGCCGCCGAGGCGTTCAGGCGGCCATCGAACCACTCTCCCTTGATACCCGTCTCGTAGCTTTGCCCGCGAATCGGCTCGACCTTGCTGCCGCTGCTGGTTTCAGCGGTTTGCGGGGTGAAGATGTCGGTGTAGCTGGCATACAGCGAGTAGTTGTCGTTGAGGTCGTACACCGCGCCCAGGTACGGGGTGACGATGCCGTTCTCTTCCTGGCTGGTACGTGCGCCAGCCACGCTGCGGGTGGTGGCCGAGTAGTTGCTGGTGCGCACACCGAGGATGACCGACAGTGGGTCGGTGATGCTCAGCCGGGTTGCCGCGTACATGCCCTGCAGGCGGGTGGTGGTCTTGCTGTGGCGGCCGGTGCGCGAGGCGATGATGTTGTAGTCGTCATCCACGCCATTGCGCCAGTCGGTCAGCGGAAAGCCGTTGTTGGCGCGGAACTGGCAGCCCAGCGCAGGCGCACTGGCCATGCCGTCGCCAACCATGGTGCAGGTGTATTCCGGCGACCAGGCCACGGTGCGGCTGTCGTTGTAGCCAACCATCGCCTGGTGGGTACGGCCAAACAGCTGGAACGGGCCGGACAGGTCGATCTGCGCCGACTGCTGGGTGGTGTCGGTGGAGCTGTGCAGGCCGTTGAGCACGGCACCGCTGCCATCCTGGTCCCAGTAGCCGCCGTAGCTGCCACGGCCCGCCGAGTTGACCTTGGCCAGGCCGCGGTGGTTGAGGGTTTCGGCGGTGCTCTGGGCGGCTTTCAGGTCCAGCGTCCAGTCGTTGTCGAAGCGGTGCTCCAGCGAGCCGAACGCGGTGCGGGTGGTGTACTCGCCAAAACTCCAGCTGGGTACCACGTTGGTGCTGCGCGGCAGGTCGGTCTTGCTGCCATCGCGGTACCAGATCGGGATGTTCGCACCCCAGCCACCGCCAACAATCTTGTTGTACTCGTACTGGTAGCCGGCACCAAGGGTGGTGGCGTCGTCCAGGTCGAACTCGAAATTGGCCAGCGCGGCGCGGGATCGTTCGGACTGGTTGTCGCGAAATGAGTTGGCGTCCTGCTGGGTCATCACGAAGCGCGAACGCAGGCGGCCGTCTTCGGACAGCGGCAGGTTGAGGTCGGCGCCCAGGCGGCGCTTGTCCCAGCTGCCGTAGGTGGCATAGGCGCTACCGCCGAACGTCCTGGTCGGCGCCTTGCGGATCAGGTTGACGGTGGCCGACGGGTCGCCGGTACCGCCCAGCAGGCCGTTGGCGCCGCGCACGATGTCGATGCGCTCGTACAGGTCCATGTTCAGTGCGTTGCCGCCGCCACTGAAGTCGGAGCCGCCCTGAAACTGCAGGCCATCGACCTTCCAGTTGCTGATCGAGTAACCACGGGCTCGGTAGTCGGTACGCCCGCCCACTTCGGACTTGCTCGCTGTCACGCCTGGGGTGGTTTCCAGCGCTTGCTCGATGGTGTGGATGTCGCGGTCATCCATCTGCTGGCGGGTAATGGTGGTGACCGACTGCGGCGTCTGGCGCGGCGTCAGGGCCAGGCCGGTGGAGCTGCGGGTGCTTTCGACCGTGTAACCCAGCTGGCCGGCTTCGTCGGCGGGCAGCAGGGCGCTGTCTTCGATCTGCGTGGCCTCCAGTTCCAGCGGCTTGCTGTCGGCAGCCATCGCGCCACCGCTGACGGCCACGGCAATGAACAGGGCCAGCGGTTTGAGGCGCGTGCCGCCTCGGCTGCTGGAGGGGAAGGCGTTAGGGGTGCTCTCGGAGTTCATTTGGGAAGGCTTCGTATTTGCAGATGATTTTTTGTTAGGATTCTAGGGATCGGCCCCTCGGGCTCCAGACCCGGCTTGTACGGGGATGTAATCGAACGTAACGAGCGCCACCGGCCCTCACCGAACAGGTGTTTTTCTGCATGAGCACAACTTTGCTTGTTGTCGACGATGACGACGAGATCCGCGAACTTCTTTGTGATTACCTGACGGATGCCGGCTATAACGTGCTGGCAGCGGCTGACGGCGAGCAGATGCGTGAGCAACTGGCCCGGCACAAGGTGGAGCTGGTGGTGCTGGACCTGATGCTGCCGGGCGAAGACGGCCTGAGCCTGTGCCGCCAGCTGCAAGCCACGCCGGGGCTGGCGGTGATCATGCTGTCGGCCAAGGGCAGCACGCTGGACCGCATCATCGGCCTGGAGGTGGGTGCCGATGACTACCTGGCCAAGCCCTTCGAGCCACGCGAGCTGATCGCCCGGATCAAGGCCGTGCTGCGTCGTCCGCAACGCCTGGATGCGCCCGCTGAAGAGCCGGTAGAAGATGCCCAGCTGTTCGCCGGCTTCCGCCTGGAACACGTGAAGCGCCTGCTCACCCGCCCCGATGGCGAGACCCTGACCCTGCCCCGCTCCGACTACCGCGTACTGCGCGAACTGCTGGAAGCCAACAACCGCGTGGTGTCCCGCGACCAGCTGACGCGCAGTGCGTTCGGCCGCGACCACCTGCCAGACGACCGTTCGGTGGACATGTGCGTCAGCCGCCTGCGCCAGCACCTGCGCCACGCGCCGGCGGGTGCCGCGCAAATTCTCACTATCCGCAACGAAGGCTATTTGCTGAGCATCGCCGCCAACGGGGCCGATACCTGACATGCGCTGGCTGCGCCGGCTGTGGCCACGCACGTTGTTCGGCCAGTTGCTGCTGATAATGGTCAGCGGCACCGTGCTGATCCAGTTGATGTCCAGCAGCATCTGGTTCGATGTGCGTTTTGCCCAGGTTCTCGAGGCCCCTGTCCGGCTGATTGCCGCACGCAGCGCGCCGTTGATAGCCCAAGCCGACTGCCGTGCCGGTGCACTGCAGGCGCCAGCGCATTACCAACTGCGTTGCAGCGAAGCCCTGCCCACGCCGGTGCAGGACGAGCGCCGCGGGCGCAGGCGTGTCGAGCTGTTGCTGCACCAGGCCCTCGAGTACGAGTTGGGGCATGCCCAGGACGTGCGCCTGATGAAGGTGCAATTGACCGACGAACAGGGCCAGCCGATCGTCTGGCGCAGCCTGTTCGGCCTGCGCACGGCCCAGGCGCATTTGCAGTTCGCGGTGCCGTTGGCCGATGGGCACTGGCTGACCATCGAGGGCCAGGAACTGCAAGGCTGGAGCGGCGAGTCGGCCTGGGTGTTGATCAGCGATTACCTATTGCGGGTGTACGCGCTGCGCATCGTCGCGGTTTTGCTGGTGTGCCTGATAGCCGTGCGCCTGTGCCTGCGCCCGTTGCGGCGCCTGGCCGATGCCGCGCGCGGCCTGGGTAGCAACCTCGAGCAGCCGCCCTTGGCGCTGGATGGCCCGGAGGAAGTGCGCCAGGCGGCCCAGGCCTTCAACGCCATGCAGCAGCGGCTGATCGCGATGGTCAACGACAAGGCCTACTTCCTGGCCGCCGTGTCCCACGACCTGCGCACCCCGCTGACGCGCATGCGCCTGCGCCTGGAGCGCCTGCCGGACGACGAAAACCGGCAGCGCCTGCGGCAGAACATCGCGCAGATGGACAACATGATCGGCCAGGTGCTCGATTACCTGCGCGCGGGGGAGCAACAGAACTTGCAGCAGGTGGACCTGGACCGGCTGGTGGTGCGCCAGTGCGCGGAGTTGGCCACTGCCGAAGAGCCACTGCCGGTGCATGGCCAGGCGGGCAGCCTGCGGGTCGATGCCCTGCTGTTGCAGCGCTGCCTGCAGAACCTGCTGGTCAATGCGTTGCGTTATGCCAAGGAGGTTTCGGTCACGCTGGAGCAGGCGACCACGGGGGTGTTCATCCATATCGATGACCGCGGCCCGGGGATTGCGCCGGGCCTGCTGGCGACCATCATCGACCCGTTCGTGCGTGGAGAAGGGTCGCGCAACCAGGCGTCCGGGGGGTATGGGCTGGGGTTGAGCATCGCCCAGCGGATTGCTGCCAGCCATGGGGGCGAGTTGCTGCTGGCGAACCGCGAGGGGGGTGGGTTGCGGGTCAGCGTGTTGTTGCCCAATCAGCCTTTACGCGCCCCCCTGTAGGAGCGGCCTTGTGTCGCGATGGGCTGCGCAGCAGCCCCGGATTCTGGAGTTGATGCAAAGAGTGCCGGGGCCGCGTTGCGGCCCTTTCGCGACACAAGGCCGCTCCTACAAAGGACCGCATGAGCCTGGAAATACGCGATCAGGTAACAGTCTTTTACCGATTACCCAGGTTTTCCCCTCCCCGCCTTTGCCTATCCTATGCCCGGTCATCCTGCCTGCGATGGACCCATGAAACACTCTCTACCCAGCCGCTACGCCTGCCTCGCCCTCTGCCTGCTGTTCACCTTCACCAGCCTGCCGCTGCTACCCCAGCATGCCTGGCTATGGCCGTTGACACTGATCACCGCGCTGCTCAGCCTGGTCGGCCTGAACGACCTGCGGCAAAGCCACCACGCCGTGCGCCGCAACTATCCGATCCTGGGCAACATCCGCTACCTGATCGAAACCATCCGCCCGGAAATCCGCCAGTACCTGATCGAGGGCGACGACGACAAGCTGCCGTTCTCCCGCTCGCAGCGTTCGCTGGTCTACGCCCGGGCCAAGAACGAAAGCGCCGAGAAGGCCTTCGGCACCCTCAACGATGCCTACTTGCCCGGCTTCGAGTTCATCAGCCATTCCATGCTGCCAGTGGCCACGCCAGACCCGGCATCGTTCCGCATCGCCATTGGCGTGCCGCAATGCCGCCTGCCCTACTCGGCATCGATCTTCAATATCTCGGCCATGAGCTTCGGCGCCCTCAGTGCCAACGCCATCGCTGCCCTGAACCGCGGTGCACGCATGGGCCGTTTTGCCCATGACACCGGCGAAGGCAGCATCAGCCCGTACCACCGCGAACATGGCGGTGACCTGATCTGGGAAATCGGCAGTGGCTACTTCGGCTGCCGCACCGAGGACGGCCGCTTCGACCCACAGCGCTTCGCCGAGCAGGCGCGCTCGCCGCAGGTGAAGATGATCGAGATCAAGCTCAGCCAGGGCGCCAAGCCGGGCCACGGCGGCATCCTGCCGGGGCACAAGGTCAGCCCCGAAATTGCCGCAACCCGTGGTGTGCGCGTGGGCGAGGATTGCATCTCGCCGGCGGCGCACAGTGCCTTCCGTACCCCGGTCGAGTTGCTGCAGTTCGTTGCCAGCCTGCGCGAGCTGTCGGGCGGCAAGCCGGTGGGGTTCAAATTCTGCCTGGGCCACCCTTGGGAGTTCATGGGCATTGCCAAGGCCATGCTGGCCACTGGCATTACTCCGGACTTCATCGTCGTCGATGGCAAGGAAGGCGGCACCGGGGCGGCGCCACGCGAGTTCAGCGACAACATGGGCGTGCCGATGCGCGAGGGCCTGATGTTCGTGCACAACACCCTGGTCGGCCTGAACCTGCGCGCCAGTATCCGCATTGGCGCGGCAGGCAAGATCGTCAGCGCCTTCGACATCGCCAGCGTGCTCGCCATCGGGGCGGACTGGGTCAACTCCGCGCGCGGCTTCATGTTCGCCATTGGCTGCATCCAGTCGCAGAGCTGCCATACCAACAAATGCCCGACCGGCGTGGCCACGCAAGACCCGCTGCGCCAGCGCGCCCTGGTGGTGCCGGACAAGGCCGAGCGGGTGGCAAGCTTCCACCGCAACACGCTGCATACGTTGGCCGAAATGTTGGCTGCCGCTGGCCTGGAACACCCTTCGGAGCTCAAGCCCAAGCACTTGGCGCGGCGTATCAGCCCTAGCGAAATCGGGCTGTTCTCGGACCTGCACACATTCCTCAAGCCGGGCGAATTGCTCAGTGGCTCGATTGAAAGCGAGTTTTATGCGCGGATGTGGCAGATGGCGCGTAGTGACAGCTTTGCGCCGGAGACTGGGGCGGGGGAGGTGAAGGTTGCTGGTGTGCGGCGCAGGGAAGTGGAGCCTGCGTGAAAGCCGGGGGCCGCTTTGCGGCCCTTTCGCGGCACAAGGCCGCTCCTACAGGAGTACGCAATCTCATGTAGGAGCGGCCTTGTGTCGCGATGGGCTGCAAAGCAGCCCCTAGGCCATCAGATCAGGATCAGAAGATGCTGATCGGGTACTCGACGAATACGCGGACTTCGTTGCCGTCGTCGTTGTAACCGTTCTGCTGCACGGCGTTGTTGGTACGCACGAACGAGCTACGCAGCTTGATCGACAGGTCCTTGGCCGGGCCGTCCTGCACCACGTAACGGATCTGGTTGAAGATCTCGCGCTCTTTACCTTCACCGAAGCCCTGCGGGTTGTCGACGTTGCGGGTGTTGATGTTGTCACCCACCACGTAGGCCAGCTTGTAGGTCAGGCCCGGGATGCCGTAGGCACCGAAGTCCAGGCCGTAGCCCAGCTGCCAGGAGCGCTCGTCTTCGGCGTTGAAGTCGGACCAGTACGAGTTGGCCAGGTAGATGGTCGAACCACCGTCACCCACGCCACCCTCGTTCTGGTACCAGCCGTAGTTGTAGCCGGTGCTGCCGGTGCTGCGCTGGTGGGCGATGGTGAACGAGTGCGCACCGAACGCGTAGGTAGCTGCCAGGCTCCAGATGGTGTTGGAGTCGCCGTTGAGTTTGGCGCTCTTGACGAACTTGTTGTCGATGTCCGACTTGTAGCCGTTGAAGTCCAGGGTCAGGGACTGGTCGTTGGCGATCGGGAAGACGTAGTTCAGGCCCAAGTAGTGCTTCTTCATCACGTCTTCGTTGTCGGCGGTGTACAGCGAAGCGGTGAAGTTGTCGGTGAACTTGTAGCTACCACCAAGCACGTTGATCGACTTCAGGCCACCACCGTCACGGCGCTCGGCGCTCTTGCGCGCTTCCTGGGTGAAGCGGCCGGCGTTCAGTTCCAGGCCCTGGATCTCTTTGGAGGTGATCAGGGTACCGGTGAAGCTTTCTGGCAGCAGACGGGCGTCGTCGTACTGCAGCACTGGCAGTGCCGGCATCTGGTCACCGTACTTGAGCACGGTGTTGGAGATGCGGAACTTCACTGCAGCGCCACCACGGGCCAGGTTGTGCGGCGAGTTGGCGTTGCCGTTCTCGTCCTTGAAGTCCGAAGGCTTGAAGAAGTCGACACCGGCGCCACCGTTGTGGCCCTTGCCGCCGTCCAGACGCACGGCGTACAGGCCGAATGCATCGACGCCGACACCGACGGTGCCCTGGGTGAAGCCGGAGGAGAAGTTGGCGATGACGCCCTGGCCCCATTCGATCTGGTCGTCGGTGCCGTGCTTCTTGTCACGATTGATGTAGGCGTTACGCAGCAGGACATTGGCGTGGCTGTCCTCGATGAAGCCTTTGCTTTCGGCCTGTTCACTGGCCTGTGCCTGGGTCGCGGCGACCATCGCCAGGGCGACCAGGCTGATCCTGGTTTTCAACATGTTGTTTTCCTTATTTCTTAATCAAAAACGCTCTGCAATATGACGCCAGGAACCAACGCCCCTTCGTAGGTTCGACGCTATGCGGATCCAGACTGGAAGGCCTGCCGATAATCACACGGCGGCCTCTGGCAGCAGCATGGCCAAGATCATGGCCAGCAGGCGTTGGCCGAATCCTAGCCGTGTGCGATTACAAATGTCAAAAAGTCGTGAAATGCAGGTTGATATAACCAAAATTGCCTGTGGGTCTGGTGCATTTCCATGCAGGGTTGCGCTATCAGCGGACAATTTATCTTGTGTAGGAAATAGCCTTTTGATCGAACGGACAATTTCCGGTGAGGGCGCTTTCGCAGCACAAGGCTGCTCCTGCACGGAAACGCGGCGCAGCAGCGACCGTAACAAACTGACACAGATGTAATGACAACCCTTTACAAATACTCAAGCAAGAGCAAATAACAAGCATTACCATCCGCACCTCTTTTTCACCTGCTCGATCCGGATGTGCCCATGCTTGTACCCTGCCGTCTTTCACCCCTGACGCTTGGCCTGTCGCTGCTGTTCGGCGCCAGCCTGGCCAGTGCCGCCACCACCACCCTGCCGGAACTGTCGGTAACCGCCGACAGTGAGCGCGAAGAGGACAACCCGCGGGTCAAGGAGGTAAGCACCGCGACCCGCACCTCGACGCCGGTACGTTATGTGCCGCAGGCCATCGACACGGTGAAGACCGTCAACGTGCTGGATTACGGCAGCAACACCCTGGGCAAGGCGCTGGAAGGCATCCCCAACGTCAGCAGCGGTGCCGACACCCGCTTCGACAGCGTGCGCATCCGCGGCTTCGAAGCCAGCAACGACTTCTACCTGGACGGCATTCGCGACGACAGCCAGTACATCCGCGACCTGCATAACATCGAGCGGGTCGAAGTACTCAAGGGGCCGGCAGCGGTGCTTTATGGCCGTGGCAGCCAGGGTGGTATCGTCAACCGGGTGAGCAAGGCGCCGGAGCACGGCCGCCGTTCGAGCATCGAGGCACAGGCTGGCAGCGAAGACCTGCGCAGCCTGTATGCCGACCTCAGTGCCGACCCCAGCGACACCGTCAGCCTGCGCCTGAACATGGGCAACCAGGACAACAACAGCTTCCGCGACGGCATCGACGGCAGCCGCCAGCTGTTCGCCCCGTCGATCAGCTGGCAGGTCACCCCCGACCTGAACTGGCTGGTGCAATACGAATACAGCCGCTACAACCGCACCCCGGACCGTGGCATCCCCGGGGTCAACGGCCGCCCGGCAGATGTCAGCCGCAGCACCACCTATGGCGACACCCAGCGCGACTACATCGAGGACCGCGCCCAGTCGCTGCGCTCGCGCCTTAACTACCAGCTGAACGAAACCTGGCAGTTGCGCCATACCTTGGGCCTGTTCAAGCTCGACAGTGAGTTCGACAACACCTATGTCACGGGCTACGACGCCAGCACCGACACCTTGACCCGCCAGCGCTGGCAGCAAGACCTGAACACCCGCAACCTGTTCAACAACCTGGAGGCCGAGGGCGACTTCGACACCCTGGGCCTGGAGCACAAGCTGTTGCTGGGCCTGGAGTTCGGCAACCAGAAGCGCGACCCGGTGCTGTACAAAGCGGTCGACCAGAAGCTGCAGGGCCTGGGCAAGCCCGGCCGCGACCAGCAGCTCAATGGCCCGATGACGGTGTTTAGTGACAACCATACCGTGGTCGATAGCCGCGGCCTTTATCTGCAAGACCAGATCCGCTTGAACGATCAGTGGCAAATCCTGGCTGGCGTGCGCTTCGACCAGTTTGAAGTGGAAACCACCAACAAGGATGGCGTGCGCGAAACACAGGACAGCAACAGCACCAGCCCACGCCTGGGTGTGGTCTACACACCGTGGCGCGACCATTCGTTCTACGCCTCGTGGAGCAAGACCTTCTCGCCTGTAGGTGGCGGTCTGATCGGCATCACCCCAGGCGCAAAGGGCAACGGTAACGATGCCAAGCCGGAAGAAACCCGCCAGAAAGAAATCGGCGTGAAAAGCGACTGGCTGGACCAGCGCCTGACCACCACCCTGGCCATCTACGAGCTGGAACTGTACAACCGCCGCACCCGCGACCCGATTGTTCCGGAAAACATCTTGCTCAGCGGCATGCAGCGTTCGCGCGGTATCGAGCTGACCGCCACTGGCAACATCGTTGGCAACTGGTACGTGCGCGGTGGCATCGGCCTGCAGGACGCGACCATCGTCAAGGACAACAACGGCCAGGAAGGCAACCGCATCAATGACGTGGCCAAGCGCAACGGCAGCCTGTTCGTGACCTGGAAACCGGAACTGGGCTGGTACGCCGAAACCGGCCTGACGCTGGTGGGCGAGCGTTATGCGGACAACCAGAACACCACGGTGCTGCCGGGGTATGGTCGCTGGGATGCATTGGCGGGGTACCGCACGCAGGACTGGGATGTGCGGGCGGCGCTGAGCAACATTGCCGACAAGACCTACTACAGCTCGGCGACCAGTGCGGCGCAGATCCAGGTGGGTGACCCGCGTAGCCTGGTGGTGACTGGCAGCTACAGCTTCTGATTTTTATTGCCTGTGCCGGCCTCTTCGCGGCTAAAGCCGCTCCCACAGGTACCCCACATGTATCGAGCCCAGTGGGGTACCTGTGGGAGCGGCTTTAGCCGCGAAGGGGCCAGCACAGGTTTAAGCAATCGATCAGTGCCACACCGCCATCAGCGCCTGCATTTCTGCTTCGCTGATCAGCCCTTGGGGGTATCGTCCGGCAAGCAGACGTTGTGGGTCGGTCGTCCTGACCCTGATGCTTCCATGGTGTTTCAACCACTTCGCCACAAGCCTGAGCGATTGGTGATTCACTGCCGATGGGCGCAAAGCCGACTCACTTGCTGCGTTCATCTCTACACGTACTCCCTGGCCCGTGAGCGGCTAATCTACGTAAGGATTGTTACAGATCCGAGAGCGCGGCATGGCCGAGCTATCTGACTGAAAACAATACAAAACATATGCCAGCACAGGCCTGCGGACGGCCCCGGAAACAAAAAAGGCCCGTCATCTGACGGGCCCCTTCATTCAACGTGCGCTCAACGCTTGACCGGTGCCGGCTGCTGCTGGGTCAGGCAGTGGATGTTGCCACCGCCCAACAACAACTCGCGACCTGGGATCATCACCACCTCGTGGTCGGGGAAGATCTTCGCCAGAATCGCTCTGGCTTCGGCATCTGCCGGGTCGTCGAAGCTTGGCGCGATGATGCCGCCGTTGACGATCAGGAAGTTCACGTACGAGCCGGCCAGGCGCACCGACGGGTCACGCTCCTGGCTGCCGGCCACCTGATCGACACCGGCACACTCTTCGGCGGTGGCGAACAGCGGACCCGGGATTGGCATCTTGTGCACGATGAATTCACGGCCCTTGGCATCGCGGGTGTTCTTCAGCACCTCCATGGCGGCATGGCAGCGTGCATAGTTGGGGTCGTTGGAATCATCGGTCCAGGCCAGTAACACTTCGCCCGGGCGCACGTAACAGCAGAAGTTGTCGACGTGGCCATCGGTCTCGTCGTTGTACAGGCCATCCGGCAGCCAGACCACGGTGTCCACCGCCAGCTGGTCGCGCAGCACCGCTTCGATCTGCTCGCGGTTCAGGTGCGGGTTGCGGTTGCGATTGAGCAGGCACTCCTCGGTGGTGATCACGGTGCCTTCGCCGTCCACGTGGATCGAGCCGCCCTCGAGCACGAAACCTTCGGTGTGGTAGCGCTGGCAGCGCTCCATTTCCAGGACCTTGGCCGCCAGCTCCTCGTCGCGGTTCCACGGTGCGTACAGGCCGCCGTCAAAGCCGCCCCAGGCATTGAAGCCCCAGTCCACGCCACGCACTTCACCCTGGTCGTTGATGACGAAGGTCGGGCCGGTGTCACGCACCCAGGCGTCGTCGTTGCTGATCTCGACCACGCGGATGTTCGGCTGGTCGAGCTTACGACGAGCATTTTCGTACTGGCCAGCGGAAACCGCGACGGTTACCGGCTCGAAGCGGGCAATGGCCTTGGCCAGGGTCACATGGGCAGCCTGCGCCGGCTTGCCGCCCAGGCGCCAGTTGTCGGGGCGCTCCGGCCAGACCATCCACACCTGGGTTTGCGGGGCCCACTCGGCGGGCATGTGGAAACCATCGGCACGGGGAGTGGAGTTGAGGGTTTTCATGGTTAACCTCTGTGATGGCCCTGAGCCGGACTGTGCTGGGGCGTTTGTCAATTTATAACCGATATATATCGATATTTGAAGCCCGACAATCGGGAAATCTATGAACGAATACCGCTAGTAAATCGATAACAATCGAAACATACGCAACCTTGGCCGAGAACCAAAGCGGCACGACCTCTACCATAGCCAGCCCTTGTGAATGCCGTTGAAGCCCAAGGCGGAAAAAACGGCCAGACCGGCTAGGGTCAATACATGAGCAGAACGGGCCAGCGAACCGCCATGAACATCATCCCTACCGCGATCCCTGAAGTACTGATCATCGAGCCAAAGATTTTTAGTGACAGCCGTGGTTTTTTCTTCGAGGCGTTCAACGCCCGTGAGTTCGCCCGGCAAACCGGCGTGAATGTCGAGTTCGTCCAGGACAACCATTCGCGCTCCATCAAGGGTGTGCTGCGTGGCCTGCACTACCAGGTGGCAAACACCCAAGGCAAGCTGGTGCGCGTGGTGCAGGGGGAAATCCGTGATATTGCCGTGGACGTGCGCAAGAGCTCGCCAACCTTCGGCCAATGGGTCGCGGTGCAGCTGTCGGCCGACAATCATCGCCAGTTGTGGATTCCGCCCGGCTTCGCCCATGGCTTTGCAGTGATAAGCGAGTCGGCCGAGTTTCTCTACAAGACCACCGACTACTACAACCCGGGCGCCGACCGCTGCATCCGCTGGGATGACCCGACGCTGGCCATCGACTGGGGGCTGCAGCAGCCACCGGTGCTGTCGGACAAGGACAAGCTCGGCCTGCCGCTGGCAGAGGCGGAACTGCTGCCTTAACTAGCGCATAATTGCGGCAGACTTTTCTGGCGCCTTTACGTGATGATTGCAAAACCCACGCCCCCACGCCGTCCCCGCTGGCGCAGCCTGGCCCTGTTGGCCCTGTGCCTGGCCCCGTTACTGTGGCCCCTGCATCACCTGGCCGAACGTTACTACCAGGAAGAACTGGCCTCGCAGAACCGCCAGACCCTCGACCTGTACGTCGCCAACCTGCTCGGTACCCTGCACCGCTACGAAACCTTGCCGCAGATACTCGGCGACCTGCCGGCGCTGCGCGGGGTGCTGGCCGACCCGTTCCGCCTGGAAGCAGTGACCAATGCCAACCGCCTGCTCAAGGACATCGTCCAGCAGACTGGCGCCGAGGTGATGTACCTGATGGACGTCAGCGGCAATACCCTGGCCGCCTCCAACTGGGACAAGCGCGACAGCTTCGTCGGCCGCAACTTCGCCTTCCGCCCCTACTTCAACGAAGCCATGGCCGGCCGCCTGGGGCGCTTCTTTGGCCAGGGCACCACATCGGCCAAGCGCGGTTACTTCTTCGCCGCCGCCGTGCGAGACCGTGAACGCATCGTTGGCGTACTGGTGGTCAAGGTCGACCTCGACCATACCGAAACCCTGTGGGGCCGAACCCCCGAGCAGCTGTTGCTGACCGACCACAATGGCGTGGTCATCCTGACCTCGCGGCCCGACTGGCGCTTCCGCGCGACCCGCGCGCTGACCGAGGCCGAGCGCCAGGCCATCATCGCCATCCAGCCCTACCCGACCCAGGCCCCGCAACCGCTGGTGCTGAACCAGGATGCCTGGATCAGCCAGACCCGCGACATCAAGGAAACCGGCTGGCAGGTCAGCATCCTCGCCCCGCGCATGCTGGTCGACCGTTCGGTGCAAACCGTGATGGCCATCGGCGCTGGCACCCTGCTGGTGCTGATGCTGCTGGCCGGCCTGGTGATGCAGCGGCGCCGTCACTACATCGACCGCATCGACTTCGAGGCACGTGGCCGCCAGGAACTGGAAAAACGCGTGGCCGAGCGCACCGCCGACCTCGAAGGCCTGAACACCCGGCTCAAGAGCGCCGTACTGGAGCGCGAGAACGCCCAACAGGAGGCTGTGCGCGCTCAGGACGAACTGGTGCAGGCCGGCAAGCTGTCGGTGCTCGGCACCATGTCAGCCAGCATCAGCCACGAACTCAACCAGCCGCTGGCCGCCATCCGCAGCTACGCGGAAAACGCCGAGATCCTGCTCGACCACCAGCGTACCGAAGACGCCCGCGGCAACCTCAAGCTGATCGGCGAGCTGACCGGGCGCATGGCCTCGATCATCGCCCACCTGCGCGCCTTCGCCCGTCGTGACCGCCATGCCCCGGAGAGCGTGGCCCTGCAGCCGGCCCTGGACGATGCCCTGGCGCTGCTGGCCAAGCGCCGCCGGGCGATGGCCGTCGAGCTGATCCGCGACCTGCCGGAAGCCACCTTGTGGGTACAGGCCGGCGAGACCCGCCTGCGCCAGGTGCTCGGCAACCTGCTGGCCAATGCCCTCGATGCCCTGACCGAAAAGGCCAACCCGCGCCGCCTGTGGCTAAGTGCCGAGCAGCGCGATGACTGCGTCTACCTGTACATTCGCGACAACGGCCCCGGTTTCAGCCGCCAGGCCCTGGAGCACGCCAAGGAGCCGTTCTTCACCACCAAGACCCGCACCCAGGGCCTGGGCCTGGGCCTGGCCATCTGCGAAAGCCTGATGCGCGCCCTGGGCGGTGAACTGCTGCTGGCCAACCACCCGGAAGGTGGCGCACTGCTGACCCTGCAGCTGCGTGTGGCCGCGCCTGGCGCTACTTTGCCCAATTCGGAGGACCCCTCGGCATGACCACCGAGACACTGATCGACAGCCGAGCCCAGGTCATCCTGGTCGATGATGACCCGCACCTGCGCCAGGCCCTGAGCCAGACCCTGGACCTGGCCGGGCTCAAGGTGGTCGCCCTGGCCGATGCCCAGGGCCTGGCCGAACGCATCGAAGCCGACTGGCCCGGGGTGGTGGTCAGCGACATCCGCATGCCGGGCATCGATGGCCTGCAGTTGCTGGAACAACTGCACGGCCGTGACAATGAACTGCCGGTGCTGCTGATCACCGGCCACGGCGATGTGCCGTTGGCGGTGCAGGCGATGCGCGCCGGCGCCTACGACTTCCTGGAAAAACCCTTTGCCAGCGATGCCCTGCTGGACAGCGTGCGCCGCGCCCTGGCCCTGCGCCGTCTGGTGCTGGACAACCGCAGCTTGCGCCTGGCCCTGAGCGATCGCCAGCAACTGGCCACCCGCCTGGTGGGCCAGTCGCCGTCCATGCAGCGCCTGCGCGAGCAGATCGGCGCCCTGGCCGGCACTCGCGCCGATGTGCTGATCCTGGGTGAGACCGGTGCCGGCAAAGAGGTGGTGGCCCGCGCCCTGCACGACCTGTCCAGCCGCCGCGACGGGCCATTCGTGGCGATCAACGCCGGCGCACTGGCCGAGTCGGTGGTCGAAAGCGAGCTGTTCGGCCATGAGCCCGGGGCGTTCACCGGCGCGCAGAAACGCCGCATCGGCAAGTTCGAGTTCGCCAACGGTGGCACGCTGTTCCTCGACGAAATCGAGAGCATGAGCCTGGATGTGCAGGTGAAACTGCTGCGCATGTTGCAGGAACGGGTGGTCGAGCGCCTGGGTGGCAACCAGCTGATCCCGCTGGACATCCGCATCATCGCCGCGACCAAGGAGGATCTGCGCCAGTCGGCCGACCAGGGGCGTTTCCGCGCCGACCTGTATTACCGCCTGAACGTGGCGCCGCTGCGTATTCCACCGCTGCGCGAACGCGGCGATGACATCCTGGTGCTGTTCCAGCACTTCGCCGACGCCGCCAGCCAGCGCCATGGCCTGCCGCCACACGCCCTGCAGCCGGCCCAGCGCGCCATGCTGCTGCGTCACGACTGGCCCGGTAACGTACGCGAGCTGCAGAACGCCGCCGAACGTTTCGCCCTTGGCCTGGAACTGGCCCTGGACGGCCAGGCGCCACCTGCGGCAATGCCTGCGGTACCGATGCCGAGCGGCAACCTCAGCGAACAGGTCGAGCAGTTCGAACGCTCGCTGATCGCTGCCGAACTGGCCCAGCCACATAGCTCCATGCGCAGCCTGGCCGAGGCGCTGGGTATCCCCCGCAAGACCCTGCACGACAAGCTGCGCAAGCATGGCTTGAGCTTCGACGGCGGTAGCGGCGGGCATGACGATCAAGAGGACAACCGTTAATGAACACCGATAGCCAGTACTTGCAGTCCGTCCTGCACGGCGACATCCCCCTGACCCGCGAAATGGGCCTGGAAGTGCTCGATTGGCAGCAGCACACCCTGCGCCTGCAATTGCCGCTGGCGGCCAACGTCAACCACAAAAGCACCATGTTCGGCGGCAGCCTCTACTGCGCCGCGGTGCTGGTGGGTTGGGGCTGGCTGCACCTGCGCCTGCGCGAGCTGGGGATCGATGACGGGCATATCGTCATCCAGGAAGGGCAGATCAGTTATCCGCTGCCGGTTACCGGGGCGGCGGTGGCCCGCTGTGCGGCGCCGGATGAAAAGACCTGGGAGCGGTTCTTGACCATGTACCAGCGCCGCGGGCGGGCACGGTTGACGCTGGAGACCACGGTGAGCAATGCCGGTAGTGACGAGCCTGCTGTTACCTTCAGCGGCCAGTACGTGCTGCACCGCTGAAACCAATGGACTGTCGCGACTCCTGTAGGAGCGGCCTTGTGTCGCGATCGGGCCGCGAAGCGGCCCCGGCAATTAATGCGGCAATGCTGAAACCCTGGGGCCGCGCTGCGGCCCGATCGCGACACAAGGCCGCTCCTACACGATCATGTCCGCCTGGCAGATCAGGCTCAGGAAGGCTTGGCGCCACGCAGCATTTGCCGGCAACGCCAGGAAATGCGGGTTGAGCAACGACTCCCGCGCCGGGTACCGGAACGGCAAGCCATCCAGCCCGATTACCTCCCCACCAGCCCCTTCCACCACGCCCTGCGCCGCCGCGGTATCCCACTGCGAGGTCGGTGCCAGGCGTGGATAGCAATCGGCGCTACCCTCGGCCAACAGGCAGAACTTCAGCGAACTGCCGATATTGGCCAGCTCCAGCTCACCCACCGCAGCCCCCAACCCGGTCAACAAGGCTTCCTGTTCCGGGCTGGAATGGCGACGGCTGGCAACCACGGTGAAACGCCCACCCGCCGGCGGCGCGTTGCGTACCTGGATCGCCTGGGCGACCTCACCCACTTCCGCACGCCAAGCGCCCAACCCGCGACCACCGAAGTAGCAGCGCCCGTTGGTCGGCATGGAAACCACGCCAAACACCACCTCGCCGTTTTCGACCAGGGCGATGTTGACCGTGAACTCTTCGCTGCCGGCAATGAATTCCTTGGTGCCGTCCAGCGGGTCGACCAGCCACCAGCGGCTCCAGCCCTGACGCTCGGCCAGCGGAATGTTGCAGTCCTCTTCTGACAGCACCGGGATCTGCGGCGCCAGCGCCAGCAGGCCATCGGCAATCACCCGGTGCGCCGCCAGGTCGGCGGCGGTGACCGGCGAATCGTCGGCCTTGTTGGTCACGGCCACATCGGCGCGCCAGAACGGCAAGATCGCTTCGCCCGCCAACAGGGCCAGCTTGACCACTTCGTGCATCAATTGCAGGTCGTTCATGCTTCCAGCAGCCCCCGCTGAATCAGCAGGTCACGCGCCAGGTACAACGCCGCCAGGGCACGCCCCTCGGTGAACTGCGGGTGCATGGCCAGGGCCGAAAGTTCGCGCAGGTTGACCTTGTCGACCCGCATCGGCTCCGGCTCGTCGCCCTCCAGGCGCTCCTCGTAAAGGTCGCTGGCCAGCACCACCTGGATCTTCTGGCTCATGTAGCCCGGCGACAGCGACAGCTCGGTCAGGTGCTCCAGCTGGCGCGCGCCATAACCGGCTTCTTCCTTGAGCTCCCGGTCGGCTGCCGCCAGCACGTCCTCGCCCGGCTCGATCAGGCCTTTGGGCAACGACAGCTCGTATTCGTCGGTGCCGCCGCAGTATTCCTCCACCAGCACCGCGTGCTCGGCATCGAGCATGGCCACGATCATCACCGCGCCGTAGCCATTACCCCGGCCCACCAGGCGCTCGTAGGTACGCTCGTTGCCATTGCTGAAGCGCAATTGCACGGCTTCGACGCGAAACAGGCGGCTGCTGGCGACGATTTCGCGGCTGAGGACGGTGGGTTTCTGGCGCATGGGGCGGCTCCTTGGCGTGAACGGGTTACTATACCGTGGCTTGCCGACTGATCGAGAGTTTCCCATGCCTGTTCTTCCCTGGTCCGCCATCGATACCGTCCTGCTGGACATGGATGGCACCCTGCTCGACCTGCATTACGACAACCGCTTCTGGCTGGACCACCTGCCCCAGCGCTATGCCGAGCTGCACGGGGTGAGCCGGGCCATGGCGGAAATGGAGCTGCAGCCGCTGTTCGAACGCAATGCCGGCACGCTGAACTGGTATTGCCTGGACTTCTGGAGCCGCGAACTGCGGCTGCCGATCCGCGAGCTGAAACAGGAAATCGCCGACCTGATTGCCCTGCGCCCGGATGCCGATACTTTCCTTGCCGCGATCCGCGACGCGGGCAAGCGCGTGGTGATGATCACCAATGCGCACCGGGATTCGCTGTCGCTGAAGCTGGAGCGGGTGGAGCTGGCGCCGTATTTCGAACGGCTGATCAGCTCGCATGACTACGGCTACCCGAAGGAAAGCCCGCAGTTCTGGGACGCATTGCAGGCGGACATCGGCTTTGAACCGGAGCGCAGCCTGTTCATCGATGACACTCTGGCGATCCTGCGCAGTGCGCGACGGTTTGGCGTGGGGCATCTGCTGGCGGTACGCCAGCCGGATAGCCAGGCAGGGCCGCGGGATACCGAGGAGTTTGCGGCGGTCGAGGATTACCGGGAATTATTGGTAGGCCTGTGAAGGCCCTTTCGCGGGTAAACCTGCTCCCACAGGATCACCACAGGTCTGAACTGTGTGCGATCCCTGTGGGAGCGGGTTTACCCGCGAAGAGGCCGGTACAGGCTGCAGATATCAGTCAGGAATACGCAACACCTGCCCCGGATAGATCTTGTCCGGGTGCTTGAGCATCGGTTTGTTGGCCTCGAAGATCTTCTGATACTTGTTGGGGTCGCCATACACCTTCTTCGAAATGGCGCTCAACGTATCACCCTTCTCCACCGTCACGAACCGCGCGGCCTGGGCCACCGGTCCGGTCACGGTGATCTGGTCATCGACACTGGCCACGCCAGCGACGTTGCCCGCCGCCAGGATGATCTTCTCCTTCTCCTCCTGGCTGGCCACCTCACCCTTGAGGATGATCGTGTCTCCCTCTACAGTGGCCGTGATATTCGGGTTGCCCAGGCCGACACTTTCCACGTGTTTCTTCAGCTGCTCTTCGGCATTGGCATTGCCGGGGGTCAGCAGGTCGATCAACTTCTCGCCCGCTTCCTTGACGAAACTGAACAAGCTCATAGCGCTCTCCTTGTTGACGAAACCTCGGACACAGCAGTCTAGGCCAGCTTTTCCCCTGGCGCCCCCATGCGACCAATCGACGCGGTCTATCAAGGCATAGACCCTAGCGATTAGACGCCGCCAGCCCGCACGCCTAGGCTTGTGCTATCTGAAAGCTGCCGATAGCCCCGATGAAAAGTCAGCCCCGATGAACAGCAAACCTCCGGTCTGCGCGGCCTCATCGCCCTTGACCATGCCCGCCGCCAGCAACACCTACGATTACGTCCAGCTCAATGACGCCAGACGCGACAGCACGCCCCTGGCCGAAGAAGTGGCCCTGGCCATTGTCTACAACGGCCTGAACCAGGCGGTGATGCTGGTCAGCCCAACCGACCTGGAAGACTTCGCAGTCGGCTTCAGTGTCGGCAGCGGCATAGTGGAAGGCACCACGGAAATCTACGACCTGAAACTCTCCGGCAGCGGCTCGGCAATGTATGCCGACCTGGAGATTTCCAGCCGTGCGTTCTGGAACCTGAAAAACCAGCGCCGCCAGCTGGCCGGCACCAGTGGTTGCGGCCTGTGCGGGGTCGAAGCACTGGAGCAGGCACTGCCAGAGCTGGCCAAGTTGCCTGGCGCACCCTTGCCACCAGCGCAATGGCTGGTCGGCCTGCGTGAGCGCATCGATGCCTTCCAGCCTCTGGGCCAGCACTGCGGCGCGGTGCATGCGGCGCTGTTCATGGACCGCCACGGCGAACTGCTGCTCGGCCGCGAAGACATCGGCCGGCACAACGCCCTCGACAAGCTGATCGGCGCCTTGCTGCGCCAAGGCATCGACAGCCAGGGTGGCCTGGCCATCGTCACCAGCCGCTGCAGCCTGGAGCTGATCCAGAAGGTGCTGCGGGCCGGTATCCAGACCCTGGTCAGCCTGTCGGCGCCCACCGGCCTTGCCCTGCAATGGGCGCGCAAGCACAACCTCAACCTTATCCATCTGCCCAAGCACAGCGCACCGCGGGTCTACAGCCCAGCGGCGGAGTCGTAACAGTCGTGACCTCGTACCAGCACCTCCCGGACAACGCCCCAGCCTCCTCCCCTCGCTACAAGCCCTACCACGGCCCCGCCGGTGGCTGGGGCGCGCTGCGCAGCGTGGCCAAGGCCTGGGTTGGCAGCGATAACGCGCTGAAGAACATTCGCGCGCTGCTCAAGACCAACCAGAACGGCGGCTTCGATTGCCCCGGCTGCGCCTGGGGCGACTCGCCGGAAAGCGGCATGGTCAAGTTCTGCGAGAACGGTGCCAAGGCAGTGAACTGGGAGGCGACCAAGCGCCGCGTCGATGCCGCCTTTTTCACCCGCTACAGCGTCACTTCGCTACTGCAGCAGAGCGACTACTGGCTGGAGTACCAGGGGCGCCTGACCGAGCCGATGGTCTATGACGCGTCCAGCGACCGCTACCAGCCGATCAGTTGGGACGCCGCCTTCACCCTGATCGCCCGCGAACTGAACAAGCTGGCCAGCCCTGACCAGGCCGAGTTCTACACTTCGGGGCGCGCCAGCAACGAAGCGGCGTACCTGTACCAGCTGTTCGTGCGGGCCTACGGCACCAACAACTTCCCCGACTGCTCGAACATGTGCCACGAGGCCAGCGGCGTGGCCCTGGGGCAAAGCGTCGGGGTCGGCAAGGGCACCGTCACCTTCGACGACTTCGAGCACGCCGACGCGATTTTCGTCTGGGGCCAGAACCCCGGTACCAACCACCCGCGCATGCTCGACCCGCTGCGCGATGCGGTAAAGCGCGGTGCCCAGGTGGTGTGCATCAACCCGCTCAAGGAGCGTGGCCTGGAGCGCTTCCAGCACCCGCAGAACCCGCTGGAAATGCTGACCAACAGCGACCGACCGACCAACACCGCATTCTTCCGCCCGGCCCTGGGCGGCGACATGGCGCTGCTGCGCGGCATGGCCAAGTTCGTCCTGCAATGGGAACGCGAAGCCCAGGCCAACGGCGAACCGGCAGTCTTCGACCACGCCTTCATCGCCGAACATGGCCATGGCGTCGACGACTACCTGGCGGTAGTGGATGCCACCTCGTGGGAGCACATCCAGGCCCAGTCCGGCCTGGCGCTGGCCGACATCGAACTGGCCGCGCGCATGTACTGCCGTGGCAAGCGGGTGATCATGTGCTGGGCGATGGGCATTACCCAGCACCGCCACTCGGTGCCGACCATCCAGGAAATCGTCAACCTGCAAATGCTGCGCGGCAATATCGGCGCGCCAGGCGCAGGCCTGTGCCCGGTGCGTGGTCACAGCAACGTGCAGGGTGACCGCACCATGGGCATCAACGAGCGCCCGCCGGTGGCCCTGCTGGACGCCATCGAGCAGCGCTTCGGCTTCCCCGTGCCCCGGCACAATGGCCACAACACCGTCGAGGCGATCCACGCCATGCTCGACGGCCGGGCCAAGGTATTCATCGGCCTGGGCGGCAACTTCGCCCAGGCAACGCCGGACACCGAGCGCACCGCCCAGGCACTGCGCAACTGCGAGCTGACCGTGCACATCAGCACCAAGCTCAACCGCAGCCACCTGGTGCACGGCAAGCAGGCACTGATCCTGCCGTGCCTGGGGCGCACCGACATCGACCTGCAGGCAGAAGGGCCACAGGCGGTAACGGTAGAGGACTCGTTCAGCATGGTCCACGCCTCCAATGGCCAGCTCAAGCCGCTTTCGACGCAGATGCGCTCGGAGCCGGCGGTCATCGCCGGTATTGCCGCCGCCACCCTGGGCAAGAAGCCCGTGGACTGGCACTGGCTGGTGGCTGACTACGACCGTATCCGCGAGCTGATCGGCGACACCATCGCCGGCTTCAGCGGCTTCAACCAGCGCCTGCGCGAGCCGGGCGGTTTCTACCTGGGCAACAGCGCTGCCAGCCGCGAATGGAATACCAGCACCGGCCGCGCCAACTTCAAGGCCAACCTGCTGCCCGACACGCTGCTCGACGAGCGTGTACGCGCCAGCGGGCAGGTGCCTGACCTGATCATGCAGTCGATGCGCTCGCACGATCAGTACAACACCACCATCTACGGCCTGGACGACCGCTACCGCGGCGTGCGTGGCCAGCGCGAGGTGCTGTTCGCCAACGAAGCCGACATCATCCGCCTGGGCTTCCAGCCGGGGCAGCAGGTCGACATCGTGTCGTTGTGGGGGGATGAGCATGTGCGCCGTGTGCACGGCTTCACCCTGCTGGCCTTCGACATCCCGGCCGGGCAGGCGGCGGCGTACTACCCGGAGGTGAACCCGCTGGTGCCGCTGGAAAGCATTGGCGACGGCAGCCATACGCCAACGTCGAAGTTCATCGCCATCAAGCTGGAGCGGGCGCGGGACGACGGGCGCATCCTGTAGGAATGGTGTTGGCCTCTTCGCGGGTAAACCCGCTCCCACAGAGGCAACTCAAGGACTGAGAGCGGTGGTATCCCTGTGGGAGCGGGTTTACCCGCGAAGAGGCCGGAAGCCCCTGCGCAAAAATCAAAAAAGCCCTGTTCCATAGCGGTTCAGGGCTTCGTCATAAAGGTCTCAGACAGCGAAAAAACGATAAAGTTTCACAGTAAATACAGTAAGTTAGAGAATTGTGTACAACTCGTGTTACTCGTCGGATTTCCGTTGCCAGGCGTGCCTGCAAGGCTCAAAAATCGCCTCGTCATCCTTATGAGGCTCTCTTGATGAAGAAGTACTCCTCGATACTGTTGTTGTCTTTCAGCTTGCTCAGCGGCGTTGCCATGGCAGGCGGCACCACCGAGGCCGGCATTGGCGGCGCATTGGGTGGGGTACTGGGCTCCGTGGTGGGCAACTCCATCGGTGGTAGCACCGGCGGCGCCATTGGTGCCGGCCTGGGCGGCGCGGCTGGCGGTGCCTTGGGTGCCGACAAGCGTCAACGTGGGGAAGCCGCTATCGGCGGCGCGCTGGGCGCAGCAGGCGGTAACGTGGTCGGCCGCTCCGTGGGCGGCACTACCGGTAGCTACATTGGCGCAGCAGCCGGCGGTGGTGCCGGTGGCGCACTGGGTAACTACCTGGGTAAAGAGGCCGACAGAGACGATTACCACGAAGGCCGCCGCTACCGTCGTGGCTATGACGACGACCGCCGCCACTGGGACCGTGGCCACCACTACGGCCATCGCAAGCACAAGCGCCACTGGCGCGACTAACGCCTGAGGGCCTTGCCCCGGCAACAAAGCCCCGCCCCTGCCAGCGGGGCTTTTTTATGCCTGCTGCTCCAGCAGTACGCCAGACAGGATCACCTGCAGCGCTTCTGGCAATGCCACTGGCCGGCCATTGGCGCGTTCGATGAACACCTGCACCACCGAGCCTGCCGCACACGCCTCCGGCTCGCCTGGGCGGAACAGGGCCAGGCGGTACTCCACCGTACTGCCCGCCAGGCGTGCCACCCCCAGCCCCACTTCCAGCACGTCCGGGAAGCCGGGCAGCGCGTAGAAATCCGCCGCCGAACTGACCACGAAGGCCGCCAGCTCGCCGTCACGCAGGTCCAGTTCGGCCTGTTCGACGAGGAACGCCTGGATGGCGGTTTCGAAGAAGCCGTGCACGGTGGCACCGGCGATGTGGCCGTTCAGGTCATTGTCCTGGGGGCGGGTGAGGATGGGGTGGAAGTGGGAGAAGGCAGTGCGCTGAGGGGATTCGGTCATCTGGCTGGCTCTTGTCTTCGCAATGGATGCTGACAGTGAAACAGAAAAACCGGATTTCCGCTGCTTGTGCCGGCCTCTTCGCGGGTCGCGATCCTCTGTAGGAGCGGCCTTGTGTCGCGATGGGCCGCAACGCGGCCCCGGGGGTTTCAGCTTCCATGCCTGAATTGCCGGGGCTGCTTTGCAGCCCATCGCGACACAAGGCCGCTCCTACAAGAGACTGCACCCGCCGGGAATCAGAAAACAAAAAAGCCGCCCCAAGGGGCGGCTTTCTCGTTGCGGGCGGGTGCAGCTTACAGCTGCGGGCCAGCGGCCTTGATGGCGTCGGAAACTTCGAACTTCTTGAAGTTTTCGATGAACAGCTTGGCCAGGCCTTTGGCGGCCTCGTCGTAGGCAGCCTTGTCAGCCCAGTTGGTGCGCGGGTTGAGCAGCTCGGTATCAACGCCCGGAACGGCCTTCGGCACGTCCAGGTTGATGATGTCCAGGTGCTCGGTTTCGGCACCGATCAGCGCGCCGCTCTGGATCGCAGCGATCACGGCACGGGTGGTCGGGATGCTGAAGCGCTTGCCAACGCCGTAGCCACCGCCGGTCCAGCCGGTGTTGACCAGGTAGACCTTCGAGTCGAAGCCCTTGATACGCTTGATCAGCAGCTCGGCGTACTCGCCAGCCGGGCGCGGGAAGAACGGTGCGCCGAAGCAGGTGGAGAAGGTCGACTTGATGCCGCTGCCCGAACCCATTTCGGTGGAACCGACCAGCGCGGTGTAGCCGGACAGGAAGTGGTAGGCCGCCTGCTCGTTGTTCAGGATCGAAACCGGAGGCAGAACACCAGTCAGGTCGCAGGTCAGGAAGATGACTGCGTTCGGCTCGCCGCCCAGGTTCGCTGCGGAACGCTTGGCAACGTGCTCCAGCGGGTAGGCCGCACGGCTGTTCTGGGTCAGGCTGACATCGGTGTAGTCGGCGTGCTTGTTGGCGTCGAGTACGACGTTTTCCAGCACGGCGCCATGCTTGATGGCTTTCCAGATGACCGGCTCGTTCTTCTCGGACAAGTCGATGCACTTGGCGTAGCAGCCGCCTTCGATGTTGAAGACCACGCCCTCGCCCCAGCCGTGCTCGTCGTCACCGATCAGGTAACGGCTTTCGTCGGCCGACAGGGTGGTCTTGCCGGTGCCGGACAGGCCGAAGAACAGGGTCACATCGCCTGCTTCGCCGATGTTGGCGGCGCAGTGCATTGGCAGCACGTCGGCAGCCGGCAGCAGGAAGTTCTGCACCGAGAACATGGCTTTCTTCATTTCGCCGGCGTAGCGCATGCCAGCGATCAGCACCTTCTTCTGGGCGAAGTTGATGATCACGCAACCGTCGGAGTTGGTGCCGTCACGCTCAGGCTCGCACACGAAGTTGGCGACGTTGAGGACCTGCCACTCGCCACGGCCAGCCGGGTTGTACTGCTCCGGGTTGATGAACAGGCAACGGCCGAACAGGTTCTGCCAGGCAGTCTGGGTGGTCATCTTCACCGGCAGGTAGTGCTCGGCGGCAGCCCCTACGTGAACGTAGGAAACGAAGTGATCCTGGGCGTTGTTGAACGCCTCGACGCGGTCCCACAGGGCATCGAACTTGTCGGCCGGGAACTTGCGGTTGATCGGGCCCCAGGAAATGGCGTCCTGGGTGGAAGGCTCTTCGACGATGAAACGGTCAGCCGGCGAACGGCCAGTACGGTGACCGGTCTCCACGACCAGTGCGCCAGTATCGGCTAGTACGCCTTCACCGCGTTGCAGCGCTTCTTTTACCAGCTCATCGACGCTCAGGTCGGTGTACACGGTGTTGTTGGCTTGCGTCATGAGATACCCCATCCGGCCCGAGGCCGAGTGCTCCAAACGTTTTGTAGTTGTCTTGAAAAAACTACTACAGCGAAAAAAGTGGCCGGATTATGCCAGAAACGCCCAAAAAAAGTAGGCCCCTCCTGTCAGAACTGCGCTTTTGCGCAATTCGACAGGAGATTGTCCTGTAGTTAAACGTTTCAGTGACGAGTTTCTGAGGCTACGTCAGTGCCGCCACCGGCAAACAGTTGCGCCACATCGCTGGCGTCGAAGAAATAGCGCTCGTTGCAGAACTGGCAATCGATCTCCACCTGCCCGCCGCATTCTTCCACCAGCGCCTTGGCATCGTGCTCGCCCAAACTGACCAGCGCATTGCCGGATCGTTCGCGCGAGCAGCTGCAATTGAAGCGCAGCGGCTGGATATCGAACAGGCGCACGGCATCTTCGTGATACAGGCGGTGCAGCAGGGTTTCGTTGTCTTCCGACCACTCTTCGGGCTTGAGCGTCTTGGCAAGGGCTACCACATGCTGCCAGCTGTCCTCGCGCTCTTCGTCGTCCGGCTGGCGATCGCGCGGCAACTGTTGCAGCAGCAAGCCACGGGCCTTGCCACCCACGGCGTTGAGCCAGAAGCGGGTGTTGAGTTGCTGTGACTGCACAAAGTAGTTGGTGAAGCATTCCGACAGGTCGGCGCCGTCGAGGTCGACGGTGCCCTGGTAGCGCTGGCCCTTGACCGGATCGATGGTCAGGGTCAGGTGGCCGTCGGGCATCAGCTGCGACAGGGTCGCATCCGCCGGGATCTGGTCCGCTTCGTAGCGGGCCATGCCACGGATGTCCCGGTCACCGGAACATTCCACCATCAACAGCGGGATCGGCCCTGCGGAACGCGCCTGCAGAATCAGCAGGCCGTCGAACTTCAGCGCCCCCACCAGCAAGGCGGTGGCGGCCATCAGCTCGCCCAGCAGTGCCTGCACCGGCTGCGGGTACTCATGACGCGCCAGCACCGCGGCGTAGCTGTCATCGAGAGACACCCACTCGCCGCGCACATCGCGCTCGTCGAAGATGAAACGTTGGGTGAAATCGGTATCAGGCAAGTCGCTCATAGGTTTTGGCTATCTGAAAATGATGACAAAATGGTTACAAGGGTTGTCGAAAAACATCCGAGAACCCCGTGACAGAGCGCTCACAAGGCGCTCCGATTCCTGTTTGCAATAGAGGTATTTTATGGATAATCGACCACTGTTCCAAGCAAGGTGGTCCTGGGGGCCATTGGCAGCCTGTACGCTGCTTCCTATCGCTCTACTGTGTTTCTGGTTATGGCCCATTGGCCAGATCTTGTGCCTGACTTTCGACGAGTGGCTGTTCCACAGCCTGAATGCGCCGCTGGCCGACAACACCACCTGGCGCTACATCTGGACCGTCGGTAGCCTGCGCCCATTCGACATCGTCGTCGGCCTGATCCTTCTGGCAGTGCTTATCCGTGGCGACTGGGTGTTCAAGGCAACCCAGGTGCGCCAGGCCTTTTTCGGCTTCCTGGTCACGCTAATCCTCTTAGTGGTGATTCGCGCGCTGTTTTCCAAGTGGGTGGATGCAGCCGGCTGGCAGCACAAGAGCCCTTCGATGATGTTCGACGAGGTGGTGCACCTCAGCGACTACTATCCGAACCTGGAGGCGGCCTGGGAGCTCAAGGACCGTTCCAGCAAGAGTTTCCCGGGGGATCATGCCTCGGTGCTGCTGGTCTGGGCGCTGTTCATGAGCGTGTTCAGCCGCCGCCTGGTGCAGTATCTGGTGGTCTGGGGGATGGCGGTGTTGTTCATGTTGCCGCGCCTGGTGGCCGGTGCCCACTGGGGGCAGGATGACTACATCGGCGGGCTGCTGATGGCAGTGCTGGCGTTGGGCTGGAGCTGCTACACGCCGCTGGCGGCCAAGGGGAGTGCAGTGCTGATGCGCTGGACGGCGCCGTTGTTCGCGATCGCGGCCAAGTTACCGTTGGTCGGGCGCTTGGCGGTGACCCGCTAGATCCTTGGGGCTACTGCGTAGCCCATCGCGACACAAGGCCGCTCCTACAGGGATTGCACAAGTTTCAAGGCTTGCGCAGTACCTGTGGGAGCTGGCTTGCCGGCGATGGGCCGCAAAGCGGCCCCGGCTATTCGAAGCTCCCATGCAATTGGTGAATCTGCCGCCGCTGCTTCTTGGTCGGCCGCCCATCAGTGGTCACGCCCATCGCCCCGGCCTTGCGCAGTTCCGCCGCCTGCTCACGCCGGCGCACGCTGTCCTCGGTCTCTTCGTACAACGTCTGCGCCTCTGGCGCCCCACGCCGTACTACCGACAGAGCCTTCACCACCACGGTGCGCTCGTCGAACCCGGTGCGCAGCACGAACTCGTCACCCACCCGCGGCTCCTTGCCCGGCTTGCAGCGCTCACCCCGGCAATGCACCTTACCGCTCTCGATCGCCGCCTTGGCCAGCGCGCGGGTCTTGTAGAAGCGTGCCGCCCACAGCCATTTGTCCAGGCGGACCTTGTCGTCGTCTTCGGCTTTTTGTGCCATCCCGTTACCTCGAACGCTGTGTTTCATCGAACTGTACTACCGTAACGATCGGATGCAAAAAATCCCCGCCGTGCTTACAGTTCACCACCTCATCCGCAGGGTGCGTTTCGTGAAGACATTTGACCATTTGACTGTGATCGGCCTGCGCGAGTGGGTCGCCCTGCCCGACCTTGGCGTGGCCGGGCTGCGCGCCAAGATCGACACTGGCGCCAGCACCTCCAGCCTGCACGCCACCGAGGTGGAACCGTTCGAGCGCGACGGCCAGCCCTGGGTCCGCTTCACCGCACACCTGGGCTCGGTGGTGCAGTTGCGCCACCGCCGCTGCGAGGCACCGCTGGTGACCATGAAAACCATCAAGAGCTCCAACGGCCAGGCCCAGACCCGCTATGTCATCCGCACGTCACTGGCCCTGGGCGATGGTGTGTGGGAGGTGGAGTTCACCCTGGCCTGCCGCAAGAACATGCGTTATCGCCTGTTGCTGGGTTCCAAGGCCCTGATCCATGGCCAGCTGGTGGTCAACCCTGGCCTCAAATACGTACAAGACAAACCGGCCTTCCCGGCCACCCTTTCTACTGCCACAGGTGCTGCATGAAGATCGCTGTGCTGTCGCGCAATCCGCGTCTGTATTCCACCCGCCGCCTGGTCGAAGCCGGTACCCAGCGGGGCCACGAAATGGTGGTGATCGATACCCTGCGGGCCTACATGAACATTGCCAGCCACAAGCCGCAGATCCACTACCGCGGCAAGCCGCTGGAAGGCTTCGACGCGGTGATCCCGCGCATCGGTGCCTCGGTGACCTTCTATGGCTGCGCGGTGCTGCGCCAGTTCGAGATGATGGGCGTGTATCCACTCAACGAGTCGGTAGCGATAGCCCGCTCCCGCGACAAGCTGCGCTCGCTGCAACTGCTGTCGCGGCGCGGCATCGGCCTGCCGATTACCGGCTTCGCCCACTCGCCGGACGACATCCCCGACCTGATCCAGATGGTCAACGGCGCCCCGCTGGTGATCAAGGTGCTGGAAGGTACACAGGGCATCGGCGTGGTGCTGTGCGAAACCACCAAGGCCGCCGAATCGGTGATCGAGGCGTTCATGGGGTTGAAGCAGAACATCATGGTGCAGGAATACATCAAGGAAGCGGGTGGCGCGGATATCCGCTGCTTCGTGGTCGGCGACAAGGTCATCGCGTCGATGAAGCGCCAGGCCAAGCCGGGGGAATTCCGCTCCAACCTGCACCGCGGTGGGGTGGCCAGCCTGATCAAGATCACCCCGGAAGAACGCATGACCGCCATTCGCGCGGCCAAGGTGATGGGCTTGAGTGTGGCGGGTGTGGATATCCTGCGCTCCAACCACGGGCCGCTGGTGATGGAGGTGAACTCGTCGCCGGGCCTGGAGGGGATTGAAGTGACCACCGGCAAGAACGTGGCCGCCATGATCATCGAGCATCTGGAGAAGAATGGTGGGCCTAATCAGACTCGGACCAAGGGTAAGGGCTGAGATTTTGGGGCTGCTTTGCAGCCCATTCGCAGCACAAGGCTGCTCCTACAAGGGATCGCGCGCCCTGTAGGAGCGGCCTTGTGTCGCGAAAGGGCCGCAAAGCGGCCCCGGCAATCACACGGCATTACGCGGCAGCAACAGCCCCAAAGGCAACCGTACCCGCGCCTCGATCCCGCCACCAGAGCGATTGCGCAGTTCCACATTCCCACCATGCTGCGCCGCAATCCGCTTGACGATCGCCAGCCCCAGCCCGGTGCCCTTGCCACCCCGGGCCCGGTCACCACGAATGAACGGGTTGAAGATGGTCTCCAGCTCCGACTCGTCGATCCCCGTCCCGCGGTCCAGCACGCTCAGCACCACATACGGCGCACTCTCGTCGCCCGACACATAGGCGGCCACCTCGACCCCCTTGCCGGCGTGGTGCAGGGCATTGCCGATCAGGTTGCCCAGCATGCGCTTGAGCGAAACCCGGCGCAGCGGGAACGGTGGGATCGGCTCCAGGCACAGCCGCACCCGTTCTTCCGGCTGGTTGTACGGTGCCACCACTTCGCGCACCAGGTCGGCCAGGTCGACCTCCTCAACCGGCTCGTCACGGCCATCGCGGATAAAGGCCAGGAACTGGTCGAGGATCGCGTCCATGTCCTCGATATCGCGGACCATGTCGTCACTCAGTTCGCTGTCGCTGTCCAGCAACGACAGCGACAGGCGCAGGCGCGTCAGCGGTGTGCGCAGGTCGTGGGAAACCCCGGCCAGCATCAGCTCGCGCTCGCGCCCGGCCTGCTCGACATCCTCGGCCATCTGGTTGAAGGCCTTGTACACCTCGGTCATCTCGCTGGGCGTGTCGCTGATCGGCAGGCGCACGCTGCGCCCCTGGCCCAGCTGCCGGGCGGCGAAAACCAGGCGTTTGAGCGGCTGGTTCAGCTGGCGCACGAAGATCCAGGCCGAAGCTGTGGACAACAGGCCGATGGCCAGGAACCAACCCAGCACGTTCCAGATCTTCTGCCCACGCAGCGGGTGCGGGTACAGCGGTACCTTCAACCAACCCGGGCCCAGGCTTGGCGCATTGACCCACAACGCCGGCGGCGCATGAATGCGCAGCCGTACCTCGGTGTCTTCGCCCAACTCGGCCTGCATCTGCCGTTGGTAGATTTCGCTGTAGGGCCAGTGCTGCTCACCCTCGGGCACGCCCGAGCCGGTGACCCGGATAAGGCCTGCCGCTTCGGCGATCTTGTCGCGGTTTTCTTCGTCGGCCGCCCAATAGGCGCGCAGGGTCAGCGCAACACCGTGGCTGTACTGACGGTCGACCAGCACGTCCTCGTTCATCAGCAGGTAGACCAGGGTCAAGGCCTTGGAGAACAGGACGACGATCAACACCAGCCACAGGGTGCGGGCGAAGAAACTTTGCGGAAACCAGAGCGGTGTTTTCATCGACGGCGCGGCATCATTTACCGGCGTTTCCGTCCGGCACGAACACGTAGCCCACGCCCCACACGGTCTGGATATAACGCGGCTTGGACGGGTCCGGCTCGATCATGCGGCGCAGACGCGAAATCTGGACGTCGATGGAGCGTTCCAGCGCATCCCATTCGCGGCCACGCGCCAGGTTCATCAGCTTGTCGCGGGTCAGCGGCTCGCGTGCGTGCATCACCAGCGCCTTGAGCACGGCGAACTCGCCGGTGGTGAGCATGTGCACTTCGTCGCCACGCTTGAGTTCGCGGGTGGCCAGCGACAGCTCGTAGTCGCCGAAGGTGACCGACTCGTCTTCGCTACCAGGCGCACCCGGCACGCTCGGTGCCTGGCGACGCAGCACGGCCTTGACCCGGGCCATCAGCTCGTCCGGGTTGAACGGCTTGCCCAGGTAGTCGTCGGCGCCCAGCTCCAGACCCTTGATACGGCTGAGTTCATCGCCCTTGGCGGTGAGCATGATGATCGGGATCTGGTTGTTCTGCTGGCGCAGGCGCTTGCACGCCGACAGGCCATCCTCGCCGGGCAGCATCAGGTCGAGCACCACCAGGTTGAACACCTCACGCTGCAGCAGGCGGTCCATCTGCTCGGTGTTGGGCACCGCGCGGGCACGGTAGCCCTTGCTGGTGAAGAAACGTTCCAGCAGGCTGCTCAGCCCCGGGTCGTCGTCGACGATGAGAATCTTGTCACCTTCAGCGGTGTTTGGCGTGCCGGTCATGAATAACTCCTCTGATATCGCCGCGCATTATGGCGTAGCCATTGCTGCACGTTGCGTGAGCATTGTTAGCAGATTTTTCCCCCGGCGCCAGTTTCGGCTGGCCGGGCGCCATCACCGCAAGCCGTTTGCGATGGGTATAATGCGCGGCTTTCATCCAGCGCCGCCGGGCGAAAGGCCCACAGGCGACCCCCGTATTCACAAATGTCAGGTGGTTTACATGGACAGCATCAACAGCCGTATCGCCGAGGAACTGGGCGTACGCCCCCAGCAGGTCGAGGCGGCCGTGGGCCTGTTGGACGAAGGCTCGACCGTGCCCTTCATCGCCCGCTACCGCAAGGAAGTGACCGGTAGCCTGGACGACACCCAGCTGCGCCATCTGGAAGAGCGCCTGCGCTACCTGCGCGAACTCGACGAGCGCCGCGCCAGCATCCTGGCCAGCATCGAGGAGCAGGGCAAGCTGACCCCGGAACTGGCCCGTGAGATCAAGCTGGCCGATACCAAGACCCGCCTCGAAGACCTGTACCTGCCGTACAAGCAGAAGCGCCGCACCAAGGGCCAGATCGCCCTGGAAGCCGGCCTCGGCGAGCTGGCCGACGGCCTGTTCAACAACCCCGACCTGGCCCCGGAAAGCGAAGCCGCACGCTTCGTCAACGCCGACAAGGGCGTGGCCGACGTCAAGGCCGCGCTTGAAGGCGCCAAGTACATCCTCATGGAGCGCTTCGCCGAAGACGCCGCCCTGCTCGACAAGCTGCGCAGCTTCCTCAAGCAGGAGTCGGTGCTCAGCGCCCGCGTCGTGCCTGGCAAGGAAGAAGAAGGCGCCAAGTTCCGCGACTACTTCGCCCATGACGAACTGCTGCGCAACGCCCCGTCGCACCGCGCCCTGGCAATTTTCCGCGGGCGTAACGAAGGTGTGCTGAGCGCCTCGCTGAAAGTCGGCGAAGAACTGCCCGGCACCCTGCACCCGTGCGAACTGATGATCGGCAACCACGTCGGCATCGAGAACCGCAACCGCCCGGCCGACAAGTGGCTGGGCGAAGTGGTGCGCTGGACCTGGAAGGTCAAGCTCTACACCCACCTGGAAACCGACCTGTTCGGCGAGCTGCGCGACAACGCCGAAGGCGAGGCGATCAATGTGTTCGCCCACAACCTGCACGACCTGCTGCTGGCCGCCCCGGCTGGCCCGCGTGCCACCCTGGGCTTCGACCCGGGCCTGCGCACCGGTTGCAAGATCGCCGTGGTCGATGCCACCGGCAAGCTGCTGGACCACACCACGGTCTACCCGCACGCGCCGAAGAACGACTGGGACCGCACCATTTCGATCATGGCTGCACTGTGCGCCAAGCACTCCGTGGAGCTGATCGCCATCGGCAACGGCACCGCCAGCCGCGAAAGCGACAAGCTGGTGGCGGAGCTGGTCAAGAAGTACCCGGCGCTGAAGATCACCAAGATCATGGTCTCCGAGGCCGGCGCTTCGGTGTATTCCGCATCGGAACTGGCCGCCCGCGAATTCCCGGACCTGGACGTGTCGATCCGTGGCGCCGTGTCGATTGCCCGCCGCCTGCAGGACCCGCTGGCCGAGCTGGTGAAGATCGACCCGAAATCCATCGGTGTCGGCCAGTATCAGCACGACGTGTCCCAGCTGAAACTGGCGCGCGGCCTGGACGCTGTGGTCGAGGACTGCGTGAACGCCGTGGGCGTGGACGTCAACACCGCCTCGGTGGCGCTGCTGACGCGCATCTCCGGCCTCAACGCCACCTTGGCGCAGAACATCGTCGCCCATCGCGATGCCAACGGCCCGTTCGCCACTCGTGCTGCGCTGAAAAAGGTCAGCCGCCTGGGTGAGAAAACCTTCGAACAGGCCGCCGGCTTCCTGCGCGTGATGAACGGCGACAACCCGCTGGACGCCTCCGCGGTTCACCCCGAGGCCTACCCGCTGGTACAGCGCATTGCCGCCGACACCGACCGCGACATCCGCTCGCTGATCGGTGACAGCAGCTTCCTCAAGCGCCTGGACCCGAAGAAATTCACCGATGAAACCTTCGGCCTGCCGACCGTCACCGACATCCTGCAGGAACTGGACAAGCCTGGCCGCGACCCACGCCCCGAGTTCAAGACCGCCACCTTCCAGGACGGCGTCGAGGACCTCAAGGACCTGGAACCGGGCATGATCCTCGAAGGCGTGGTGACCAACGTCACCAACTTCGGTGCCTTCGTCGACATCGGCGTGCACCAGGACGGCCTGGTGCACATCTCGGCGCTGTCGGAGAAGTTCATCAAGGACCCACGTGAAGCGGTCAAGGCCGGCGACGTGGTCAAGGTCAAGGTCATGGAAGTGGACATCCCGCGCAAACGCGTCGGCCTGTCCATGCGCATGAGCGACACCCCGGGCGAGAAGGTAGACGGCAACCGCGGTGGTAACCGTGGCAATGGCGGCAACCGCCAGCAGCAGGCGCCGCGTCAGCGCGAAACCGCCACTGCGGCACCGGCCAACAACGCCATGGCCGCCCTGTTCGCCAACGCCAAGCAGCTGAAGAAGAAGTGATGGACGTTCCACGCGAATACGTCGAAAGCGCCTTCAGCCAGCTCCTCGGGTGCCGCCTGCAACGCCTGGAGACAGGTGTTGCCGAGGTAGCCCTGGCGCTCGAGCCACACTTGCGCAACCGCGGCCAGAAGCTGCACGGCGGGGCGATCTTCAGCCTGGTGGACATTGCCATGGGCCTGGCCTGCTCGGCCAGCCATGGCTTCGACCAGCAAAGCGTCACCATCGAGTGCAAGATCAACTACATGCGCGCCGTCAGTGACGGCGAGGTGCTGTGCACCGCCCGTGTGCTGCACGCCGGGCGGCGCACCCTGGTGGTCGACGCCGACGTAGTTCAGGGCGACAAGCTGGTGGCGAAAGCGCAAGGAACCTTCGCGGTTCTCTAGCTCACCAAGCAGTATCTGCGGTATTTTCGGCAACAGCCGGGGGCCGCTTCGCGCCCCATCGCCGGCAAGCCGGGCTCCCACAGGTAATCCACAAGCCTGAATATCGTGGTTTACCTGTGGGAGCCCGGCTTGCCGGCGATGGGCTGCGAAGCGGCCCCCGAAGTCGGCGCTGCGCAATGCCGGAACCGCGTAAACCAGGCGACAACGCCAGTTCCTTTTCCCACTACCCTTGTAGACCGTCTTTTCTACCCCCATATTGGGGCGACTGACGCGTGAAGGAATACATCTTGAGCGACCTCCTCAACCGCCGCCTGAGCCTGCTCGGCGCCAATCTCCCCCTGCTCAAGCAGTGCCTGCACGGTATTGAGCGCGAATGCCTGCGCGTGACCGACGAAGGTCGCCTGGCCCAGACCCCGCATCCGCAAGCCTTGGGATCGGCGCTGACCAACGAGCAGATCACCACCGATTATTCCGAGTCGCTGCTGGAGTTCATCACCCCGGCCCTTCCCGACCCGGCCAAGGTGCTGGAAAGCCTCGAAGAGACCCACCGTTTCGTCTACAGCAAGCTGGGCGACGAATACCTGTGGAGCCCGTCGATGCCCTGCACGCTGCCGGCCGAGGAGGACATCCCGATCGCCGAGTACGGCAGCTCGAACATCGGCAAGCTCAAGCACGTCTACCGCAAGGGCCTGGCCCTGCGCTACGGCCGCACCATGCAGTGCATCGCCGGTATCCATTACAACTTCTCGCTGCCCGAAGCGCTGTGGCCGTTGCTGCGCGCCGCAGAAGGCGGCAGCGAGAGCGACCGCGACTACCAGTCGTCGGCCTATATCGCGCTGATCCGCAATTTCCGCCGCTACAGCTGGCTGCTGATGTACCTGTTCGGCGCCTCGCCGGCCCTGGACAAAGGCTTCCTGCGTGGCCGCCCGCACCAGCTCGAAGAGCTGGACGCCGAAACCCTGTACCTGCCCTACGCCACCAGCCTGCGCATGAGCGACCTGGGCTACCAGAGCAACGCCCAGGCCGGCCTCACGCCGTGCTACAACAACCTGGCCAGCTACACCGACAGCCTGCGCAAGGCGGTGGGCACGCCCTACCCGCCTTACGTCGAAGTCGGCACGCACGTGGATGGCGAGTGGGTACAACTGAACACCAACATCCTGCAGATCGAAAACGAGTACTACTCGAACATTCGCCCCAAGCGCGTCACCTACACCGGCGAGCGGCCGATCCAGGCCCTGACCTCGCGCGGCGTGCAGTACGTGGAAGTGCGTTGCCTGGACATCAACCCGTTCCTGCCGGTGGGCATCGACCTGACCGAGGCGCGCTTCCTCGACGCGTTCCTGCTGTTCTGCGCGCTGGAAGACAGCCCGCAACTGGACAACGGCGAATGCGGCCAGTGCACCAACAACTTCCTGACCGTGGTCAAGGAAGGCCGGCGCCCGGGCCTGGAACTGCACCGCAATGGCCAGCCGATCGGCCTGAAGGCCTGGGCCAGCGAGCTGATCGAGCGTATTCGGCCACTGGCCGAGCTGCTCGACCAGGCGCAAGGCGGTGCAGAACACGGCAAGGCCCTGGATGCCCAGCAGGCCAAGGTCGACGACGCCTCGCTGACCCCGTCGGCCCAGGTACTGGCGCGCATGACCGAGCATGACGAAAGCTTCGTCAAGTTCTCCCTGCGCCAGAGCCGCATCCACGCCGAAACCTTCCGCGAGCAGCCACTGCCGGTCGAGCGCCAGCAGGCCTTCGAAACCCTCGCCCGCGACTCGCTGGCCGAGCAGTCGCGCCTGGAACAGCAGGAAGTCGGCGACTTCGACCTGTTCGTCGGCGCCTACCAGGCCAGCATCCTGGCGATCAGCAACTGATGACCCGCACTGCCACCCCGCGCAAGCCGCGCGCCAGCAGCCAGGCCAGGATCGAGGCGATCCTGGCGGCTGCACGCGAGTTGCTGGCCGAGCTGGGGGTGGCGAGCCTGTCGATCTACAGCGTGGCCGAGCGCGCGCAGATTCCACCGTCGTCGGTGTACCACTTCTTCGCCAGCGTGCCGGCGCTGCTGGAGGCGTTGACGGCCGATGTACACCGGGCCTTCCGTGAAGCGCTGAGCGCGCCGATCGACAGCAGTGCGTTCAACACCTGGCACGAACTGTCACGGCTGATCGAGCAGCGCATGCTGGATATCTACAACGAGGACGCCGCGGCGCGGCAACTGATCCTGGCCCAGCATGGCCTGAGCGAAGTGGTGCAGGCCGACCGGCAGCACGACATGGAACTGGGCGACTTGATGCACAAGTTGTTCGACCAGCACTTTCATCTGCCTGTGATGCCGGCGGATGTGGATGTGTTTGCCCTGGCCATGGAGTTGAGTGACCGGGTGTATGCACGGTCGGTGCAGCTGCATGAGGCGATCACCCCGCGCATGGCCGAGGAAGGCAAGCGAGTGTTCGAGGCGTATCTGGGGTTGTATCTGCCGCCATTTCTGGCCAAGCGTTCCAGCTGAGATCATTGGGGCCGCTGTGCGGCCCTTCGCGGGCACGCCCGCTCCCACAGGGTCCGCGCAAAACCTGAAACCTGCGCAGTACCTGTGGGAGCGGGCGTGCCCGCGAAGGGCTGCAAAGCAGCCCCATGGCCCACACCCATCACAGCTTGGCGATGGACACTTCAGTCGACTTCACGAAGGCAATCACCTCACTGCCCACCTGCAGCTCCAGCTCACGCACAGAGCGGGTGGTGATGACCGAAGTGACGATGCCCGAGGCGGTCTGCACGTCGATTTCCGACAGTACCGGGCCTTCCAGGATTTCCTTCACGGTGCCTTTGAACTGGTTGCGAACGTTGATGGCTTTGATGGTCATGATTTGATTCCTTCTCTATGGCTTCAGTCTGGTAAGTGAGTCAGTGCGCCCAACGCAGTTGCGTGGGCAAAGGGGCTACAGGATCCGGCTCGGGCGCAGCGCCCGGAGCCGACAGAACACGGTTGAGCACTTCGCTTTCCAGCGCGGCCAGGCGGTGCGAACCACGCGCCCGAGGCCGTGCCAGGTCGACAGTGAGGTCGAGCCCGACCTCGCCGTCCTCGATCAGGATCACCCGGTCAGCCACGGCGACTGCCTCGCTGACATCGTGGGTAACCAGCAACACGGTGAAGCCGTGCTGACGCCACAGGCGTTCGATCAGTTGCTGCATCTCGATACGGGTCAATGCATCCAGCGCACCGAGCGGTTCGTCCAGCAGCAGCAGGCGCGGCTGGTGAATCAGCGCCCGGGCCAGGGCCACGCGCTGCTTCTGGCCGCCCGACAGAGCCGCCGGCCATTCATTGGCGCGATCGGCCAGGCCAACCGACTCCAACGCTTCCAGCGCACGCGGGCGCCAGTCGCCGGACAGGCCCAGGCCAACGTTGTCGATCACTTTCTTCCATGGCAGCAGGCGCGCGTCCTGGAACATCAGGCGGGTTTCTTCACGGGCCTGCTCCAACGGCGCGGCACCGGCCAGCAACTGGCCTGCAGTGGGCTGGTCGAGACCGGCCAGCAGGCGCAGCAAGGTGCTCTTGCCGCAGCCACTACGGCCGACGATGGCGACGAACTGGCCGGCAGGAATATGCAACTCGATGCCCTTTAGTACCTCGCGCTGGCCAAAGGTCTTGCGCAGGCCGCTGGAAGCCAGCGGGATGCCACGCAGCAGGCGTGGCGGCTGTTCTTTGAGTACGGTCATGCGCCCTCCTTCTTCGCCACTTGATAGCCCGGGTGCCAGCGCAGCCACACACGCTCCAGGCCGCGGGCGGCGAGGTCGGCAAGCTTGCCGAGCACGGCATACAGGACGATGGCCAGCACCACCACGTCGGTCTGCAGGAACTCACGGGCGTTCATCGCCAGGTAACCGATGCCGGCATTGGCCGAAATGGTTTCGGCAACGATCAGGGTCAGCCACATGAAGCCCAGGGCAAAGCGCACGCCGACCAGGATCGAAGGCAATGCCCCGGGCAGGATCACCTGGCGGAACAGGCTGAAGCCGGACAAACCATAGCTGCGCGCCATCTCCACCAGCGCCGGGTCGACGTTGCGGATGCCGTGGTAGGTGTTCAGGTAGATCGGGAACAGCGTGCCCAGCGCGACCAGGAAGATCTTTGCCGACTCGTCGATACCGAACCACAGGATCACCAGCGGGATCAGCGCCAAGTGCGGCACGTTGCGGATCATCTGCACCGAGCTGTCGAGCAGGCGTTCGCCCCAGTTCGACAGGCCGGTGATGAAGCCCAGCACCAGGCCGATGCTGCCACCGATGACGAAGCCCAGCCCGGCACGCCAGCCACTGATGGCCAGGTGGGTCCAGATCTCGCCGCTGCGCACCAGCTCGACGCCGGCGCTGACCACGGCGCTGGGCGCCGGCAGGATGCGCGTTGACAGCCAGCCGGCGCTGACCGCCAGCTGCCAGGCAGCCAGCAGCAGTACCGGCAGCGCCCATGGCGCCAGGCGCTGGCCAAGGTTGTTGGAAGTTGCACGACTCATGGCCTGGCCCTCAGCTCTGCGCAACGGACTTGGGCAGGATGTCGTTGGCCACCATTTCGCCAAACGGGCTCACATAACCACCGGTCTTGGCTTGCTCCGGGCGTTGCACATCCAGGTGCGGGAACAGCAGCTCGGCCACCCGGTACGACTCTTCCAGGTGCGGGTAGCCGGAGAAGATGAAGGTATCGATGCCCAGCTCGGCATATTCCTTGACCCGCGCCGCGACGGTCGGGCCATCCCCCACCAGCGCGGTACCGGCACCACCACGCACCAGACCGACACCGGCCCACAGGTTGGGGCTGACTTCCAGCTTGTCACGGTTGCCGTTGTGCAGGGCGGCCATGCGTTGCTGGCCGACCGAGTCGAAGCGCGCCAGCGAGGCCTGGGCGCGAGCGATGGTGTCGTCGTCCAGGTGCGAGATCAGCTTGTCGGCAGCGGCCCAGGCTTCTTCGTTGGTTTCCCGCACGATCACGTGCAGGCGGATACCGAAGCGCACTTCGCGGCCCTGGGCGGCGGCTTTCTCACGCACCTGGGCAATTTTTTCAGCGACCGCACTCGGCGGCTCGCCCCAGGTCAGGTACAGCTCGACCTGCTCGGCGGCCAGGTCCTGCGCAGCTTCCGAGGAACCGCCGAAATACAGTGGCGGGCGTGGTTGCTGGATCGGCGGGTAGAGCAGCTTGGCGCCCTTCACCTGGATGTGCTTGCCGTCGTAGTCGACCACCTCGCCTTCCAGCACCTTGCGCCAGATACGGGTGAACTCTACAGAGGCTTCATAACGTTCCTGATGGTTCAGGTGCAGGCCGTCACCGGCCAACTCGTCCGGGTCGCCACCGGTCACCAGGTTGAACAGCGCGCGGCCGTTGGACAGGCGATCAAGGGTTGCTGCCTGGCGTGCCGCCACGGTCGGCGAAATGATCCCGGGGCGCAGGGCGACCAGGAACTTCAGGCGCTGGGTCACCGGGATCAGCGATGCCGCGACCAGCCAGGAGTCCTCGCAGGAGCGCCCGGTAGGTATCAGCACGCCACCAAAGCCGAGCCGGTCGGCCGCCTGGGCGATCTGCTGCAGGTAGCCATGGTCGACGGCGCGCGCGCCATCGGAGGTGCCCAGGTACTTGCCGTCACCGTGGGTAGGAAGGAACCAGAAGATGTTAAGGCTCATTGGAGTTGTCTCCTCAAGGGGGCTCAGCCAGGGCGGCGCCCCGGCGCAGGCAAATCAATCAAGGCGCACTGGCGACCTTGGCCGGGGGTGTCCAGATCACGTCCTTGATGCTCAGCGGCTTGGGAATCAGCTTCAGTGCCTGGAACGTGTCGGCGATCTTCTGTTGCGCGGCCACCACTTCCGGGGTGAGCGGCGCGGCACCGTAGCCTTGGCGCTTGACCGAGGTCAGGGTGATGTCGGCAGGCAGGCCGAGCAGCGGCGCGACCTGGTCGGTCACTTCCTGCGGGTTGGCCTGGGACCATTGACCTACGGCACGCACTTCTTCGATCAGGGTGTTGATCACCGCCGGGTGCTGGGTCGCGTAGTTGCGGGTGGCCAGGTAGAACTGATGGTTGTCGACCAGGCCCTTGCCGTCACGCAGGGTATGAGCCTGCAGCTGTTTCTCGGCGGCAGCCTGGTACGGGTCCCAGATCACCCAGGCGTCCACGCTGCCGCGTTCGAAGGCGGCGCGGGCGTCGGCCGGAGGCAGGTACACCGGCTGGATGTCGCTGTATTTCAGGCCGGCGTCTTCCAGGGCGCGAACCAGCAGGTAGTGAACGTTGGAGCCTTTGTTGAGGGCGACTTTCTTGCCCTTGAGGTCTTTGACCGACTGGATCGGCGAGCCCTTCGGCACCAGGATCGCCTCGCTGTGCGGCGCTGGCGGCTCGTAGGCGACGTACAGCAGGTCGGCACCGGCGGCCTGGGCGAACACCGGCGGGGTTTCACCGGTGACGCCAAAATCGATGGAGCCGACGTTCAGCCCCTCAAGCAGCTGCGGGCCGCCGGGGAACTCGGTCCATTGCACCTGCACGCCCTGCTCGGCCAGGCGCTTTTCCAGCGTGCCCTTGGCCTTGAGCAGCACAAGGGTGCCGTATTTCTGGTAACCGATACGCAGGCTCTCGGCCTGGGCTTGGGTGATGGCGCCGAAGGACACAGCCGCCGCAAACAGGGCGACCAGACCGCGACGCAAGAAGACTGTGCGCATGGCGCTCTCCTGTGCGAGTGGGTTCGGGTTGCACCTGCTTGCCTCGTTGTCGGGCGAGTAAGGTGGTAAAGCGGGTTGGGCCGGTCAGATGCTCCAGCGAGCACTGATCAGGCGTTCGTTCAATACGCCGGGGGCCACGGGGCGCGGCCGACGGGCCAGTGCAACGTGGAAGGTTTCCAGCGCGTCCTGCAGGCGTTCTTCCAGCGCCGCTACCAGCTGCGCGGGCCTGGAGCCTTCTGCGTAGGCGACCTGGCTGTCGTCGGCGAAGATCCCTTGCAGGGTCTCTTGCGCCTTGAGTGCCGACAGCACGGGTTTCAGTGCGTAATCCACCGCCAGCATGTGGGCGATGCTGCCGCCGGTGGCGATCGGCAACACGATCTTGTGTGCCAGGGCGCGTTCGGGCAGCAGGTCGAGCAAGGTTTTCAGGGCACCGGCGAACGAGGCCTTGTACACCGGCGTGGCGACGATCAGGCCATCGGCCTGGGCCACCAGCTGCTGGAAGTGCTGCACCTGCGGGCTGCCGAATCGGGCGTGCAGCAGGTCTTCGGCGGGAAAGTCACGTACCTGGAACGTCACTACTTCGACGCCACGGTCCTGCAGCCACTGGCGAGAACGCTCCAGCAGCACGCCGGAGCGTGAACGGGTACTGGGGCTACCACCGATTGAGACGACCAGCATTGCAGCGCTTCCTTGTGTTCTGTTGGAGGTGACATTAACAGTCGCCGCATATATCTAGAAATCATATTTTTTCATTTGTTTATTCCATTTTTATCAATCTCCTGTTTTGGCCCTTTCGCGGGTAAACCCGCTCCCACAGGGACCGCACAAGGCCTAAGACTTGCGCTATCCCTGTGGGAGCGGGTTTACCCGCGAAGAAGCCCACGCAGTTTCAGCAGGCATAAAAAAGGGCCGTCGAAACGGCCCGAATATCCCTGCTTTGGCTAAGAGCAATGCAACGAGGAATCCTTTAACGATTGGGCTGCGGGGTCAGCCGCAGATAGGGTTTGACCGCCCGGTAACCTTTGGGGAAGCGCTGCTTGATCTCTTCCTCGTCCTTCAGCGAGGGCACGATCACCACGTCGTCACCGTCCTGCCAGTTACCTGGCGTGGCGACCTTGTGGTTGTCGGTCAGCTGCAGCGAGTCGATCACCCGCAAGATTTCGTTGAAGTTGCGCCCGGTACTGGCCGGGTAGGTGATGGTCAGGCGCACCTTCTTGTTCGGATCGATGACGAACAGCGAGCGCACGGTCAGGGTGTCGCTGGCGTTCGGGTGGATCAGGTCGTACAGGTCGGACACCTTGCGGTCGGCGTCGGCAATGATCGGGAAGTTGACCACGGTGTTCTGGGTTTCGTTGATGTCATCGATCCAGCGGTGGTGCGAATCGACCGGGTCCACCGACAGGGCGATGGCCTTGACCCCGCGTTTGGCGAAATCGTCCTTCAGCTTGGCGGTAAGGCCCAGTTCGGTGGTGCACACCGGGGTGAAATCGGCCGGGTGAGAGAACAACACCCCCCAGCTGTTGCCCAGCCACTCGTGGAAGCGGATCTTGCCTTCGCTGGAATCCTGTTCGAAATCGGGGGCGATATCGCCGAGTTTTAGGCTCATGGGCTGCGGCTCCTGTGCTGGGTTATCTACCGTGTGGGTTCAATGTGCCTGCATTCGATTAAAAATAAAAAGAATAAATACTGATTTATTTATAACCATTCGGCATACGAAATTGCAGACACAAAAAAGCCTCGCACTAGGCGAGGCTTCTTGTTCAGCTACGGCTTACATGAAGTTGTAAGTGTAGTTCACGATGAAGCGAGTCTGATCTTTGTCGACTGGCGCTTCACCCTCACCACGGTAGACACCGTGACGCAGGCTAGCGCCCAGGCCCTTGAGGGTGCCTTCCTGGATCACATAGTCGATACGAGCGTCACGTTCCCACTCGTGGTAAGTACCGTTACCGGAGAAGTTACGGATATCGGTACCGCGCAGGTAGGCGACCGAAGCCTTCAGGCCAGGCACGCCAACGCGGGCGAAGTCATAGCTGTACTGGCCGAAGGTGGTGTTGGTACCAGCACGGGCGAACTGGTTGATCATACTATCGGTGAACAAGTAGAAGCTCGCGCCACCTGCACCTTCTGGTCGGCCATTGCCATCGGTCACCGAACCTTGGTTCAACCAGACGAAACCACCGTCATCGCTAACTTGCTGATGACCCAGCATCAAGGCATGGCCACCCAAGCTGTAGGTAAACATGGCAGACCAGGTCTTGTTGTCGACCTCGCCATTGTTCTTGCGATAGCCGCCGTTGTTGTTGAAGCTGTATTCGCCAGGCCCGTTCTTGCCATCGCTACTGCTGTCGAAGTATCGCAGATCAGTCTTGAACGATTGGTCATCGGAAATCTTGAAGATGTGGGTAGCACCCAGGAAGTGCTGCTTGTAGAAGTCTTTCAGATTCGAGTAGTAGTACTGCAGCGTCAGGTCAGGGGTGAGCTTGTAGTCCAGGCCACCGTAGATGAACTTGTTGCTGTCGGCAGTAGCACCGTTGACCGACAGGCCAGTACGGTTGCTCGAAGCACGCCCCATAGCGTGGGTCAGCTGACCGGCGTTGATGGTCAAGTTGTCGATTTCTTTCGACTGGATGGTGCCGCCTTCGAAGGTTTGCGGCAGCAAACGACCATCGTTGGAGACCAGAATCGGCAGGTTCGGCGCCAGGGCGCTACCGAAGTGGGCCTCGGTTTTGGAGAAACGAGCCTTGGCGTTACCACCAATACGAGCCCACTGGCTCACGGCGGAACCATCGGTGTCGCTCGGGAAGAAGGTGCTGCTATTCGGGTGCTTGCCGCGACCGCCGTCGAGGTGGATACCCCACAGAGCTTGTACATCAACGCCGAAGCCTACGGTGCCCTCGGTGAAACCGGAAAGGTAGTCGAGCTTGAAGCCCTGACCCGACTCACGGTTGTCAGCACCACCTTCGCGGTTGTCATCGTTGAAGTACATGGTGCGCGAGCTGAGCGACAGTTTGCTGTCTTCAACGAAACCGGCAGCGCCTGCTTGTTGGGCGAGAACCCCCAGTGCCACGGCCAGTGCCAGGCTGGACTTGTACATGTTTTGCTCCTCTACGTTCTAATTCTTGTGTATCTCTGGCGGTGGGATCTGCTGCCCCGCTCACCGTGGATTGGCGATTTAGTCCCAAAGCGTGACCGTTTAGTCAATCGTTTCTAAACATTTCGCGACTTTGGTCTAAGACGCCACCTGCGCTACAGGATAATGACAATCCTATAAATCCAAAATGACCGTTTTATGAATTGGTAAGATTTTTAAGGAATATGTTAGGAACTGTTACTGCGATTCGTTAGCAGCAGGTCGCTTTTCATAACTGCTGGTTATTTGCAAACGTTTGCTCATAACCTAATTCCGTATCGTTCTATCGGGACGAAAAAGCCTAGCAGCACTCTCGGATTTCGCCATTGAGCGAAATCACCAGCCCTCCCTGCTAATGCGCCCCCCCTGTAGGAGCGGCCTTGTGTCGCGATGGGGTGCGAAGCAGCCCCCAAAATCTCAGCCAACGCCGCATAAATTGCCGGGGCCGCTTTGCGGCCCATCGCGACACAAGGCCGCTCCTACAGGGATCGCGTAAAGGCAGGCGGTGATTTCAAACAATTGGCTCCTAAGCTAATGCAAAAAAGTTATTTATTTTACTTTTCTTAGATCATTTAGCCTTCTCGCCATCCATCACATCGATTGCCTGACGAGAGGTTCACCATGATCCCGCACGCTCCGCTGCGCCTGTTCGCCGCCCTGACCCTCGCCAGCGCCAGCTGGTTGGCCCAGGCTGCAAACCTGACCGTGGCCTACCAGACCACCGTCGACCCGGCCAAGGTGGCGCAGGTCGATGGCAACTACGAAAAAGCCAGCAAGGCCAGCATCGACTGGCGCAAATTCGACAACGGTGCCGACGTAATCACCGCCGTAGCCAGCGGCGATGTACAGATCGGCTACCTGGGCTCCAGCCCGCTTGCCGCAGCAGCCACCCGCAAGCTGCCGGTCGAGACCTTCCTGATCGCCACGCAGATTGGCGCCGGTGAAGCACTGGTCGCCCGCGACAGCATCAAGACGCCGCAGGACCTGGTCGGCAAGAAAGTCGCCGTGCCGTTCGTCTCCACCGGCCACTACAGCCTGCTGGCCGCGCTGAAGAGCTGGAACATCGACCCGTCCAAGGTGCAGATCCTCAACCTGGCGCCGCCGGCGATCATTGCCGCCTGGAAGCGCGGCGACATCGACGCCACCTACGTCTGGGACCCGGCCCTGGGCGTGGCCAAGGAAAACGGCAAGGTGTTGATCACCTCCGGCGAGCTGGCCGAGAAAGGCGCACCGACCTTCGACGCATGGATCGTGCGCAAGGACTTTGCCGCCAAGCACCCCGACGTGGTCAAGGCCTTTGCCAAGGTCACCCTCGACGCCTACGCCGACTACCGCAAGAACCCGCAAACCTGGCTGGCCAACCCCGACAACGTGAGCAAGCTGGCCAAACTGTCTGGCGCCAAGCCTGCTGACATCCCGGTGCTGCTGCAGGGCAACGTCTACCCGCTGGCTGCCGACCAGGCCAATGCACTGGGCGCACCGACCACCCAGGCGCTGACCGACACGGCCACCTTCCTAAAGCAGCAAGGCAAGGTCGACGCGGTGCTGCCGGACTACTCCCCGTACGTCAGCGCCCAGTACCTCCCCAACTAAGCCTGTAGAAAACCGACCGGAGCCTGCCATGGCCTTGCTCGAACTGGAGCGCATCAGCGCACAGTACCCCGGTGCCGAAACCCCGGTACTGGCCGACATCAACCTGAGCCTGGGGCCACGCCAACTACTGGTGGCCCTGGGGCCTTCCGGCAGCGGCAAGACCTCGCTGCTCAACCTGATCGCCGGCTTCGTCGCCCCCAGCGGCGGGCGCATCACCCTGGACGGCGTGCCCGTCCAGGGCCCCGGCGCCGAGCGCGGCGTAGTGTTCCAGGACGATGCGCTGCTGCCTTGGCAGAACGTGCTGGGCAACGTCGCCTTCGGCCTGGAACTGGCCGGCGTGCCACGCGCCGAGCGTGAAGCCAAAGCCCGCGAAATGCTGGCCCTGGTCGACCTCGACGGCTTTGGCGAGCGGCGTATCTGGCAATTGTCCGGTGGCCAGAAGCAGCGCGTGGGCCTGGCCCGGGCGTTGGCAGCCGACCCACGGGTGTTGCTGATGGACGAGCCGTTCGGCGCACTGGATGCCTTCACCCGCGAGCAGATGCAGGAGCTGTTGCTGCAGGTATGGCAACGCACTGCCAAGCCGGTGTTCCTGATTACCCACGACATCGAAGAAGCAGTGTTCCTCGCCAGCGAGCTGGTGCTGCTGGCGCCCAACCCGGGGCGCGTGGTGGAACGCCTGCAACTGGACTTCGGCCAACGCTACGCAGCCGGTGAACCGGCGCGGGCGATCAAGTCCGACCCGGCCTTCATCGAAACCCGCGAGCACGTACTGGCGCGGGTGTTCTCCCAACGTCAAAGCCTGCAGGAGCGCGCATGAGCAGCCTGGACCTGCCGGTCACCGGCAAACGCAACACCCAACCCCGGTCAGCCACCAAGCTGCGCCGCCCCCTGCCTACCCGCTGGATCAGCACACTGACCCTGGCCAGCCTGCTGTTGGCCTGGTGGCTGGTGACCGCGGCCGGCTGGATCGAGCCGCTGTTCCTGCCCTCGCCCGCCGACATCCTGGCCAAGGCCGGGGCCCTGCTGACCCAAGGCTACATGGATGCCAGCCTGTGGCAGCACCTGGGTGCCAGCCTGGGGCGCATCGGCGTGGCCCTGCTTGCCGCCACCCTCACCGCCATCCCGGTGGGTATCGCCATCGGCTACAACCGCGTGGCCCGCGGCATTCTCGATCCGCTGATCGAGTTCTACCGGCCGATCCCGCCGCTGGCCTACCTGCCGCTGATCGTCATCTGGTGCGGCATCGGCGAGCTGTCCAAGGTGCTGCTGATCTACCTGGCAATCTTCGCCCCCATCGCCATTGCCACCGCCACCGGCGTGCGCACGGTCGACCCGGCCAAGCTGCGTGCCGCGCAGTCGCTGGGCGCGACCAAGGCCCAGCTGATCCGCCACGTGATCCTGCCCAGCGCCCTGCCCGACATCCTCACCGGCATCCGCATTGGCCTGGGGGTTGGCTGGTCGACCCTGGTGGCCGCCGAGCTGATCGCCGCCACCAGCGGCCTGGGCTTCATGGTGCAGTCGGCGGCGCAATTCCTGGTTACCGATGTGGTGGTGCTGGGGATCCTGCTGATCGCGCTGATCGCCTTCGCCCTGGAAATGAGCCTGCGTGCCCTGCAACGCAAACTGGTGCCTTGGCACGGGCAGAGCCACTGAATCCTGTTGACCACGCCAGCAGCCTGGCGCCTGATTGAAGAGACCGACATGAGCCTGACCATCACCCCCCTCAGCCCGGCGCTTGGCGCCCAGATCAGTGGCGTGGACATCAGCCGCGATATCACCGTCGAAGAACGTGACGCCATCGAGCAGGCGCTGCTGCAACACCAGGTGCTGTTCTTCCGCGACCAGCCGATCAACCCGCAGCAGCAGGCACGTTTTGCCGCCCGCTTCGGCGACCTGCACATCCACCCGATCTACCCCAACGTGCCGGAAACCCCGCAGGTGCTGATCCTCGATACGGCGGTTACCGATGTGCGCGACAACGCCGTGTGGCACACCGACGTGACCTTCCTGCCGACCCCGGCCCTGGGCGCGGTGCTCAGCGCCAAGCAGTTGCCGGCCTATGGCGGCGACACCCTGTGGGCCAGCGGCATCGCTGCCTTCGAAGCCTTGTCGGCGCCGCTGCGCGAGCTGCTCGACGGGCTGACCGCTACCCATGACTTCACCAAGTCGTTCCCGCTGGAGCGCTTTGGTACCACGCCGGAAGACCTGGCGCGCTGGGAAGCAACCCGGCGCAACAACCCGCCGCTGTCGCACCCGGTGGTGCGCACGCATCCGGTGAGCGGGCGCAAGGCATTGTTCGTCAATGAGGGGTTCACCACGCGCATCAATGAGCTGAGCGAACTGGAAAGCGAGGCACTGTTGAAGCTGCTGTTCGCCCATGCGACGCGGCCGGAGTTCAGCATTCGCTGGCGGTGGCAGGAGAATGACGTGGCGTTCTGGGACAACCGCGTGACCCAGCATTTTGCCGTGGATGACTACCGGCCGAACCGGCGGGTGATGCATCGGGCGACCATACTCGGGGATGCGCCCTTCTGAAACTGGGAGGCCTTTGGCCTCCATTCGCAGCACAAGGCTGCTCCTACAGGGAAGCGCGATCCCTTGTAGGAGCAGCCTTGTGCTGCGAATGGGCCGCAAGGCGGCCCCAGCGATCTAGCGGACCAGATGCAGGTACTGCATGTGCCGTTCGTACTGGTCGAGGATGTCGTTGATGATCTGCTCCTTGCTGTAGCCCACCAGGTCGTAGTTCTGGCTGCCTTCGCTCAGGTGCACCTCCGCCCGGTAGTAACGGCGGTTCTTCAACTCTTGCGTACCCAGCCCACCCAAGGCGAACGATGGCGTGAAGTAGCCACGCATCTGCACCTGGTAAATGAACGGCTGTTCCTCGCCATGGCCAATCTTCAGGCTGACGTTGTCGTGGCTCGGGTCGTCCTGGGTAATCAGTACCAGGCCCTTCTGCTCGAACACTTCACGCACATCGGCAATTGCCGGACGCACCACGTCGTCCATGAAGCGATACACCTCATCACGCGACGGGAAGTGCACCGCCTGGCTCAGGCGCTGGCGCCAGCCACCACGGCCGCGGCGTGACTGGGCGAACGGGGCCAGCGAATGCATCTGCGCGATCTGCCGTTGCGACTCCAGGTAGAACGCCTTGTGCAGCCCCCACATCATGCACAGCAGGATCAGCGAGAACGGCAGCGAGGTCAGCACCACCGCCGACTTCAGCGAATCGATGCTGCCGGCGAACAACAACGCACTGGTGATCAGCGCCGTCATCGCGCCCCAGAAGATGCGCAGCCAGTTCGGCCCATCCTCGTCGGCATCACCACCCTTGGCCGACAAGGTCGACAGCACCACGGTGCCCGAGTCGGCCGAGGTGACGAAGAACACGAAACTGATGAACACCGTCATGGCGATCACCGTCTTGCTCCAGGGGTAGGTCTCCAGCAGCAGGTACAGGCTCATCGACGGGTTATCCAGCGCCGACTGGCCCAGCGCGGTCATGCCGTGGTTGATGACCTGGTCCAGGGCGCTGTTGCCGAAGATCGACATCCACGCCAGGGTGAAGCCCAGCGGAATCAACAGCACACCAAAGACGAACTCGCGGATGGTGCGGCCACGGGAGATGCGGGCGATGAACAGGCCCACGAACGGCGCCCAGGCAATCCACCAGGCCCAGTAGAACACTGTCCAGCCGCCCAGCCAGTCACGGTTCTCGCCGTAGGCATAAACGTCGAAGCTCTTGCGCGGCAAGGCCCCCAGGTAGTCGCCGAGGTTCTGGATCAGCGTGTTGAACAGGTGCTGGGTAGGCCCGGCGAACAACACGAACAGCAACAGCGCGCAGGCCAGGAACAGGTTGATGTCGCTCATCACTCGCACGCCCTTCTCCACCCCGGCGACGGCCACGGCCACCGCCGCGCCCATCATCAGGGTGATGAGCAGCACCTGCACCCACTGGCTGTGGTCGATGCCGAACAGGTAGTCGAGGCCGGCGTTCAGGTGCAGCACGCCAAAACCCATGTCGGCGCCCAGGCCGAACACCGTGGCGATGATGCCGAAGCCGTCCACCGCATAACCAATGGGCCCGTTGATGCGCTTGCCGATCAGCGGGTACAGCGCCGAACGCAAGGCCAACGGCAGGTTGTGCCGGTAGGCGAAGTAGGCCAGGGCCATGCCGACGAAGGCGAACACGCCCCAGCCATGCAGGCCCCAGTGCAGGAACAGTATCTGCATCGCCTGGCGCCCGGCCTCGGCCGTGCCCGCTTCGCCCTGGGGCGGCTGCAGCATGTGGGTCAGGGGTTCGGACACGCAGAAGAAGAACAAGGTGATGCTGATGCCGGCGGCAAACAGCATGCCGGCCCACGACAGGTAACTGAACTCGGGCTCGTCGTGGTCGGCACCGAGCTTGATCTTGCCGTAGCCGGACAAGGCGGTGACCACCACGAAGACCAGGTACAGCGTCATCGCCAGCATGTAGTACCAGCCGACCGTGTTGGCCGCCCAGTTCTGCGCCGCCAGCAACCAGTCGCCTGCTGCTTGCGGATAGGAAATGACCACCAGGCCGAAGATGAGGATGAAACTTGCCGCGAAATAGAACACCGGGGGGTTCATGCGGATCTTGCCATTGGCAAGGGAAGGGGTCGGTGCACTCATTGGGGGCGCACCTCGTCGAATGACGTAAGGCTCGGAATGAACGGGTTCAGCAAAGGAATCCTCCTGTTGAACACCGGCAGCGGACCAGCGTTTTTCATTGAACAAGCGTTCAAGTTAAACATGGATCGGATTTCAATGCGAATTGGGGTGCTGATTGGTGCCCTCCTGTTCCGGCCCTTTCGCGGGTAAACCCGCTCCCACAGGTACTGCACAGGATTCAAAATCTGTGGGGGCCCTGTGGGAGCGGGTTTACCCGCGAAGAGGCCGATACAGGCCAAGGAAATGCCAGATCAGTTCTTGTCCTGGCAATCCAGCTGCAGGTTGGCCTGGGTAATGTTGCTCTCGGCCGGCACACTGCGGGTCAGCCACACATTGCCGCCAATGGTCGAGCCTTTGCCGATGGTGATCCGCCCCAGCACCGTGGCCCCGGCATAGATCACCACATCGTCCTCGACGATCGGGTGGCGTGGCAGGCCCTTGTGCAGGGTGCCCGATTCATCGCTGGGGAAGCGCTTGGCGCCCAGGGTCACTGCCTGGTAGATGCGCACGCGCTCGCCGATGATCGCGGTTTCGCCGATCACCACGCCGGTACCGTGGTCGATGAAGAAGCTCGGGCCGATCTGCGCCCCGGGGTGAATGTCGATCCCCGTGGCCGAATGCGCCAGCTCCGAGCTGATCCGCGCCAGCAGCGGCAGGCCGGCCTGGTACAGGTGGTGCGCCAGGCGGTGGTGGATGATCGCCAGGATGCCTGGGTAGCACAGCAGGACTTCATCGACACTGCGCGCCGCCGGGTCGCCGTGGTAGGCGGCCAGCACGTCGGTGTCGAGCAGCACGCGCAGGCCCGGCAGGGCGGCGGCGAAGCCCTGCACCAGGCTCAGCGCATGGGCATCGACACCGGCCAGCTCGGCCTTGCTTTGCCGTGCGGCGTAGCGCAACTCCAGGCGGGCCTGGGCCAGCAAGGCGGTCAGCGCGGCATCCAGGGTATGGCCGACGTAGAAGTCTTCGCTTTCTTCGCGCAGGTCGACCGGGCCAAGGCGCATGGGGAACAGTGCGCCGCACAGTTGCTCCAGGATGTGTCGCATCGCTTCGCGCGAAGGCAGCTCACGCCCGCCCTGCTCGCCGCTGCTGCGGCCATTGCGGGTACGCCATTGTTCACGGGCACCGCGCAGGCCGTTGACGATGCTCTGCAACTGCCAGTGCCCGGATGAAGGTTGTTCGCTCACGGTTTTCTCCTGCCTGAGTAGGCCAACTATTTTTATCGGCAGGCCAGGCCTCTTCGCGGGTAAACCCGCTCCCACAGGGACTGCACAGGTTTCGATGCCTGTGCGGGCTCTGTGGGAGCGGGTTTACCCGCGAAAGGGCCGAACCTGCCCACATGCAATCCACTCTACGGCAAATCCATCCCTTGGAAAAAACAACGCTTTATTCCATCCTGCGCTAAGTCAGGCATAAGCCGCGATGACGGAGCAGGCAACCTCGCCTACCCTCAAAGCAGCCAGCACCTGGCAAAAACCAAAAAGGGAATAACAAAATAATTTTTTAGTATTTCCTGGCCTAAGCAGCCGACCCTATAGTCGCCACCCACCACTTACACAACAAGCGCGGGGCTCTGAAATGTCGAAATTCGCCAAACCGCTACTCAACGCCAGCCTGGCACTCCTGCTGGGTGCCGGCCTGCTCGGCCAGGCCTTCGCCGGCGAGCAGCTGAAGACCATCCAGGAAAAAGGCGTGATCAACGTCGGCCTCGAAGGCACCTACCCACCGTTCAGCTTCCAGGACGAAAACGGCAAGCTGACCGGCTTCGAAGTGGAACTGTCCGAACTGCTGGCCAAGGAGCTGGGGGTAAAGGCCAAGGTGCAGCCGACCAAGTGGGACGGCATCCTCGCCGCACTGGAGTCCAAGCGCCTGGACGTGGTGATCAACCAGGTGACCATTTCCGAAGAGCGCAAGAAGAAGTATGACTTCTCCGAGCCTTACACCATCTCCGGCATCCAGGCGCTGATCCTGAAGAAGAAGGCCGAGCAGCTGAACATCCACAAGGCCGCAGACCTGGCCGGCAAGAAGGTCGGCGTGGGCCTGGGCACCAACTACGAGCAATGGGTCAAGAAGGACGTGCCGCAAGCCGATGTGCGCACCTATGAAGACGACCCGAGCAAGTTCGCCGACCTGCGCAACGGCCGTATCGACGCCATCCTGATCGACCGCCTGGCCGCGCTGGAATACGCGCAAAAAGCCAAGGACACCGAACTGGCCGGCGATGCCTTCTCGCGCCTGGAAAGCGGCGTGGCCCTGCGCAAAGGCGAGCCGGAACTGCTGGCAGCGATCAACAAGGCACTGGACAAGCTCAAGGCTGACGGCACGCTGGCCAAGCTTTCCGAGAAATACTTCGGTGCCGATGTCACCAAATGATTGCTGAAAGCCTGCAACTCGTTGTCGACTCCGCGCCCTTCCTGCTGAAGGGCGCGGGTTATACAGTGCTGCTCAGTGTTGGCGGCATGTTCTTCGGCCTGCTGCTGGGCTTTGCCCTGGCACTGATGCGGTTGTCGAAGATCTTGCCGCTGAACTGGCTGGCGCGGGTTTACGTGTCGTTCTTCCGCGGCACGCCGCTGCTGGTGCAGCTGTTCGTCATCTACTTCGGCATGCCGCAGATCGGCATCGAGCTCGACCCGATCCCGGCCTCGCTGATCGGCCTGTCGCTGAACATGGCCGCCTACATCTGCGAAATCCTGCGCGCGGCAATTTCCTCGATCGACCGTGGCCAGTGGGAAGCCGCCGCCAGTATCGGCATGACCCGCGTCCAGGCCATGCGCCGGGCGATCCTGCCCCAGGCCTTGCGCACCGCACTGCCGCCGTTGGGCAACAGCTTCATCTCGCTGGTCAAGGACACCGCCCTGGCGGCGACCATCCAGGTGCCCGAGCTGTTCCGCCAGGCCCAGCTGATTACCGCGCGCACCTTCGAAGTGTTCACCATGTACGTGGCGGTGGCGGTCATCTACTGGGTGCTGTGCAGCATCCTCGCGCACTTCCAGAACCGCATGGAAGCGCGAGTCAACCAGCATGACCAGGAGCATTGAGCATGATTGAAGTCAAAGGCCTGACCAAGCGGTTCAAGGGCCAGACCGTGCTCAACGGTATCGACCTGACCGTGCAGCCCGGCGAAGTGGTGGCCATCATCGGCCCCAGCGGCTCGGGCAAGACCACTTTCCTGCGTTGCCTCAACCTGCTGGAAACACCCGATGCCGGGCAGATCCAGATTGGCGACATCAGCATCGACGCCAACCGCCCGCTGGGTGGGCAGCAAAGTGCGATTCGCCGCTTGCGCCAGCAGGCCGGGTTCGTGTTCCAGAACTTCAACCTGTTCCCTCATCGCACCGCCCTGGAAAACGTGATCGAGGGGCCGGTGATCGTCAAGAAGACGCCCCGCGAGCAGGCCATCGAACTGGGCCGGCGCCTGCTGGCCAAGGTTGGCCTGGCGGGCAAGGAAGATGCCTACCCGCGGCGCCTTTCCGGTGGACAGCAGCAACGGGTGGCCATCGCCCGCGCCCTGGCCATGGAACCGGAGGTGATCCTGTTCGACGAGCCGACCTCGGCGCTGGACCCCGAACTGGTGGGTGAAGTGCTGGCGACCATCCGCGGCCTGGCCGAGGAGAAGCGCACCATGATCATCGTTACCCACGAGATGAGCTTTGCCCGCGATGTGGCGAACCGGGTGATCTTCTTCGACAAGGGCGTGATCGTGGAACAGGGCGAGGCCAAGGCGCTGTTTGCGGCGCCGAAGGAAGAGCGTACCCGGCAGTTCTTGCGCAAGTTCCTCGGTACTGCTGCTTCCGAATAGGCACGCACATACACAGTCCCTGTAGGAGCGGCCTTGTGTCGCGAAAGGGCTGCGCAGCGGCCCCAGGCTTTCAGCATCACCGCTGAGATTGCCGGGGCTGCTGTGCAGCCCTTTCGCGACACAAGGCCGCTCCTACACCGATCACGCCTGCCTGGAACAGACACTCCTCCTTCCATCTATACATATTCCAAAGAGTTAGTTCATAAACTTTTTATAAAGCATTATGGTATATAAACCGGACCACCGGACCAGCACACATCTGTCGCGATCAGCTGTAGCGGCATCACTTTTTTTGTGAGGTCAGGAATGGTCAGGATCACAATCACCCCAGTGCGTAACGCCAGGGCATTGAGTGCAGCCAAGGAGCGGTACTGATGTCCAGCCAACCCAATACCCAATTCCACAGCGATCTCGACAGCTCGCCCCTGCTGCTGCCGGCCAAGGTACTGCGCAACGACGCCGAAGCCCTGCAAGCGGCCCGCGAACTGGCCGAGGTCGCCCGCGAGCAGGCCGCCCGCCGCGACCAGCAACGCAAACTGCCATGGGCCGAGATCGAACTGTTCACCCGCAGCGGCCTGGGCAGCATCAGCGTACCCAAGGCCCATGGCGGCCCCGATGTGTCATTCGAGACCGTGGCCGAAGTGTTCCGCCTGATCAGCGCCGCCGACCCGGCCCTGGGGCAGATCCCGCAGAACCAGTTCGGCATGCTGCAACTGCTGCGCCTGACTGCCACCGAGGCGCAACAGGCGGTGATCTTCCGCAGCGTGCTCGATGGCTGGCGCATCGGCAATGCCGGCCCCGAACGCAGCACCAAGGACACCCTGACCCTCAAGGCCAGGATCACCCGCGTCGGCGACAGCTATCGCATCAGCGGCGAGAAGTTCTATTCCACTGGTGCCCTGTTCGCCCACTGGGTGGCGGTCAAGGCACTGGACGACGAAGGCCGCCAGCGCCTGGCATTCGTGCGCCGAGGCAGCCCGGGGCTGCGCATCGTCGATGACTGGTCCGGGTTCGGCCAGCGCACCACTGCCAGCGGCACCGTGCTGCTCGACCAGGTACCGGTGGATGCCGACCTGGTGATCGACAACTGGCGCCAGCGCGATATTCCCAACATCCAGGGCGCTGCCTCGCAGCTGATCCAGGCGGCGATCGATGCCGGCATTGCCGAAGCGGCGATCGAAGACGCCATCAGCTTCGTGCGCGAAAAGGCCCGGCCATGGATCGAGGCCAAGGTCGACCGCGCCAGCGACGACCCCTATGTAATCGCCGACATCGGCCGCCTGAAGCTCGAGCTGCATGCCGCCGAAGCGTTGCTGCGCAAGGCCGCGCGGGTCCTGGACGAGGTCAACGCCGCGCCGGTCGATGCAGCAAGCGCGGCGCGGGCCTCGATCGCGGTGGCCGAGGCCAAGGTGCTGACTACCGAGATTGCCCTGCAGGCCAGCGAAAAGCTGTTCGAGCTGGCCGGCAGCCGCGCCACCCTCGCCGAGTTCAACCTCGACCGCCACTGGCGCAATGCCCGGGTGCACACCCTGCATGACCCGGTGCGCTGGAAGTACCACGCGGTTGGCGCTTACCACCTCAACGGCACCTTGCCCGCGCGGCATTCCTGGATCTGATTTGTGGGCCTTGGGGCTGCTTTGCAGCCCATCGCGACACAAGGCCGCTCCTACAAGGGATCGCGTACCTCCTGTAGGAGCGGCATTGTGTCGCGATGGGCCGCAAAGCGGCCCCAAGGCCCCGGAGAAACACCATGACTACAAACATCATCACCAGCGACACCGAAGCCCTGAACGTCGCCGAAGAAGTCGCCCGACACCTGCGCCGCGACAGCGCCCTGCGCGACCGCGAGCGCCGTCTGCCGCACGCCGAACTGGAACTGTTCACCCGCTCCGGCCTGTGGGCCATCAGCGTGCCCAAGGCCTTCGGCGGCGCCGGCGTGTCCAACGTCACCCTGGCCAAGGTCATCGCCCGCATCGCCCAGGCTGACGGCTCGCTCGGGCAAATCCCGCAAAACCATTTCTATGGCCTGGAAGTGCTGCGGGTAAACGGCGCACCCGAACAGCAACAGCGACTGTACGCCGAAGTACTGGCCGGCAGCCGCTTCGGCAACGCCCTGGCCGAACTGGGCACCAAGACCGCCAACGAGCGCACCACTCGCCTGACCCGCGACGGCGATGGCTTTCGCATCAACGGCCGCAAGTTCTACTCCACCGGCGCCATCTACGCCCAGCGCATTCCCACCTCGGTGGTCGATGAGCACGGCGTACAGCACCTGGCCTTCGTCCCGGCCGACAGCCAGGGCCTGCAGGTGATCGACGACTGGAGCGGCTTCGGCCAGCGCACCACCGGCAGCGGCTCGGTGGTATTCGACAACGTGTACGTCAGCGCCGCCGACGTGGTGCCGTTCCAGAGCGCCTTCGAACGCCCCACCCCGGTCGGCCCGCTGGCGCAGATCCTTCATGCCGCCATCGACACCGGCATCGCCCGCGCCGCATACGAAGATGCCCTGCACTTCGTGCGCACCCGCAGCCGCCCCTGGGTCGACTCCGGCCTGGACAAGGCCAGCGATGACCCGCTGACGCTGAAGAGTTTCGGCCACCTGGCGATCCGCCTGCACGCCGCAGAAGCCTTGCTGGAACGCGCCGGCGAATACCTGGACCGCGCCCGCGACGACAGCACTGCCGACAACGTGGCCGCCGCTTCCATCGCGGTGGCCGAGGCCCGTGCCATCAGCACCGAGATTTCCCTCGCGGCCGGCACCACCCTGTTCGAACTGGGCGGTAGCCAGGCCACCCTGGCCGAACACAACCTCGACCGCCACTGGCGCAACGCCCGCGTGCACACCCTGCACGACCCGGTGCGCTGGAAGTACCACGCCATCGGCAACTACTACCTCAACGATGCCAACCCACCACGCCGGGGGACCATCTGATGGCCAAACAGATCCTGCTCAATGCCTTCAACATGAACTGCATCGGGCACATCAACCACGGCCTGTGGACCCACCCACGGGACACCTCGACCCAGTACAAGACCCTGGATTACTGGACCAGTCTGGCGCGCCTGCTGGAGCGCGGCCTGTTCGACGGGCTGTTCATCGCCGACATCGTCGGCACCTACGACATCTACGGCCAGTCGCTGGACGTCACCCTCAAGGAGTCGATCCAACTACCGGTCAACGACCCGCTGCTGCTGGTCTCGGCCATGGCCGCCGTCACCCGTCACCTGGGCTTCGGCCTTACCGCCAACCTCACCTACGAAGCGCCGTACCTGTTCACCCGGCGCCTTTCCACCCTGGACCACCTGAGCAATGGCCGGGTGGGCTGGAACATCGTCACCGGCTACCTCGACAGCGCTGCCCGGGCCATGGGCCTGACGCAGCAACCCGAGCATGACCGCCGCTACGACCAGGCCGACGAGTACCTGCAGGTGCTGTACAAGCTGCTGGAAGGCAGCTGGGCAGACGATGCCGTGGTCGCCGACCGCCAGCAGCGCGTCTATGCCAGGCCCGACAAGGTGCGCAAGGTCAACCACCAGGGCGAGTTCTACAAGGTCGACGGCTACCACCTGTGCGAGCCCTCGCCGCAACGTACACCGGTACTGTTCCAGGCCGGCAGCTCGCAGCGTGGCCTGGCCTTCGCCGGCAACCATGCCGAATGCGTGTTCATCAGTGGCCAGGACAAAACCGCCACCCGCGCCCAGGTCGACAAGGTGCGCGCCGCCGCCCAGGCCGCTGGCCGCGACCCGCAAGCGGTCAAGGTGTTCATGGGCATCACGGTGATCGTCGCCGCCACCGAGCAGCAGGCCCAGGCCAAGCATGCCGAGTACCTGCGCCATGCCAGCGCCGAGGCCGGGGTCGCGCACTTCGCAGCGTCCACCGGCATCGACTTCGCCGCCTACGCCCTGGATGAGCCGATTGCCTTCAGCCAGGGCAACGCCATCCAGTCGGCCACGCGCCAGTTGCAGGACAACGCCTGGACCCGCCGGCGCCTGCTGCAGCAGCACGCCCTGGGTGGCCGTTACGTGACCCTGGTCGGCGCGCCCGAGCAGGTGGCCGAGCAGCTGATCGCCTGGATCGATGAAACCGGCCTGGACGGTTTCAACCTGACCCGCACCGTAACCCCGGAAAGCTTCGAGGACTTCATCGACCTGGTCATCCCGCAGTTGCAACAGCGTGGCCGCTACAAGACCGCCTACGCCGAAGGCACCCTGCGCGAAAAACTGTTCCAGGCCGACCACCCGCATTTGCCCGCCGACCACCCTGGCTCGGCTTACCGCTTTACCTCTACCCCTGCCCCGACTGGAGCCCTGCACCATGCTTGATAAACTGTTCCGGCCCGTCGCGGCCATTGCCCTCACCCTCGGCCTGTCCGCCAGTGCGCTGGCTGCCGAACCGCTGAAGATCGGCACCACCTCGGCCTTTGCCATCCCGCTGGAAGCCGCAGTGGAAGAAGCGCACAAGCAAGGCCTGGAAGTGAAGCTGGTCGAGTTCAGCGACTGGATCGCACCCAATGTCAGCCTCAACAGCGGCGACATCGACGTGAACTACTTCCAGCACATCCCGTTCCTGGAAAACGCCAAGGCGGCCGCGGGCTTCAACCTGGTGCCCTACGCCCCGGGCATCATCAACAACGTCGGCCTGTACTCGAAAAAGTACAAGAGCTTCGCCGACCTGCCCGAAGGCGCCAGCGTGGCCATCGCCAACGACCCGATCAACAGCGGCCGTGGCCTGCAGCTGCTGGCCAAGGCCGGGCTGATCACCCTCAAGCCGGGGGTCGGCTACAAGGCCACCGAGGACGACATCGTCGCCAACCCGAAGAAACTGAAGATCCTTCAGGTCGAGGCCGTACAGTTGGTACGCGCCTATGACGACGCCGACCTGGTGCAGGGCTACCCGGCCTACATCCGCCTGGCCAACAGCTTCGACGCCAGCTCCGCACTGCTGTTCGACGGCCTGGAGAACAAGGAGTACGTGATCCAGTTCGTCATTCGACCGCAAAGCAAGGACGACCCACGCCTGGCCAAGTTCGTCGACATCTACCAGCACTCACCAGTGGTGCGCGCAGCCTTGGACAAAGCCCACGGCAAGCTCTACCAGGCCGGTTGGGAGGGCTGACATGAGCCAGGCCAGCGCGCTCCGGGCGCCCACCGCACAACCACTGCCGCCAACGGCCAGGGAGCAGGCCTTGCGCCCGGAGGTCAATGAAGCCCATGTGCGCTTCATCGGCCTGGGCAAGACCTACCCGGGCCAGGCGCAACCGGCCTTGCAAGGCATCGACCTGAACATCCGCCATCGCGAGATCTTCGGCATCATCGGCCGCAGCGGCGCCGGCAAGTCATCGCTGCTGCGTACCATCAACCGTCTGGAGCAACCCAGCCAGGGCCGGGTGCTGATCGACCAGGTAGACATCGCGCCCTTCGACGAGGACCACCTGGTAGCCCTGCGTCGGCGTATCGGCATGATCTTCCAGCACTTCAACCTGATGTCGGCCAAGACCGTGTGGCAGAACGTCGAGCTGCCCCTGAAGGTGGCCGGCGTGGCCAAGGCCGAACGACAGCGCAAGGTGCGCGAACTGCTGGAGCTGGTCGGCCTGCAGGAAAAGCACCACGTGTACCCGGCGCAGCTGTCCGGCGGGCAGAAACAGCGCGTGGGCATTGCCCGGGCGCTGGTGCATGACCCCGAGATCCTGCTGTGCGACGAGGCCACTTCGGCGCTGGACCCGGAGACCACCGCTTCCATTCTCGAACTGCTGCGCGACATCAACCAGCGCCTGGGCCTGACCATCGTGCTGATCACCCATGAAATGGCGGTAATCCGCGATATCTGCCACCGGGTGGTGGTGCTGGAACGTGGAGAAGTGGTCGAGCAGGGTGAGGTCTGGCGGGTGTTTGGCTCACCACGCCACGAAGTCACCCGTACCCTGCTGGCACCGTTGCAAGCCAGGTTGCCAGCCACGCTGCAAGCCAGCCTGCGGGCCAGCCCGACAAGCCGCGACAGTGCCGTGGTGCTGAGGCTGACCCTGCTCGGCGAGCCCGAACTGTCTGCCCTGTTCAACGACCTTGGCGGCCGCGTGCGCCTGCTGCAGGGCGGTGTGGAAACCATTGGCGAGCATGCCCTAGGGCAGCTGATCCTGTCGGTGCAGCACTCGCCGCACGACACCCATCAATTGCTGGAACGCGCCCGCCGCTGGGCCGAGGACGTGGAGGTACTGGGCCATGTGGTTTGATCGCCTGCTGGAAGGCTTGCTCGATACCCTGCTGATGGTTGGCGTGTCGTCGCTGATCGCCCTGCTGGTGGGGGTACCGATGGCGGTGCTGCTGGTCACCAGCGACAAGGGCGGGATCTTCGAGGCGCCGCTGCTGAACCGGGTGCTGGGTGCCTTCGTCAACCTGTTCCGCTCGATCCCGTTCCTGATCCTGATGGTCGCACTGATCCCCTTCACCCGCCTGGTGGTGGGTACCACCTATGGCGTGTGGGCGGCGGTGGTGCCGCTGACCATTGCCGCCACGCCGTTCTTCGCGCGGATTGCCGAGGTCAGCCTGCGCGAAGTCGACCACGGCCTGGTGGAGGCTGCGCAGGCCATGGGCTGCCGACGCTGGCACATTGTCTGGCACGTGCTGCTGCCAGAGGCGCTGCCGGGGATTGTCGGGGGCTTCACCATTACCCTGGTGACCCTGATCAACTCCTCGGCCATGGCCGGAGCGATCGGTGCCGGGGGACTGGGAGACATCGCCTACCGCTATGGCTACCAGCGCTTCGACAGCCAGATCATGCTGACCGTGATTGCCATGCTGGTGGCGTTGGTGGCGTTGATCCAGCTGGGTGGAGACCGGTTGGCGAAAGGCTTGAACAAGCGCTGAATGCTTCGCGGGCACGCCCGCTCCCACAGGTACTGCACAGGGCTTGAATACAACGATATCCCTGTGGGAGATGGCCCAGCCCTTTGGGCTGCGCTGTCGCGCAGATAACTGAATTCGCAAGCGATCCTCGTACCCTGTGGGAGCGGCTTTAGCCGCGAAGAATCCAACGCGGTGCATGGCACCGGCTGCGCCGGTGTTCGCGGCTAAAGCCGCTCCCACAGGGTCCCTGCTGATTCAATGAGTTATGTGCAGTTCTATTCTATGGGAGCGGGCATGCCCGCGAAGGAGCCTTCAACCCCAGCGAAGATCCCCGGCAGGCACCGGCCGCCCGAACCAGTACCCCTGCCCCAGCTGACACAGCTCATGCAGCAGGAAACTGGCCTGTTCTGCCTGCTCGATGCCCTCGGCATGCACCTGCATGCCCATGCTGCGGGCCAGGGCGATGATCACCCGGACGATCGCGATGTCGTCCTCATCCAGCGGCAACCCGGCAACGAAGCCCTGGTCGATCTTCAGCTTCTGCACCGGCAAGCGCTTTAACCGCAGCAGCGATGAATAACCGGTGCCGAAGTCGTCGATGGCCAGGGTCACCCCCAGCTCGCGCAGGCGATGCAACTGCTCCAGGGCCACCTCCGGGTCCTCCATCACCGCGCTCTCGGTCACCTCCAGCTCCAGCAAGGCCGGGGCCAGGCCGGTGTCGTGCAGCACCTCGGCCACCTGCTGGTACAGCTCGTGCTGGCCAAACAGGCGACTGGAGATGTTCACCGCCACGAATGCCAACTGCCGCCCTTCACCCTGCCATCGCACCATCTGCCGACACGCCTGGCGCAGTACCCAGGCGTCGATCTCGGCAATCAGCCCGGTACGCTCGGCAATCGGGATGAACTCACCCGGCGGCACCAGGCCCCGCTGGGGGTGCTGCCAGCGCACCAGGGCCTCGACGCCGACCTGGCGGCCGCTCGCCAGGTCGTGCACCGGCTGGTAGAACACCCGCAGCTCGTCCTGCTCCAGGGCCCGGCGCAGTTCGCCGGCGGTTTCGACCCGCTGCTGGGCGTGGGCGGTCAGCTCTTCGGTGTACAGCGCGTAGCAGGCCCGCCCGTTGCTCTTGGCCTTGTACAACGCCGAGTCGGCATTGCGCAGCAACTGCTCGGCACTCAAGGCATCGCTGGGGAACAGGCTGATGCCCACGCTGACACTGATGAACAGGCGGTGACCGTCGAACAGGAACGGCTCGCGCATGCGCTCGATGATGCCCTGCGCCAGCTTGCCCGCCTGGCCGACCTCATGGCAGTTTTCCGCCAGCACGCCAAATTCGTCGCCCCCCAGGCGCGCCAGGGTCACGCCGCTGCCCAGCACCTCACCCAGGCGCTCGCCCACCAGTTTCAGCAACTGGTCGCCAATGGTGTGACCAAGGCCGTCGTTGATGCTCTGGAAGTGGTCCAGGTCCAGCAACAGCAGGGCACAACCACGCTTGTTGGCCTGGGCTGCCGCCAGGGCCTGCTCGACCCGGTCATTGAACAGCAGGCGATTGGGCAGGTCGGTCAGCGGGTCGTGGTGGGCCAGGTAGGCCAGTTCCTGTTCCGAATGCTTGATCGCGCTGATGTCGCTGAACACCGCCACGTAATGGCTGAGCTCGCCTTCATCGTCGCGGATGGCGCAAATGGTCTGCCACTGCGGGTAGATTTCACCACTCTTGCGCCGGTTCCAGATTTCGCCGCTCCACTCGCCCTTTTCCGCCAGGGTGGCGAATATCTGCTGGTAGAACGCCAGGCCATGGCGGCCCGACTTGAATTTGTTCGGACGCTGGCCGATGACCTCGTCCTGCTGGTAGCCGGTGATGCGCATGAAGGCACGGTTGACGTGCACGATCAGGCCATGGCGGTCGGTCACCAGCACGCCTTCGAGGGTGCTGTCGAACACTGCCGCAGCCATGCGCAGGCGTTCACGGTCTTCACCACGCATACGCGCGCCAACGCCGATGAAGTCGAGCAGACGTACCCTCGATACATAGATCAGCAAGGCGCTCAGCAGCACCCAGACCACCACGTTGATCTGCCGGCCCACGGTCAGTGCCAGGGGATCCTCGGTCATGCCGTGCAACACCACCTCGGCCAGCGTCAGCCAGAGGATCGAGAGCACCACATACAGCGCAGCCATGCGCAAGGCGTCGCGAACGGAAACAGACATGTCGGGTGCAATTGCCCATAAAAAATGATGGGGCATTATAAAGGCTGAAACATGTCGTGACTTCCTATCTGAACGGGTGACTGTATTTATTTCCTGCCCAAGGGATAATCAGCCCCTCCTCCTGCATTCCGAGGGTATTTACACCTATGTGGTACAACGGCCTGCTCGACTTGTCGGCCTGGCAACTGGTCGGCATCACCCTGCTGATGACCCACGTGACCATCGTCAGCGTCACGGTCTACCTGCACCGCTATTCCGCGCACCGGGCCCTGGAGCTCAATGGCGCGCTCAAGCACTTCTTCCGTTTCTGGCTGTGGCTGACCACGGCGCAGAACACCCGCGAATGGACTGCCGTCCACCGCAAGCACCACGCCAAATGCGAAACCCCCGACGACCCGCACAGCCCGCTGTACAAGGGCCTGGGCACGGTGCTGCGCAAGGGTGCAGAGCTTTACCGGGAAGAGGCGCGCAACCCCGAAACCCTGCGCATCTACGGCAAGAACTGCCCGGACGACTGGATCGAGCGCAACCTCTACTCGCGCTACAAGCTGGGTGGCATCGCGCTGATGGCGGTAATCGACCTGCTGCTGTTCGGCACCATCGGCATCACCATCTGGGCAGTGCAGATGATGTGGATTCCGTTCTGGGCCGCCGGCGTGGTCAACGGCCTGGGCCACGCTCTCGGCTACCGCAACTTCGAGTGCCGCGACGCCGCCACCAACCTGGTGCCGTGGGGCATCGTCATCGGTGGCGAAGAGCTGCACAATAACCACCACACCTACCCCAACTCGGCCAAGCTGTCGGTCAAGCGCTGGGAGTTCGACATGGGTTGGGCGTGGATCCGCCTGTTCTGCCTGCTGCGCCTGGCCAAGGTGCAGCGCGTCGCGCCCATCGCCCACCGGGTGGCCGGCAAGGCCAGCCTGGACATGGACACCGCCATGGCCATCCTCAACAACCGTTTCCAGATCATGGCCCAGTACCGCAAGCTGGTGATCGGCCCGCTGGTCAAGCAGGAACTGGCCCGCGTCGATGCCTCGCTGCGCCACCACTTCCGCCGCGCCAAGCGCCTGTTGTCGCGCGAGACCAGCCTGCTGGAAGACCGCCACCATGTGCGCATCGAGTCGATGCTCGCCCACAGCCAGGCGCTGAAGACCATCTACGAAAAACGCCTGGCCCTGCAGCAGATCTGGGCGCGCACCAGCGCCAACGGCCACGACATGCTGGCCGCCATGAAGGACTGGGTACATGAGGCGGAAACCAGCGGCATCCATGCCCTGCGCGACTTCGCGGCACAGCTCAAGACCTACTCCCTGCGCCCGACCGGCGCCTGACCGCCGTTGATCGGCACGCCCCTTTGGCGGGGCGTGCCGCCCGGAACTTCGCCCTCTCGTTTACACTCATATCTGGCACATCGCCCGCGTGGCGGGCCAGATGCTGGCCGCACGCTTTCACGCCGAGATCTGCTCCGTGCACATGGCCAAGAACATTCCAACGACACTGCCCGGCACCCCGCCTCCCGAAGCCGCCCAGACCTTGCTTGCGCTGCTCCACGCCCAGGGCGAGGTTGCCCGCCTGAGCGAGCGCGAGCAGCTGTTCAGCTCGCTGCTCGACAGCGTCAACGCGGTGCTATGGGCCTTCGACTGGGAAACCCGTCAGGTGCTGTACGTCAGCCCCGCCTACGAACGCATCTTCGGCCGCCCGGCCAGCCTGGTGCTGGCCGACTACAACGAGTGGCGCGACAGCATCTACCCCGACGACCTGGAGTTCGCCGAGCGCAGCCTGGCCCAGGTACTGCTCAAGGGCTCGGTGGAAGACCGCGAGTACCGCATCCTCAATGCCGACGGCCAGCTACGCTGGCTGAGCGACAAGTGCTACATCAACCAGCAACGCGATGGCGACCGGGTGATCATCGTCGGCATCGCCGAAGACATCACCGAGAAGAAGCAGCTCGAAGGTGAACTGCAGCGCCTGGCCACCACCGACGTGCTGACCCAGAGCAGCAACCGCCGGCACTTTTTCGAATGCGCCCAGCAAGCCTTCGACAGCGCCCGCGAAGACGGTACGCCACTGGCCTTCCTGCTGCTGGACATCGACGACTTCAAGCGCATCAACGACAGCTACGGTCACCAGGAAGGCGACCAGGTGTTGCAGCAGATCGCCGATAGCGGCAAGGCCGTGCTACGCCGAGGTGACCTGTTCGGGCGCATTGGTGGCGAGGAGTTCGCGGCAGTGTTCCCCGGCTGTAGTGCTCAGGTCGCGGAGCAGATTGCCGAGCGCTTGCAGCGGCAGATCCAGCGGCTGAGTTTCAGCCATGGTGAGCAGACCTACGGGGTGACGGTGAGCCAGGGGGTGACCGGGCTGACTGACGAGGATGTGGCGCTGGACAGCCTGTATGCCAGGGCCGATGCGGCGATGTACCAGGCCAAGCGACAGGGCAAGAACCAGATCGTCCGCGGCTGAGCCTTTGGGGGGGCTTTGCCCCCCTATCGCGACACAAGGCCGCTCCTACAGGCAACCGCGCACCCGTGTAGGAGCGGCCTTGTGTCGCGATGGGCCGCAAAGCGGCCCCAAGATCTCAGCCCGAAACTTCACCCTCAGCTAAAGGCGGTTCTTCCTGCTGCGGTTTCACCTCCGGGTTCTCCACCTTACTCAACCGCCTCAGTTCCGGCAGACCAAGCTTGAGCAGCCGCGCGGTCTTGCTGCTGGCCACCTTCTCCAGCCCCTGCTCGGCCGGCAGCCGCGACAGTTGCCCGGCCAGGTTCATGGCCAGGATCTCCCGCGAATACACCCCGCCGCCCAGCTGGTAGATCGCCGCAATCAACTCGCGCAACCCCAGCGGCAACCGCCAGCGCGTACGCAGCGCCGAGCCGAACGCCGCCCCGAACTCATTGAGCGACAGCTGCACCTGGTCCTCATCCAGCTCGCCCCCGGCCAGCCGCCATTCCTGCAGGCAACGCAGCACCGCCAGGTCGCCCAGGCAATGCAGCAACCCCGCGCAATAACAACGCCCTTCGTCCAGCTCGAGCATGCGTGCCAAGGTGCGGCCATATTCGGCAGCGTGCAGCGACAACCCCCAGTAACGGGCCGCATGCTCCGCCAGCAGCGGGTCGCTGAGGCGCGCACTGCGCTTGAGGGTCATGCCCAGGATCAGGTTCATGCTCTGGGTGCTGCCAAGCTTGTTCAAGGCCTGCAGCAACGTCTGCACCGGTGCTTCGCGGTGCAGCGCTGCGCTGTTGGCCGCAGCGATCAGCACGGCGGTGATCTGCGGGTCGCCCTGCACTTCCTCTTCGAGCACTCTCAGGTTCAAGCCCTGGGGGTTGAGCGCGCGCTTGATCGCCACCTGCACATCGGCCAGCAGCGGCCCGCCATCGGCGGTAGCGCGACGCTGTTCGAGGTAGGCCGGCAGGCTGGCACCTGCCTGCAAGGCCGGCACCGGGCAGGCGATCTCTTCGCCAACCGCCAACAGCAACTCTTCCAGGCGCTTGCGCAGGGTGTCCAGGTTCAGCGGCTTGCTCAGGTAGGCCGTGGGGTGCAAGGGCAGTGCTTCGCGCACACTGGCACTGTCGCTGCGGTTGCTCATGAGAATGAACGGCAACCCCGGACCTTTGGCACGCACCTTGCGCAACAAGTCGAGGCCATCGACACCGGCCAGTTCGCGCGCGGCGATGATCAGGTCGGGTTTGCTGGACAGCGCACTCAAGGCCTGCGAGCCGTCGGCGCAGACCTGAAGCCGGGCATCACAGCGCACGCTCAGCAGCATTTCGCTGAGCATGTCGCGTACCCAGGGGTCGCCCTCGACAATCAGTACGCTTGGTGGGGTGGGGTCTGCAGCGTTCATCGCCAACTCCTGAATAGCCCTGACACACAGTCCGTCGCAGCTTCCTGAGCAAATCCTCCGACAACGATAGCGCCCCACGGCTTTCCTGGGCACAAAAAAAACCCGCCGAAGCGGGTTTTTTCTGAAGCACGTCACATCAGGCGATTTCAGCGAAGCACTCTTCGATGATAGCCAGGCCTTTGTCCAGCAGAGCGTCTTCGGCGGTCAGCGGAACCAGGATACGCAGGACGTTGCCGTAGGTGCCGCAGGACAGCAGGATCAGGCCCTTCTCGCGCGCCTTGGCGACAACCTGGCCAACGGCAGCAGCGTTCGGGGTATGAGTGCCTTTCTCGAAGACTTCGACAGCGATCATCGAGCCCAGACCACGGACGTCACCGATGATCGGGTACTTCTTCTGGATTTCGCGCAGGCCAGCGGTCAGGCGCTCACCCACAGCTTTGCTGCGGTCCAGCAGTTTCTCTTCTTCGAACACTTCGATCACGGCCAGGGCCGCGGCGCAAGCGATCGGCGAACCGGCGTAGGTGCCGCCCAGGCCGCCAGGAGCGATGGCGTCCATGTACTCGGCCTTGCCGCACACACCGGCCAGCGGGAAGCCGCCAGCGATGGATTTGGCGAAGGTGGTCAGGTCAGGCGCAACGCCCATCTGTTCCATGGCGAAGAAGGTGCCGGTACGGCCAGCGCCGGTCTGTACTTCGTCGGCGATCAGCAGGATGCCGTGCTGGTCGCACAGGGCGCGCAGGCGCTTCATCAGCTCTTTCGGCGCTGGCAGGAAGCCGCCTTCGCCTTGTACCGGCTCGAGGATGATCGCGGCGATGTCGCGCGGCTCGGCGTCGTTCTTGAAGATGCGCTCGACCGAGGCGATGGCGTCGTCAACGCTGATGCCGTGCAGTTCGCTCGGGAACAGGGCGCGGAAGATGCCACCTGGCATCAGGCCCATGCCAGCGGAGTACGGCACGACCTTGCCGGTCAGGCCCAGGGTCATCATGGTACGGCCGTGGTAGCCGCCGGTGAAGGCGATGACGCCAGCGCGGCCAGTGGCGGCACGGGCGATCTTGACGGCGTTTTCAACGGCTTCGGAGCCGGTGGTGACCAGCAGGGTCTTCTTGTCGAAGTCGCCTGGGACCAGCTTGTTGATCTTTTCGCACAGCTCTACATAAGGTTCGTAGGCCAGCACCTGGAAGCAGGTGTGGCTGACCTTGGTCAGCTGCTCTTGCACGGCCGCAACCACTTTCGGGTGCAGGTGGCCGGTGTTCAGTACTGCGATGCCGCCGGCGAAGTCGATCAGTTCGCGGCCTTCAACGTCGATCACGGTCGAGTTCTTCGCGGTATCGACGAAGATCGGGTGGATCTGGCCAACGCCACGTGGGACGGCGGCGACACGACGTTGCATCAAGGATTCGTTGGTCTTGCTCATAATGCCCTCATTGCGCCGGTTTGGAGTGGCGCTTTTATTCGGGGGTGGCTGGGAGTGCTCGCGAACAGTATTCGTTGATCGACTGCCGTGAACGCCCTGGCCACCAGGTACTGCGATGTAAAAAAGGCCAGCGAGACGTCGCTCTCGCGCCCCGCTGGCAGAGGTAAAGCCGTTACCGTGCTATCAGACGCTGATGCACAGGTATTTGATTTCGAGGTAGTCCTCGATACCGTACTTGGAACCTTCGCGGCCCAGGCCCGAAGCCTTGATGCCACCGAACGGTGCCACTTCGTTGGAGATCAGGCCGGTGTTGATACCTACCATGCCGTATTCCAGGGCTTCGGCAACACGGAACACACGGCTCATGTCGCGGGCGTAGAAGTACGAGGCCAGGCCGAACTCGGTGTCGTTGGACATGGCGATGACTTCGGCCTCGTCCTTGAAGCGGAACAGCGGCGCCAGCGGGCCGAAGGTCTCTTCCTTGGCGACGGCAGCGGTCTTCGGTACGTCGACCAGAATGGTCGGCTCGAAGAAGTTGCCTTCGATGATCTTGCCACCGGACAGTACCTTGGCGCCTTTGCCAACGGCGTCTTCGATGTGTTCCTGGACCTTGGCGACAGCCTTGCCGTCGATCAGTGGGCCAGTGGTGGTGCCTTCTTCCAGGCCGTTACCGATCTTCAGCTTGGCAACCGCGGCGGCCAGCTTCTGGGCGAACGCGTCGTAGACGCCGTCCTGCACGTAGATACGGTTGGCGCAGACGCAGGTCTGGCCGTTGTTGCGGTACTTGGAGATGATCGCGCCCTCGACCGCCTTGTCCAGGTCGGCGTCGTCGAACACGATGAACGGGGCGTTGCCACCCAGCTCCAGGGAAACCTTCTTGATGTCCTTGGCGCATTCTTCCATCAGCTGGCGACCGATTTCGGTCGAGCCGGTGAAGGACAGCTTGCGGACCAGGGAGTTGCCGGTCAGTTCACCGCCAACTTCGCCAGCGCTGCCGGTAACCACGCTCAGCACGCCAGCCGGGATGCCGGCACGGTGGGCCAGCTCGACCAGGGCCAGGGCGGAGTACGGGGTCTGCGAGGCAGGCTTGAGCACCATGGTGCAGCCAGCGGCCAGGGCCGGGCCAGCTTTACGGGTAATCATGGCGGCCGGGAAGTTCCACGGGGTGATGGCCGCGGTAACGCCGATTGGCTGCTTGATGACGATCAGGCGCTTGTCTGGCTGGTGGCCCGGGATGGTGTCACCGTAGACGCGCTTGGCTTCTTCGGCGAACCACTCGATGAACGAGGCAGCATAGGCGATTTCGCCCTTGGCTTCGGCCAGCGGCTTGCCTTGTTCGGTGGTCATCAGACGAGCCAGGTCGTCCTGGTTCTCGATCATCAGTTCGAACCAGCGACGCAGCTTGGCCGAACGCTCCTTGGCGGTCAGGGCACGCCAGGCCGGCAGGGCCTTGTCGGCGGCTTCGATGGCGCGGCGGGTTTCCGCGGTGCCCATCTTCGGCACGGTACCGATGACTTCACCAGTGGCCGGGTTGGTGACCTTGATGGTCTGGCCGTTGTCCGCATCCAGCCACTCACCATTGATGTAGGCTTGCTGGCGGAACAACTGAGCGTCTTTGAGCTGCATGTCGGCTTCCCGAATTGTTGATTGTTGAAAAGCGCCCAAGGCAGGGCATCGAGCGTTTGAAATCTCAAACGAATGCTAAGCGGCTGCTGGGGTGTTGGACAATAGGCTGTTCGAAAAAAAGAACGAATGGTTGAACACCCTGGCGGAAATTTCATCATTTGCATAATGGCAACGGGCCTCTTCGCGGGCACGCCCGCTCCCACAGGTACCCCACCGGTTTCGAACTCGGTGCAGTACCTGTGGGAGCGGGCGTGCCCGCGAAGAGGCCAGTACAGGTTAGACGAACGAGCTGAAGAAATGTGATGGGAGGACCGACGGCCCTCCCGGAAGGGATGGGTCAGAAGGCCTTGGCCAGGTCGATCACCAGGGCCCGGTAACCCACGCTGCCCGGCTGCCGGCTGTGCACCTTCAGCTCCACCAGCACCTCCTGAGTCCCGCGCCGCACCTCGTTGAGCACGGTGGTGGTCAGTTTCTCCGGGGTCAGGAAGTTCACCGACGCCGAGTAGATGAACTGGGTGTCGGTCTCCGGCCGGTAGGCCACCACCGAGGTCACCGGGCTGTACCACTCGTCACCGCGCTCCTTGCCATATTCCCACACCTGTTCGACCGTGCCCTTGGCCTCGTCGATGCGGTACTCCACCGCCCGGCTGTAGTTGCCGGTCAGTCTGGTCGGCGCAAAGTCGCGGCCCCAGCCGTTGTCGAACACGGTCAGTGTGCCTTTGCCGGTCAGCCAGGCGGTGTGCTGGGTCCAGGACCAGTCGAAGCCTTCGCTCGCCACCGGCTTCAGCACTTTCTCGCGCAGACGCTCAGGCCAGCCTTGGGGCGAGGCGAGAATCCACTTCACCTGCTTGTCGCGGCCGATCTTCACCACGCCCTGGTGCCGTGCTGAAACGATGATGCTGTCGTCATCGGCGTCGTAGTCGATGGCATTGACGTGCGCCCAGTTACGCCCGGTGCCCACCCCCGGGGTGTCACCAAAGGGCAGGTCACCCTCGGCCAGTTCGTTGGCCAGCCGCTCGTCCTGTTTCTGCACCCCGGCCGGCAACTGGATGGCTGCCTTGCCCAGGGTTTCCAGCAGGTCGCCACGGTACGGGTCGAGGATCTGGTTGAGGTCCCAGAAGTCCAGCACATCACCGGCCTCGTCGACCTCGATGATGTGGTCGCGGATCGAGCGCACGCGCTTGCCGTCGGGCCGGCGATAGTCACTGGTGCCCACCCGCAGCAGGTAGGTGCCATTGGCGGTCTCACGGATTTCATGGGAGAAGTCGGCGAACTTGTCGGGCAGGCTGCGCTGCCAGATGCGCCGGCCCAGCAGGTCGTACTTGGAATAGGTCTGGCCCTGGCCCCAGATCAGCTTGCCGTCGCGGGTCTGATGGAAGCCCATGGTGCCGCCCAGGCCATCGCGGCGGTTGGAGTCGTGGATCTGCTCGATGTCCAGGTACCAGCGCACATCGCCATTGCTGTCGGCGATCCAGTTGTTGCCCACCTGGTCCCATTCCGCCGCACCTCCCAGGGCATTCCACTTGAAGGCACGCCCGCCCGGGATGTCCCCCTGCAGATGGTTGAACAGGTACAGGCGCTTTTCAAAACCTGGCGCTACCTTGACCGGCTGCACCTCAGGCAAGGCAGCGGTCTGCCTGGCCACCACCGGCAGGCGCACGGCCGGGGCGTAGATCTGGTACTGCTCGCGGATGCGCTCGCCGTCGAGCTTGTAGGTCACTTCCACCTGGTTGACGTGATCCGGGTACAGGCCGAATACCGGGATGCCGCCATAGGTCCACAACGAACGGTCGGACACCTCGTAGGCGATGTCCACACCGCGCTCGCCCCGCCCCAGCACGCGCACGTGCGCGGCACTCAGGCTGCGCCCACCGTCGCGAATGATCGCGGTCAGCGGCGCCAGGCGATACGGGTTGACCACCACGTCGCCGAGCAGCGCCTCGTCACGTTCGGGAACCTTGGCGGTCAGGCAGGCGCCTTCAGGCAATGCAGGGGTTTCGGTCTTGGCATTCATGGCATAGCTCCTTGTGCTCAGAAATCATAACGGGCGGTGGCGCCGAGAGTGCGCGGGGTACCGAGCACGCCGGCATAGCCACCGTTGGCGGAGTTCCACAGGCTGGTGAAGTAGGTCTTGTCACCGGCGTTCTTCACCCACAGCGACAGGTCGACCACGCCGTCGCCCTGGTCCAGGCGCACACCGGCGGAAAGGTTGACCAGCGCGTAGCTGGGGATCTGGCCGAAATCGGAATCGTCGATGGTGCCTACTGCCTTGGAGCGGAAGGCGTAGCTGGCGGTGACGTAGGGTTCGATGTGCTCGCTGGCCTGCCACTTGTACTGGGTGTTGAGGTTGGCGATGTACTTGGAGGCGCCGACCACCTGGTGGCCGGACAAATCGCAGGTGGCGGTGGCATTGGCCAGGCTCACCTCCGGCGGGCATGGGGCGTCCTTGTACTCGGTGTAGCGCACGTCGTTCCACGAGCCGTTGAAGTTGACCGTGAGGCCGCGCAGCGGCAGCGCCGTGGCTTCGAACTCCAGGCCACGCGAGCGCACGCGGCCGGCGTTGGCCAGGTACTGCACGCGGTTGATCTGGTCGTAGACGTTGGCCTGGTAGCCATGCACTTCGGCCCAGAACAGGTTGGTATTGAGCTGCAGGCGGTCGTCGAACAGCGAGCTTTTCAAGCCGAGTTCGGCGTTGTTGACCCGCTCGGTGCCGACCAGCAGCGAATCGGTGCCCAGCCGTGGCGCAGCGCCAACGGTAAGGTTGATGCCGCCAGAATTCTCGCCGTGGGTCAGGGTGGCGTAGCCCAGCAATTGCTCGTTGAAGCGGTAGCTCAGGCCCAGCAGGCCAGAGGGGCTGAAGCTGTACTGGTTGAGGTCGCCTGAATCGTAGGCGCCTACCCGGCCCTGGCGTGCTGCTGCGGCGGCCCCGGTTACTGCCGCACCGCCGGTTGGTGCATCGCGGGTCACCCAGGCGCTCTTTTCTTCATAGGTGCCGCGAACGCCGGCGGTGAAGTCCAGGCGGTCGGTGATGTGCCAGGTGCCCTGGGCGAACAGCGCGTAGCTGTCCGTGTCGATGTGCCCATTACCAATGGTGTCGACGTTGGCCAGGGCGCCGGCCGGGGTGAGGTTCCAGATGTCCGCCTGCGGCCCGTAGAAAGTGAAGGATTTGTTGTCCAGGTCCTGCTTGAAGTAGTACGCGCCCAGCACGTAGTCGAAGGCACCACCGGTGGGCGAAGCCAGGCGGATTTCCTGCGAGTACTGCTTGTCGCGCACCGATACCCCGGCGCTGTAGAACACCGGCACGTTGAGGCCGTCGTCGTTGCGCGGAGTGAAGTCCCACCAGCGGTAGGCGGTGATCGAGGTCAGGGTGAAGTCGTTGGGCAGGGTCCAGTTGGCCTCCACCGAGGTGCCGCCCTGGAACACCGTCACCTGCTGGTCGGCGTCGAAGTTGACCTTGCGGTGCTTGCCCGACACCAACGTCGCGCCGGCCTGGGCGGCCAGGCTTTCATAGCGGTTGACGCCATTGATGGTAGGGCCGGTGCTGTACAGGCTGAGGATGCCGTTGTCGGAGTCTTCTTCGTTGTATTCGCCGATCCAGCGCAGGTTGAAGGTTTCGCTCGGTTTGAACAGCAGCTGGGTACGAAAACCTTGGCGCTTGCCGCCGTTGAGGTCGTCGCCGTTGTGGATGTTCTTCACATAGCCGTCGTCTTCGGTGCGATAGGCGCTGATGCGCCCGGCCAGTGTGTCGCTGATCGGCCCCGAGAAGCTGCCTTGGGTTTGCAGGTAGCCGTCTTCACCAATCGACTGCTGGATGCTGCCCTCGCGGTGGAAGGTGGGCTTGCGCGTGGTGATGTTGAGCACACCGGCGGTGGTGTTCTTGCCGAACAGCGTACCTTGCGGGCCGCGCAGCACCTCCAACTGCTCCACGTCCAGCAGGTCGAACACCGCCATGCCGGGGCGGCCGAGGTAGACGTTGTCCAGGTAGATGCCGACGCTGCCTTCCAGGCCATCGCTGGCGGGGTTGTTGCCCAGGCCACGGATCGAAATGCTCGACTGGCGGGCATGAACGTAGGCGACGTTGGTGCTGGGTACCAGTTGCTGCAGGTCCTGCACGCGGTAGATGCGTTGGCTTTCCAGGGTTTCGCTGTCGAGCACGCTGATCGGCGTGGGCACGCTTTGCGCGGTTTCTTCGCGGCGGCGGGCATTGACCGTGACGGTGCCGAGCTTGGCTTCCTGCTCCACCGCCGGGGTGGCAGTGATCGGTTCTTCGGCGAAGCTGGCAGAGGACGCCGCCAGCAGCACGCCGGCAGCCAAGGGTTGCAAGGTGAAACGCGACGCGCGCGCAGGCCAACGGGAAACTCCGGACATGCAAATGCTCCTTGAGGCATGGGCCCTGGCGAGCATTTCCGTTGGCGGAACCGAATCGCGGTCAGTCGGGCTTATATTCTTTTATGTGATATAAATATTTGTAATTCATATTTTGTGGAATAAGTGACTCCCTTTATAAGGGGGCTAACCCTTGTCAGCAATTGCATTCGACCGAAAGTTTCAATGTAAAAAATGCATATCGATCTCCGTCAGCTGCGCCACTACATTGCCCTTGTCGAGCACCGCAGCTTCGTTGCTGCGGCGGCTGCGGTGAACCTGTCGCAATCAGCGTTCAGCCGCAGCATCCAGACCCTCGAGCACAACATCGGCTGCCGCCTGGTGGACCGCGCCAGCAAGGAGCTGGCGCCGACTCGCCAGGGCCTGCTGGTGCTGGAGCATTCGCGGCGGCTGGTGCATGGGGCGCACAACCTGGTCAACGAGATCCATCAGTTCAACGGTGCCACTACCGGCGTGGTACGTTTCGGCTCCGGCCCGGCGCCGGCAGGGGGTTTGGTACCGCGGGCGGTGGCACGCTTCGTCGCCGAATACCCCGCGGCGCGTACCTGCTTCCAGGTGGATAACTGGCAGGCGCTGAACCGCAAGCTGGTTGCCGAGGAGATCGAGTTCTTCGTCGCTGACACCCGCCAGTTCGAGTCCGACCCGGACTACCAGGTGCACAAGCTGACGCCGCAGCGCTGGCATTTCTGCTGCCGCGTCGGGCACCCGTTGACCGAGCGCGAGAGCGTGCGGGCGCGCGACCTGTTCGACTACCCACTGGCTACCACCTTCCGCCCGCCGAACATCCGCAAGATCCTCAGCGACCTCAGCGGGCGGCAGGATTTTCTGCCGACGGTGGAGTGCGAGCATGGCTATGCACTGCTGAATGTGGTGATGCATTCGGACACCATCGGCATTGCCTGCAATGCCAACTTGCGGCCGTATCAGCGTGACGGGGGATTGGTGGCATTGCAGCTGGCCGACCTGACGGTGGAGCAGGAAGAAGCGTTCTATACCCGTTATGGGGTGGTGAGCCGGGTGGGGTATGGGCTATCGCCGTTGGCTCAGGGGCTGGTCAGGCAGTTGATTGCCTGTGATACCGAGTTGTAGCTGGCGGGGGCTTTGCCCCCGTTTCGCGACACAAGGCCGCTCCTACAAGGGTATGCGATCGCCTGTAGGAGCGGCCTTGTGTCGCGAAAGGGCCGCAAAGCGGCCCCGGCGATATCAGCCTTTACGCGTGGTGCGGCTCAACTGCCCATCCACCCCGACCGGCACCTCACCCGCAAGGGTCACCCGCCGCACCACCCGCGGCTGGGTCCCGTAATCATCCACCGCATAATGCTGCGTCGCGCGGTTATCCCAGATGGCCACGTCCCCCGCCTGCCAGCGCCAGCGAACGGTGTTCTCCAGGCGCGTCACATGCCCTTGCAGCACCGCGAACAGGTGCTGCGAATCCGCCAGCGAATAACCTTTGATGCGCTTCACGAAATGCCCCAGCTGCAGCACCCGCTCACCACTGATCGGGTGCACGCGCACCACCGGGTGCTCGGTCTCGTACACCGTGGAGGTGAACACTTTGCGATAGCGCTCCAGCTTGGCCGGGTCCACATCGGGCTTCACGCTGGCGTAGTCGTATTCGTTGCTGTGCACCGCCCATAGCTTGTCGGCCAGCTCGCGCAGCGGCTCGGGCAGCTCCTGGTAGGCCGTGGCGGTGTTGGCCCACACGGTGTCACCACCGGATGCCGGCGCCACCACGCTGCGCAGGATCGAGGCCTTGGGGTAGGCGTCGACGAAGGTCACGTCGGTGTGCCAGGAGTTGGCCCGCTGGCCTTCGGCACCATCGAGCTGCAACAGGTAGCTGGTGCCATCCACCACCGGCACGGTGGGGTGGGCGACCGGCTCGCCGAGCAACTTGGCGAAGGCTTCCTGGCTTTGGTCATCCAGGTGGGTCTGGCCACGGAAGAAGATCACCTTGTGCTTCACCAGCGCGGCCTGGATGGCGTCGAGGGTGGCGGCATCAAGGTCGGCGGACAATTGCACCCCGCGAATTTCGGCACCGATGCGGCCGGCAACCGGGTGGATGTCGAGTTCGAGGGTTTGTGGCGCGGTGGCCAGGGCGGCGTTGCTCATGGTCGTGTCCTTGCGGTCATTGTCGGGTTATCGGGGTTCAGCGGGCGGCCTGTACGGCCTGCTTCTGTTGCAGGGCGGCATCGAGGAAGCGTGGTTCGATCCAGTCGGCCACCTGGAAGCCACGGCGGATCAGGCGCTCCTTGGCGGCCAGGTCCACGCCCTGTTGCAGCTGGCCGACGAATTCGGCATCCAGCCGTGGATCGAAGTAATGGGCCAGGTCTTCCTTGGCCAGGTCGTCGTTGAGGATGCTGCGCGGCCAGTTGGCATTGCTGGCCACCAGCTCGACATAGGCCTCGCGGTTGTGTTCGTCGCGCAGCCAGGCGCTGGCCTGTTGCTGGGCATTGACCAGGCGCTGCACCAGCTCGGGGTATTTGCGGATGAAATCGCCAGTGCCCAGCAGTACCGCCTGGGTACTGCCGGCGCCTTCCAGGTCACGCGAGTTGACCGGTAGCTCGACCAGCCCGCGCTCGCGCAGCGACAGCAGGTTGGACAGGCCCCAGGTGGCGTCGATCTGCTTGGCGGCCAGCGCGGCATTGGCGGCGTTGAAGTCCAGGTTGATCACCTTCAGTTCGCGCTCGCTAAGCCCCTGGCTGGCCAGGGCGCTGGCGAACGACAGCTGGTTGGCGGTGCCGCGGAACACCGCCACGCGCTTGCCTTTGAGGTCGTGCAGGGTCTTGATGCCGGAACCGGGCACCACGCCCAGGTAGCTCTTCACCCCACGTACCCCCGCCGACAGCACGCGGGTATCCAGGCCATTGGCCTTGCCGACGATGGCGGCCAGGTCGCCGAGGTAGGCGAAATCGGCCTGGCCGTTGGCCAACGCTTCGTTCACCACCGGCCCGGCGCCCTTGAAGAAGTGCCAGTCGATGCGAATGCCGTCCTTGGCGAATTCCTTCTCCAGCAGTTGCTGGTCACGCAGCACGTCGACCACGCCACCGGCGCTGGGCTTGCTGCCCGCGCTGAGGTCGGGCACGGCGATGCGGATGCTTGCTGGCTTGGCCGGCTCAGCTGCGTGGGCGCTGAGGGTGAAGGCCAGCCCAAGGGCGGTGATCAGGTGGCGCAGCGGGGTTTTCATGGCAAGGCTCCTTGGCAGGCTGCCACCGGCGATGGCCGGCGCTTTGGCCAGAAGCTAGGCAGGTCTGGTTAGAACCTACAAAGATCAAAACTTCATTCTTCAGTAACTGAAAGGCATAAATCAGGCGGCATGCGGGCCTGCGGCTGGCTTGCGGAAAACGCATGGAAAATATGAGGAAAACGCAACGGCGAGGGGCTTCCGTATGCATGAAGCGCATGCTGTTATCTCTTGAAAGTCATTTTTTAGAATTTTTAATTCCATAAATGAATAATCTAACAACGCTTCGAGAGATGGCCGATGAATGGAATTCTGAGCAGAGGTCGGGGATTGTTCCGGGGGTCGCTGCGCGACCCTTTCGCGACGCAAGGCCGCTCCCACAAGGATCGCGCCCGCTTGTTGCCCTGGGTCTTGCCTGTGCTGGTTGCACTGCTGTGGGTAGTGGCCAGCCGGGAGCACTGGATGAGCGAGCAGATCCTGCCAGCGCCAGCATTGGTGTGGCAGAGCGCAGTGGAGTTTGGCTCCGGCGAGCTGTGGGGGCACCTGTGGATAAGCTTGCAGCGGTTGTTCTGGGGGCTGGCGGTCGGCATCGGCAGCGGGTTGCTGCTGGGGGTCTGGCTGGGTGCTTCGCGGCGGGCGCAGACGCTGGTGCTGCCAACCTTTGTGGCGCTGGCGCAGATACCTACCCTGGCCTGGATCCCGTTGTTCATGCTGTTCTTCGGGATCGGCGAGTTGCTCAAGCTGGTGGTGCTGGTGAAAGCCGTGGTGGTCCCCGTTACCTTGCACACGCTGGTCGGTGTACGCGATGCCCAGCCCAAGCTGCGAGAGGCCGCTGCGGTGCTGCGCCTGCCTCGCCATCTACTGTTCCTGCGCCTGCTGCTACCGGCTGCCCTGCCCGCCTTCCTCACCGGCGTACGCCTGGCCCTGGCCACCGGCTGGACCTCGCTGCTGGCGGTCGAACTGCTGGCCTCCAGCGAAGGGATTGGCTACCTGATGGTGTGGGGACGGCAGCTGTTCATGCTCGACCTGGTGCTGCTGTGCATCCTGGTGATCGGCCTGGTCGGCGCACTGCTGGAGCGCGGCTTCTCGGCCCTGGAAAAGCGCCTGCTGTACTGGCCGCAAGCGGCCACAGGGGAGCAGCACCGTGGCCCCGTGCCGCGGGGTTGGCAAAGCCTGCTGCTGCCACTGGCACTGTTGGCCCTGTGGCAGGCCAGCAGCAGCTTTGGCTGGGTCGACAGCAACATCCTGACCTCGCCACTTGAAGTGTTGCACACCCTGCTGACCGGCCTGGCCGATGGTTCGCTGCCGCAAGCCTTGCTGCTGAGCCTGCAGCGCGCTTTGGCCGGCTTGCTGCTGGGCGGTAGCGCTGGCCTGCTGGTCGGTTTGCTGTTGGGGCTTTCGGCCAATGCCGAACGTATCTTCGGGCCCAGCCTGTCGGCCTTGCGTCAGGTGGCGCTGTTTGCCTGGGTGCCGCTGCTCACAGCCTGGTTCGGCCTGGGTGAAGGGGCCAAGCAGGTATTCGTCGGCATGGCTGCGTTCTTCCCGTTGCTGATCGCCACCCAGCGCGGTATCGCCAGCCTCTCGCCGCAGCTGGGTGAAGCCGCGCGCACCCTGCGCCTGAACCTGTGGCAACGCCTGCGCCTGCTGGTGCTGCCCGGCGCAGCCCCGGCCATTTTTGCCGGCCTGCGCCTGTCGCTGATCTACGCCTGGCTGGGCACCATCGGTGCCGAATACTTCATGCCCTCGGACGGTGGCATCGCCAGCCTGATGATCGGCGCCCAGCAACTGTTCCGCATGGACCAGGTAATGGCCGCCATGCTGCTGATCGGCCTGGTCGGCGCCCTGCTCGGCACCCTTGGACAACGCCTCGAATCGCGCGCCACGCGCTGGAGAACCGCATGAACGCCTTCAACACCTCGCACCTGCACGCGGCCAACCAGCCCGACGTCACCCCGCCCCTGGTCAGCTTCGAGGGGGTCGGCAAAGTGTTCAGCGTCGATGGCCAGCCGCTGGAAGCCATCCGCAACTTCAACCTGTCGATCAACCAGGGTGAATTCATCGCCATCGTTGGTGCTTCCGGCTGTGGCAAATCCACCCTGCTGCGCCTGCTGGTAGGGCTGGATACCGACTACAGCGGCAATATCCGTGTGGACGGCCACACTGTCAGCGGCATTGGTAGCGAACGCGGCATCGTGTTTCAGGAACACCGGCTGTTCCCCTGGCTGAGCGTGGAACAGAACATTGCCCTGGGCCTGGTCAACGAACCACTCACCCAGGGTGAGCGCGCGCGGCGGGTACACGAGTTCGTGCAACTGGTGGGGCTGGTCGGCTTCGAGTCGGCCTATCCACACCAGCTGTCCGGCGGCATGGCCCAGCGCGTGGCGATCGCCCGAGGCCTGGTAGCCAGCCCGCGTATCCTGCTGCTCGACGAACCGTTCGGCGCGCTGGATGCGCTGACCCGCCAGCAACTGCAGGACGAGCTGCTGGCCATTCGCGAACGAGCCGGCATTACCACGCTGCTGGTCACCCATGACGCCGAGGAGGCCACCTACCTGGCCGACCGGGTGGTGGTTCTGGAGCCGCGCCCGGGGCGGATCAAGTCGGTAGTGGAGATAGACCTGCCACACCCACGCTTGCGCACCGGCGCAGCCCTGCATGGCCTGCGCGAGAAGGTGCTGCACCAGATCACCGGCGACGGAGGCTACGTGCCCCCGGCACGCCGGGTGGAAGGGCTGCGGCCAGAACTGATCGCCCTCTAGGCCCAGTCCACCGCCGGGAAAAAGCGCTCGACCACAGCGTCGTGCTGAACCAGCTGCCGATAGGCCTGGCGATCGAACAGCAAGCCGGTGCGCATGGCGTAAACCGGCGTGCCGGCCGGCCGCGGCACTTCGCGCAGGCGAATACGCAGGAAGCGATAATGCTCCCCCCTGACCTCGCCTGCCGACTCAATCCGGAAATAGCGGCCGGGCGTGAACAGCACTTCGGCTTCCTGCCAGTTCAGCGACAATGGCGCGACTGGCACCCCGCTTGCCCGGCCATCCGCCAACAGTTCGTACAACACCGTGGTGTCATCGAAATGGCCCGCCACCTGCGCCAGCGGCAAATCGACCGCTTCCTTGGGCAGCATGAACCGGCGCGGGATGTACGGGCTCTCGGTGAAGGAGGTGATATCGGTGCTGACCAGCACGTCCCCCGCCTTGATATCGCCAGCCCGCCAACGGGCCCCAATTGTCACGCGCGGGCCCCGACCGCCGCGCCATAGCACCTTCGCTTCACTGGCTGGCAGTTGTGCCATCGAGTCGAACAAATGGCCGAGGAACGCCCGCAGCTCCTCCTCAGGTATCGCGGCCAGGCGCCTTCTGCCAATACTGAACACATCGTTGACCTTGGCCATGTGGCCGCTGTACTGCTCGATCAGGTTGTTGTGAACCTCGCCTTCCTGCCTGAAGCTGTAATGGCGAACGCCCTCGCGCTCGACATGCGGCGTACCGAATTCATCCATGGGCGCCATGTGCCCCTTGAACGACGGCAGATCGGCCTTGTTCAGCAAGGCCTTGTGCCGCTGGCGCACCGCTCGTGAAAGCAGGTCGCTGGATGTCGCGTCCACGTCGAGGTAGCTGTCCCACTGGCGCGGGGCCGCATTCGGCTGCGCTTCGCCGAACGCCGAAAAAACCATTACCAGCAGGTCACCGATGGCCGCAGCGAAGGCCTCATGCCGTTGTGCCTCGCTCCGGGCATTCACATAGGCTTCGATATCCAGCCCAAGCCCGACGACACCGGCGGTGAACAACAACATACCGACCGGCTCGCTGATGAGAGCAAAGGCGCCCAGCACGACAATCGCCAGGTTCAGCTCGTCACGCCAGTGCTGGCGACGCAGGTCGCCGTTGCTGACCAGCAGACGAAAGCTGGCCTCCAGGTCTTCCCTGATCCAGTCCCGCATCTCGGCAAACAGCGGCTGGCTGACTGGCACGCCCTGGCCAAAGGGCCAGCGCGGTGCACCAGGCACACCGCAGCGCGCGCGCACCGCTTGCAACCGGGCCTTGCGCTCGGCCGGGTCGGTGTGTCCGTGCGGTTTGTGCAGCGTGTCATACCAGGCTTGGGCATCATCCGCCAGCAGGCGCTCGGTCACCCAGGCATGCAGGGCGTGCTCAGTCTTGAACTGGCGCAGCGGGGACGTGGCAGTCGGGGTGTACAACAGCACACGTCCCTGCTTGCCCTTGAAGGTCAGCAAGTGCCCGGCCCCTTCCATCTGATAGGCCTGTACATCGAACCCACTACCGCCACCCGGCTCGGACAACGCAAACAGGCTCACCCGCCGCCCCGGTTCAAGCCCCATCCAGCTCCACAGCCGAGTACGATCATCGACCTCGATCAGGCCATCACCCAGGCTGACTTCGATGTCGGCGATAAAGCGGACCTTGATCAACAGCGGCAGGTCCAGGCCCTCCTTGCGCCAGAAGTCGTCATTTTTTGCGCGCACCTGCGCTGCGAAGTTGAGCGCCCAGAAGTCATCCATGACCTTGCGCGGGTCAAGCTTCACCTCGTTGTGCGCACCGTACTCACTGGCGTCGTCGCCCTGATCGTAGAAGCCACCGTCGGCCCAGGCAGTTTCCTGGTACTGGAAGTACTGGCTGAAACGCTGGATCCACAAATCGGTGAAACGCATGGAATGCACGGGGGGATAGCGGTGCGACCAACCGCTGAAGGTGGCGGCCGGACGCTTGTCACGGGTATTGAAGCTGTGCCACCAGACTTGATCGGGGTCCAGCGCCGAGCCGGTGTGCTGCAACAGGTAGTCGCTTGCCTGCCTGTAGGCCATGGCCTCCAGGTCAGGGAAGGCTGCCCGGTAATGCCGTGCCTTTTCCATCACGATACGCGCATCGGTGAGCCACGCCAGGCTGCGTGCAAAAGGGTCGTCCTGAATCATCTTCACAAAGCTCCGAGGTAGAGGAGCCGTGATTGGACTGCGTGCGGCACCTGGCAAGGCAGCAACCGGGTGCCACCTACGATGCCCTGGAGGGCGTGAAAGCCAGGGGCTGCTGGCAGCCGTAGGAAAAACAGCTACAGATCAAGGCGATGGACGCCACCGGATCAGATGGGTATCATGCGTGCGCGTTGCACTCGTAGCTCAGCTGGATAGAGTACTGCCCTCCGAAGGCAGGGGTCGTGGGTTCGAATCCCGCCGAGTGCGCCATATCCCCCCACAAAGCCCGCCTTGCGCGGGCTTTGTCGTTTCTGCAAGTCAGCACCGGGCTGCTCGCGTTATTTCGTTTGGCGCTTACCAAAGCCGGCTTTAGTCCTGATGGCTTTACCTGGTTGGATCCATCTGCTTAGAATAGTGGCATTATGCCTCATCCTTCAGATGGATCGTCGCAAGGTTAACCATACCCTCCAGGGACTCAGGAATGAAAATGCTGAAACACTGTCTGGCCTTGACCATCGCCGCCACACTCGTGGGTTGCCAGGCGACCGGTGAGCAATACCAATCCGATGTGTTCGATGCCAGCCAGGTAAACACCCAGCAAGAGGCCAAGACCGTGAAAATCATCACGGTCTCGCCGACCAAGATCAAGGTCAGCAACGAGAAGAACCAGAAGGCCGCGATGGTGGTTGGCGGTGTACTGGGCGCACTGGGTGGCGCGGCGCTGGGTGCGGGCCACAACAAGGACACCGCGATCATCGGCGGCGTGGCAGGCGGTGGCGCCGGAGCCCTGGCCGGTTCGCTGGTCAGCGATACCTCGCTGGTGCCTGGCGTGCTGATCGGCTACTCGGAAAACGGCAAGATCTACACCTCCGCCCAGGTTGGCCGCCCGTGCGATTTCGAAGTGGGTGGCATCTCCCTGATGGTCATGACCATCTCCAACGAAACCCGCATCCAGCCAAATGCGACCTGCCCAGATCCGAAAAAGAGCTGAGGCCTGAGCACATGAAACACTTTGTTCTGGGCACCGCCCTCGCACTGTCTGCCGCCACTGCCGCGGCGGGCCAGTTCGATCAGCTTTACCAGATCGAACAGCAGACCAAGCAATCCGAAGCCGCACTGGAAACCGAACGCCTGCGCCAGGCCGCCGCCGCCGAGCAGCGCGCCGAAGCTCGCGAAGCCGCTGCCCGCCAGCAGCGCGCAGCGTCCCAGCGCGCTTCCGCGCAACGTGCCGCCGAGAAACAGCAGGCGCAAGCAGCCGAGCGCAAGCGCGTGCAGACCCGCGAGGAAGCCTACGAGGACGACCTGCGGGCGCTGGAGCTGGAAGAGCGTCGCCTGGCCCTGCAAGCGAAAAAGGCAAAGGTCGCCCGTGCCAATGACTACATCGATGCCGAGCTGCGCGACAGCGCCGCACGCACCGACGTGATCCAGTCCAATGCCGATTCCGCACGCAACGTCACCTCGGGCGCCAAGTCGCTGCTCGAGGATTCCGGCAAGGCAGAAGTGAAACGCGCCGGTAGTCTGTTCGGCGAGTAACCATCCAGGTGCAGTCCCGGCCCGCCGGCCGGGGCCGCCCGTTGCAGAGACAACATCATGCTACGTCTGATCATGCTGGCCACGGCCGGCCTGTTGCTGAGCGGCTGCCTGCAGGAAGAAGCCAAGTTCCCCACCGTCGACTTGCACGGCCGCCTGGTCGTCGACCAGGAAATGACCGCCTCGCGCCAGGCGCAGGGCATCCAGGGCGAGTACTTCAAGCGCGTCCTGAGCGTGAACGGCCAGGACATGGCCTTCAATGACTTCGTCCAGCAATACTGCCCGGACAGCAACACCCGTAACGAAACCTGTATCAAGGCCTTCCGTATCAAGAAGATCGACGATGTCAGCGGTGCCACGAGGTTCCTGCCCAACGGGCTGTAATCACCGCTCGAAGCACTGAAAAGGCCCCGGCAACCCGCCCGGGGCTTTTTCGTTTGTGCGACACGTCGCGTTTCTGGCACTCCCGTGCCATGGGTCATTGGTGTTAGCGTGGGCGTCTTCCCGTTTCCCGACGGGTAACCCACAACAATGATTGGCGAAGGAATGCGCACAACCATGCACCTGAAAAAACTTACCGCCACCACCCTGCTGCTGGCCAGCATCGGCCTGTTCACCCTGCCGGCCCAGGCCAACCTTACCCAGCAACAGTCCGCGGCCATCGTCAAAGCCTTCGACGGCAGCGACCCAAGCGACTTCAAGCAGTTCCTCGGCAAGCTCAAAGGCAGCGACCTGGCCAAGGCCGACAACCTCGCGGCAACCCTCGATGCCTACCTGGCCGGCAAGCCATTGGCCGCCGAGCAGCAGAACGAGATCAACCGCCTGCTCGGCCTGTACACCCGCATCAAGTACGGCAAGGCTGCCAGCGAAACCCTGCGTGAACTGGTGGCCATCCCCACCTTCAACGTCGAGGGCACGCCGCAGCACGAGAACCCCGAGTTCCTCAGGATCGCCGATAAGATCAAGGCCTTGGCCGACAGCTTCGGCCTGGCTTTCCGCAACATCGACAACCGGGTGTACGAGATTTCGCTGGGCAGTGGCAAGGTAGTGGTCGGCATCCATGCCCACGCCGACGTGGTGCCGGTCAACCCGGACAACTGGAAGCTGGCCGATGGCACGCGCCTGGACCCGTTCAAGGTCACCCTGATCGGCGACCGCATGTACGGCCGTGGCACCGAAGACGACAAGAACGGCATTGTCGTGGCGATGTACGCGCTGAAAGTGGCCAAGGACGAGAACCTGCCGCTGGCTCGCCAGTTCAAGCTGCTGATCGACACCACTGAAGAAACCAGCGGTGATGCCATCCCCTACTACTTCGAGCGCAACCCCACGCCCGACTACAACCTGGCACTCGATGGCGGCTACCCTGTGGTCATCGCCGAGAAAGGCTACGGCACGATCATGGCCAGCTTCAGCAAGCGCCAGGCCAGTGGCAAGGGTGCCGAGATCGTCAACCTGACCGGCGGCCTGGCCACCAACCAGATCCCGACAACCTCGGTCGCGACCCTGGTCACCGACAACCCGGCGAAGCTGGCCAGCCAGCTGGAAAAAGCCGGCGCCGATTACGTGAAGCGCAATGGCGGCGACTTCAGCATCGCTGCCAAGGCCGATGGCAAGCAGGTGTTGCTCACGGTGACCGGCGTGTCCGCTCACTCTTCGGAGCCGGAGTCCGGGGTCAACCCGGTGGCGCGCATGCTTGGTTTCATCAACGGCCTGGGCAAGGATGTGCCGCTCAAGCACAACCACTTCACCGATGCCGCCCGCTACGCCACTGACAACTGGGGCCTGGACTACCTGGGCAACAAGCTCGGCGTGGCCTTCAAGGATTCGTTCATGGGCCCGCTGACCGCCTCGCTGACCTTTGTCGGGGTGGATGAAAAAGGCCTGAAACTGGCGGTGAACCTGCGCATTCCGAAAGGCAAGCCAATTGCCACGATCAAGGACGAACTGGCTGACAAGCTGGGCAAATGGACCCGGCAGAGCCATACCTCGGTGGCCTTCGACTACAGCCTGGACGAGCCGATGTACCGCAACCCCGAGGGCGAATGGGTCAAAGCCTTGCTTGATGTAGCCACCGAGAACCTGGGCATGAAGCACGAGTTCGGTACCTCGGCGGGCGCCACCTCGGTACACGACTTGCCTAACGGCGTGCAGTTCGGCCTGGCCATGCCGGATGTGAAGTACACCGGGCACAACGACAACGAGTTCAAGACCGTTGAGCAGTTCATGCTGGACTTGCAGGTGGTGAGCGAGATGGTGGCGCGGATCGGGCAGATGCCGAAGCTCTGAGCCAACTCTACCGGCCTCTTCGCGGGCACGCCCGCTCCCACAGGAATTACGCAACCTGTGGGAGCGGGCATGCCCGCGAAGAGGCCGGTACAGGCGACCGCTCATGACGTTTTTCAATCGACTCGATGCCGTTTCCTGCATTGCCGTGCAGAGCGCCGTGCCGGATGCTTTATTTACTCCGAAACATCGCTTTTTTCACCCGCAGAGGCCCGTATGAAGACCGTCGAACAAATCCTCAAGACCAAGTCCCAGCACCAGACCGTATACACCATCGGCCCGGATGACTCGGTACTCGACGCCCTGAAGCTGCTGGCGGAGAAAAACGTCGGTGCGCTACCGGTGGTCGAGGCCAACCAGGTAGTGGGTATCGTCAGTGAACGGGACTATGCGCGCAAACTGGTGCTCAAGGGCCGCTCGTCCGCCGCTACCCCCGTGCGCGAGATCATGAGTGCGCCGGTGGTCACCGTGGAACCGAAGCAGAACCTCGAGTACTGCATGAACCTGATGACCAACCGCCACCTGCGCCACCTGCCGGTGGTCAGCAATGGCGAGCTGCTCGGCCTGCTGTCGATCGGTGACCTGGTCAAGGAAACCATCGCCGAACAGGCAAACCTGATCCTCAAACTGGAGCAATACATCCGCGGTGAATGAAGCGCCTCAATGGTAGGCGCGCTCCAGTTCGTCCAGCTGATGGTCGAAGCTGCGCAGGCGCGCCGACCAGGTGTAAACCAGCACTTCCAGGTCCCGGTTGAGCACGGCGGTGTTGCCATGGCCGCTGCGGGTCGGCTCTCCCACATCCAGCTGGTAGCGTTCACGGGCCATGGCCTGGGCCACGCTGGACAGGTCGCGGGCATTGGCCAGCCAGTGGTGATGGTGGTCATGAATTTCGCGGTCGAGCAAGCGGCACTGGCGTTTCAGGGCATCCAGGCTCTGCTCCAGCGGCGTGCCCTTGAGCTCGCCCATGACCTCTTCGAAGGTGCGCCCCGAATGCCAGTAGCTGCCCCAGAAGTAGCGGTCGAACACCGTCTCGACGCGGCGTAGCGCGACCTTGGTGTTCCAGATGGTCAGCAACGTTCGCCCCTGCACCACCTCACGCTTGTTCAGGTGCAGTTGCTGCCAGGCGATCCAGGCCAGCGCCACCAGTGCAACCGCCACAGTGACAGCGGCAGCGGCATACAGGAAATGCACCGCCTGGTTCATCTGTTGCGTTTGCCGTACGCCGTAGAAATAACTGGCCGTCAACGTGCCCAGGATCGTCACGGAGCACCAGAAGCCTGGTGCGTAGGGATCTTTCATCGCGCTATCCCCTTGTTGTTTTCCTGAGCATAGCAACGGCCAATCACTCGTCAGGCACCACTCGGCGCTTTATTTTTTGCTTGGATGCAGCGCCTCGTTCAGTTGGTCGATCATCGGAATCCAGTCGTCATCAGCGATGTACTTCTCTTTCAGGAAATCGCGCTGTGAATCGCTCCAGAAAGGCGCGTCAACCAGCTTTATATCGTCGTCGAGCGGCGAATGGGTGGTGATGAAACGGTCGATATCGACCGGATCGTCAGACAGCCCCAGCTGTTTGAAAATCTCGGACAAAGGATGAATCGGCTTATCCATGGTTCCTCCTCGTCGCCAGACCGGTCGTCGACGATGCCGGCCCGGCATGGGTTGAGAGCATCAGCTGAGCTCACGCACTTCGGCGCGCGGCACCAACTTCAGATATTGCTCCATGCTCATGTGGATCAGGTGATCGTGATCACCCGCCTCCAGATAGACATCGCCTTGGCGGGTAAGACTCGAATCAAGCAGCATCTTTATCTGGTAGGCATCGCCAAGCGCCGGTACGGCACCGCGCTCGCAGTCGCCGAACAGGCTCGGCAGGCCGCTTTCACGGGTCAGTTGCCAGGCCCCGGACATGCGCACCTTGGTCATGTCCAGATGCCGGTTGGCAGGTAGCACGGCCATGATGTAGTTGCCATGACGGTCGTCGAGCATCACCGACTTGGCGACCCGCTCGGCGGGCACGCCGGCCGTACGGGCCGACTCCAGGCTGGTGGCCGAGTGTGGATGGGGAATGATGTCGTAATCGCAGTTGGCCTTGTCCAGGCGATCCTGCAGGGTCTTTGCCATACGCATGATGCACCTCCGGTTTCGCCCCCCAATTTCCAATTTTAGGCCGGGTACCAGCAGGCAGGGCTAAACTTGTGCAATAGAGGCAAACGAGGTGACGACAGGTGATCACCCGCTGCTGGCGCTGGCTGTTGCTGCTGTTGCTGCTTGGTATCACGCCAGGCGGCTTGGCAGCGCCCGGTGCAGTCTGGGTGCTGGGCATCGATGACGCCATCGGCCCGGCCAGCGCCGACTACCTGGTGCGCAGCCTCGACCAGGCCAAGGCGCAGGGTGCGCAACTGGTGGTTATTCGCATGGACACCCCGGGCGGGCTCGACAGCGCCATGCGCCAGATGATCAAGGCGATTCTCGCCAGCCCCGTGCCGGTCGCAACCTTCGTCGCCCCCAGTGGTGCCCGCGCCGCCAGCGCCGGCACTTATATCCTCTATGCCAGCCATGTCGCAGCCATGGCGCCCGGTACCAACCTGGGCGCCGCAACCCCCGTGCAGATAGGCGCCCCGCCAGGCACGCCCAAGGACGACAAGGCCAAAGGCAGCGATGACGAAACCCTCGCGCGCAAGCAGGTAAACGATGCGGCGGCCTACATTCGTGGCCTGGCGCAGCTGCGCGGGCGCAATGCCGACTGGGCGGAGAAGGCCGTGCGCGAGGCGGTCAGCCTGTCCGCCAGCGAGGCTTTGCGGCTCGACGTGATCGACCTGATGGCCGATGACCTGCCCGACCTGCTGCGCAAGCTCGATGGCAAAACGCTCACTGTCGCTGGCCAGCCCCAGCGTGGCGCTGATCCTGATCATGATCGGTGTGTACGGCCTGCTGTTCGAGTTCATGAACCCTGGCTCGACGGTAGGCGGCGTGGTCGGCGGCATCTGCCTGCTGCTGGCGCTGTATGCCCTGCAACTGCTGCCCGTGAGCTTCGCCGGGGTGGCGCTGATTTTGCTCGGCATCGCCTTCATGATCGCCGAAGCCTTCCTGCCCAGTTTCGGCGTGGTCGGCTTTGGCGGCATCGTCGCCTTCGTGGTCGGCGCGCTGATCCTGATCGACACCGATGCCCCTGGTTTCGGTATCCCGCTGGCCCTGATCGGCACCTTAGCGGTGCTCTCGGCGCTGCTGATCGGCGGCGTGCTGGGCATGGCGCTCAAGGCCCGCCGACGGGCGCAGGTCGGCGGTGACGCCGGCCTGGTCGGCAGCCTGGTCACCGTCACCCAGGTGATGGCAGGCAACCCGTTCTGTGGCTTCGTGCTGGCCCAGGGCGAGCAATGGCAGGCGCAGTGTGGAACGCCACTGCAAGCGGGCCAGAACGTGCGGGTGACCGCGCGCCATGGCGTCATGCTGGAAGTGAGCGCCGCCGCGCCCGCGGCGCAAGGAGAATGACCATGTTCATGCAATTGGGCTTCGGCGCGGTGCTGATCGTGCTGGCGATGCTGTTGCTGTCGGCATTCCGCATCCTGCGCGAGTACGAGCGCGGCGTGGTGTTCCAGCTGGGGCGCTTCTGGCAGGTGAAGGGGCCGGGGCTGATCCTGTTGATCCCGGTGATCCAGCAAATGGTGCGGGTCGACCTGCGCACCGTGGTGCTGGATGTACCACCGCAGGATGTGATCACCCGCGACAACGTCTCGGTCAAGGTCAACGCCGTGGTCTACTTCCGCGTGCTCGACCCGCAGAAGGCGATCATCCAGGTCGAGGACTTCCTCGTGGCGACCAGCCAGCTGGCCCAGACCACGCTGCGCGCGGTGCTCGGCAAGCACGAACTGGATGAACTGTTGGCCGAACGCGAGCAGCTGAACTCGGACATTCGCCAGGTGCTGGATGCACAGACCGATGCCTGGGGCATCAAGGTGGCCAACGTCGAGATCAAGCACGTCGACCTCAACGAATCGATGGTGCGTGCCATTGCCCGCCAGGCCGAGGCCGAGCGTGAACGACGGGCCAAGGTGATCCATGCCGAGGGTGAGTTGCAGGCGTCGGAGAAATTGATGCAGGCGGCGCAGATGCTGAGCAAGGAGCCGGGGGCGATGCAGTTGCGTTACATGCAGACGCTGGGGACGATTGCCGGGGACAAGAGTTCGACCATCGTCTTTCCGCTGCCGGTGGATTTGCTCAAGGGGTTGGTGGACAAGCAGAAATAGCAAAGGCCGCCATGCGATCCCTGTAGGAGCGGCCTTGTGTCGCGATGGGCTGCAAAGCAGCCCCCGGGCCTATCAGACTGGCGCGCGGCGCAGGGTCGCCAGGAAGGTGGCCGCGCCAATGAACAACCCGGCAAACGTCCGGTTCAAACGCTTCTGCTGCTTGGGCGTACGCAGCAAGCGCAACACCCGCGCAGCCAACCCGGTGTACCCCGCCATCACCAGCATATCCACGGTAACCATCGTCACGGTGATCGCCACATACTGCGGCAACAGCGGTTCATGCGGGTTGATGAACTGCGGCAGCACCGCCAGCATGAACACCAGTGCCTTGGGGTTGCTGACGTTGACCAGGAAGCCACGGAACACCAGGCTCAGCGGTTTACCGATAGGGCGCACGGCGGACTCATCGCTCATGTCCATCGGCAAGGCTCGCCATTGTTTGTAGGCCAGGTAGACAAGGTAGGCGACGCCGAACCATTTGATGATCTGGAAGGCCGTGGCCGAGGCGGCCAGGATGGCGCCGACGCCGGCGGCGATGATGGCGATCTGCACGATCAGGCCCAGTTGCAGGCCCAGGGCGTTCCAGTAACCACGCCAGAAGCCGTATTGCAGGCCGCTGGACATCGAGGCAATCGCCCCGGCACCGGGTGAAAGGCTGATCACCCAACAGGCGGCAAAGAAGCCCAACCACACTTCCATCGACATCACACACCTCGCTCGAACATATGTTGCAAAACGTTAAGCTAAGGTGTTGGTGAAAAAATAACCAGCGATTTCTGAAGGATTTGTATTGCCTGTGCTGGCCTCTTCGCGGGTGAACCCGCTCCCACAGGTATCGCGCTGTCCCCAAGGGCTGCGGAACTCCTGTGGGAGCGGGTTTACCCGCGAAGAGGCCGGTTCAGGTTCAGTCAGCCTCGACAGGCGACTCTTTGTGCATAACCTGCACCTCAGCCCCGCGCCAGCGCCGTACCGACTTCTGGAAGAACTGGCTATTGGGCACCTGCACCAGCGCCCCGCCCGCCTCGGGCATTTCCATCAGGGTGGTGAACAGCAGGTTGATGGCAATCACCCGGCCTTTGACGCCCGGCTTGTCCAGGGTGTCGACCAGTTCGACCACGTCACCAATACGAAACGGCCCGACGGTGAAGATCAGCACCGCGCACAGCAGGTTGGACAGCACGCTCCACATGGCGAAGAAGGCCACTGCCGCCACCGCGACGAAGCCGGACAGTGCTGTCCACAGCACAGTCGCCGACACACCCAGGCGCTCCAGCACAAACAGCAACGCGCTGCCCATGATCAGCCAGCGCAGGCCGCCACGCACCGGCACCAGCAGTTCCGGCGGCAACGGGTAACGCTGGCTCAGGCGGCTCAGCCCGCGTGCAACGATGCGCTGCAGGACGAAGGCCGCTACCAGGATCAACAGGATCTGCAAGCCCAGCCAGAAGGTGTCCATCCATTGCCCTGGCAGCAGCGAACGCAGTTCCTCCATCAGGACAGCGCCTCGAGCTCGGCCTGCATGCTTTCGAGGGTTTCCAGCGCTTCCATCCAGGCCTCTTCCAGTTCGCCTTCGCGCTGCTTCAGCTTGCTCTGGCGCGCCAGCAGGTCACGCAACTCGTCCTTGCGCGACGCGTCGTAGAGGCCACCATCGCCCAGCACGGTCTCGATCTCGGCCAGTTGCGCGTGCACCTGGTTGAGCTCGGCTTCCAGCTTGTCAGCAGCCTTCTTGTGCGGGGCCAGTTGCTGGCGCAAGGCTGCGGCAGCCTGGCGTTGGGCCTTCTTGTCGGTCTTGTCCGGGTTGACCGGGGCGGTACTGGCCGGCGCGCTGCGCTGGCGGTACTCGACCAGCCAGCGGCTGTAGTCGTCCAGGTCACCATCGAAGATGTCGACCTTGCCGTCAGCCACCAACAGGAAGTCGTCGGTAGTGCTCTTTAGCAGATGACGGTCGTGCGACACCACCACCACGGCACCGGCAAACTCCTGCAGGGCCATGGTCAGCGCCAGGCGCATTTCCAGGTCGAGGTGGTTGGTCGGTTCGTCGAGCAGCAACAGGTTCGGTCGCTCCCAGGCGATCAGGGCCAGCGCCAGGCGGGCCTTCTCACCACCGGAGAAGTTCACCACCGGCTCGTCGACGCGATCGCCATGGAAGTCGAAGCCACCCAGGAAGTCGCGCAGGGTCTGCTCACGCTCGGCGGGGGCAATGCGTTGCAGGTGCAGCAGCGGGCTGGCCTTGTCGTCCAGCGAATCCAGCTGGTGCTGGGCGAAGTAGCCCACGGCGAGGTTCTCACCCCGCACCAGGCGGCCCGACAGTGGCTCGAGTTCGCCTGCGAGGTTCTTGATCAGGGTCGACTTGCCAGCGCCGTTGGGGCCGAGCAGGCCAATGCGCGCACCGGGGGTGAGCTGCAGCTTGACCTTGTCGAGGATCGCCTTGTCACCGTAGCCCAGGCGGCCTTCGGACAGGCTCAGCAGCGGGCTGGAGATTTTTTGCGACTCGCGGAAAACGAAGTCGAACGGCGAATCGACATGCGCCGCCGACAGCTCCTCCATGCGCTCCAGGGCCTTGATCCGGCTCTGTGCCTGGCGGGCCTTGGTGGCCTGGGCCTTGAAGCGGGCAATGTACTTTTCCATGTGCGCACGCTGGGCCTGCTGTTTCTCGTAGGCCTGCTGCTGTTGCGCCAGGCGCTCGGCCCGGGTGCGCTCGAAGGCGGTGTAGCCGCCTTTGTACAGGTTCAGCTTGCGCTGCTCGACGTGCAGCACATGGTCGACCACGGCATCGAGGAAGTCGCGGTCGTGGGAGATCAGCAACAACGTGCCGGGGTAGCCCTTGAGCCAGTCCTCCAGCCACAGAATAGCGTCCAGGTCCAGGTGGTTGGTGGGCTCGTCGAGCAGCAGCAGGTCGGACGGGCACATCAGGGCCTGGGCCAGGTTCAGGCGCATCCGCCAGCCACCGGAGAAGTCGCCGACGCGGCGGTCCATCTGTTCGTTGGTGAAACCAAGGCCGGCCAGCAACTTGCGTGCGCGGGCGTCGGCGGTATAGCCGTCGGCGCTATCCAGCTCAATGTGCAGGCGCGCCAGGGCAGTACCGTCGTGGGCCTGCTCGGCCGCGGCCAGTTCGGCCTGGACCTTGCGCAGGCGCACGTCGCCGTCGAGCACATAGTCCACGGCCAGGCGGTCGAGGGTATCGACTTCCTGGCGCATGTGGGCGATGCGCCAGTCACCGGGCAGCTGGCAATCGCCGGCATCAGTCGACAGCTCACCGCGCAGCAAGGCGAACAGGCTGGATTTTCCGGCGCCGTTGGCGCCGATCAGGCCGGCCTTGTGACCGGTGTGCAGGGTCATCTCGGCGCCTTCTAGCAAGCGCTGCGGACCACGCTGTAAAGTGAGGTTGGATAGTCTGATCATGATGGTCGCGGAGTCTACCAGCTTCCTCGGCCCATAGCGCGAGTGGAACCATGCACACCGACCTGTGGAATCACGCCCTGGCCCTGTACGCCAGGCCCGGCGTAGAAGCCGCCTGCCTAGACTTGCAGGCGCTGGGTGGCGATGTCTGTCTGCTGCTGTGCGCAACCTGGCTGCAGGCGCGTGGCGTGGCCGTGCGGGACGAACGCGTGCAGGCATTGCGCGAGGTTACCGAGCCTTGGCAGCGCGAAGTGGTCAACCCGTTACGTAGCTTGCGCCAACAGTGGCGAGCAGCGGCGCAAAGTGATGCGCAGCTGGCGGCGTTGCGTGAGCAGGTGAAGGGGTTGGAGTTACAGGCCGAGAAAGCCTTGCTGGAACGCTTGCAGGAGCGTTCGCGACAGTGGCCGGTGGGCGCCCATGAGCCCATGGAAAACTGGCTGGACCGGCTGGCGCCGGCCCAGGCCCGCCACCACGACGCGCTGATTCGGTTGCGCGTCGCGGCGGCAGCGCTTCAGGACGCCGAAGACGGTGCCTGAGCCGGGGTGCTGGCAGGTGCCGATGGCGCTACCGAAGCTGCCGGGGTGGCCGAGTTGGTCGCGGCGGCCGGAGTGCTGGCGGCTGGCGTAGCCGGTTTGGCTTCGGCTGGCTTGCTGGCAACAGGCTTGGCAGCTGCTGGCTTGGCGGCGGGTTTGGCGGCCGTACGTGCTGGGGCCTTGGCGGCAGCTGGTTTCGCGGCCGGCTTGGCAGCAGCGGCTTTGGCTGGCGTTTTGGCTGCCGCTGGCTTGGCTGCAGGTTTAGCGGCTGCGGTGGCTTTGGCTGCTGGCTTGGCTGCCGGTTTGGCAGCAGCAGTGGCCTTGGCAGCCGGCTTGGCTGCAGGTTTGGCAGCAGCAGTGGCCTTGGCGGCTGGCTTGGCCGCAGGTTTGGCAGCAGCAGTGGCCTTGGCGGCTGG